>JBCBGX010000139.1:0-6124 GCA_038526325.1 Pseudomonadota bacterium | reverse complement strand
ACCCGTCATAGCGGCCGGCCGCCACATAAGCCAGGTCAAGCGCCGCCGCCCCGAAACGGCGCACGCCAGCGGTAGCCGGCAAAAGCCTCGCGAGATCTTGCAGGGCCTCCGGCAGATGGGCCATGCCGGCAAAGGGCAGGCCAGTGGCAAAAATCGCCTCGATCATCCGGTGGCGGACCGAGACACGCAACCGGCTTTCATTCATCCACGCACCGGCGCCTTTTTCGGCATAGAACATTTCGTCCTTGACCGGATCATAGATCACACCGGCGACAATCTGCCCCTTATGTTCCAACGCAATCGAAACCGCCCAATGTGGCAGACCATGCAAAAAATTCGTGGTCCCATCGAGCGGATCAACAATCCAGCGACGTGTCGGATCGTCACCGGGGGTCTCCTGCGCTTCTTCACCTAGAAACCCATAAGTCGGGCGCGCATGCATCAAATCTTCGCGGATCATGGCCTCGGCCGCTTTGTCCGCGCGGCTGACAAAGTCGCCCGGCCCTTTGATGCTGACCTGCAGGTTCTCAACCTCGCCAAAATCCTTGAGCAGCGCACGCCCGGCCTTGCGAGCGGTTTTCATCATCACGTTCAGATTTGCGCTGCCAGCCATTTTGGGCCCTTCCATATGGGGATCGAAGGCGGCGTATAGGCCCAAGAAACAGGCGAAACAAGGGGGTAACGAGGCGTTAACCTAAACCGCTTTGTTTTGTGACGTTTAACGTATTGTTGGTGGGACTTCGCCATAAGGTCCGCAGGAGGCTGATAGCTGAATGCGGCATAACTGGACCAATCATTTCACGCACCAGATACAGATCGCGGGCCATATCTCGGGCAGCGACGTCTCCAAACGTGTCGCCACAGCGGCGTTAGCCACCGGTATCTGTACCTATGCAGGGTTTGCAATACCGGCTCTCATTGTGATGGCCTGCATCACCGCGCTGGAAATCATAGCGAACCCGATCAACAAACGGGCGGGCAAGTTTGAAGATCCATTCAGTCTACGCGAAGCGATTTTTGTATTTGTCGTTAACTGGCTGGTGATGCTCAGTTTTCTGTCTTACTCCATCATCCTTTCACATAGTGACGCGACCCCCTTTCTTCTTGGCGCGTTTGTTTGGACGTTCGGAATTTGCGTTCACGTGACGAACACATTCGGCCTGCTCCCAATTTACAATTGGAGCCAGATGACCCCCGCGTTTGCGACGATTTTTCTGATGTTATGGATCATGTCAGAAAACCCCGCACACTCTGGCACACAAATAGAATGGGTCAGTGCTGCCGCGATGTTCATCGTTTACATCGTCAATTCCTTGGAAACGATGACACGGCAAAACGACACGCATCGCGCGCTTGAACGTGCCCGCGAAGAAGCAAACGCCAGATTGATCGAGCTTGAGCGTCTGTCGCGGCATGATCCTTTGACGGGCCTCATGAACAGGCGGGCCTTTGACGATCAACTTGAAAGCTTGATGCGCCAGCATGCCAATAGGCTTGGCGTAACAGTCTTTCTACTGGATCTAGATGGCTTCAAGCCGATCAATGACAGCTACAGCCACACGGCTGGCGATGCTGTCTTGATCGACATCGCCGACAGGCTGCGGCAACTCACGGACGGTGATGGGCAGGCAGCCCGATTGGGGGGTGACGAATTTGCGATCGTAAAAACCAACCTGACCTCAGCCCAAATGGCGTTGAAATTCGGCGAACGTATCGTGGCATGCATCAACGAACCCATCCAATTTGAACAGAAGAAACTGCAAGTCGGTGTCAGCGTTGGCATTGCGCGGCAAGGTCACGACGCTTCTACAATCGCGTCGCTGATGTCCGGAGCGGATCAGGCGATGTATTTGGCAAAGCAGGACCCTGACAAACGGCAAATGATATTTGACAAAGATGCGTTTCCGGTACGGGCAAGCCTAGAAGACCGCAATATCCTGCTTGGTGCAATGCGCGCAGGAGAAATTGTCCCATATTATCAGCCTAAAGTCTCGCTCGACACCAATGGTATCATCGGATTCGAAGCGCTTTCGCGATGGGAACACCCACAACATGGTGTGCTTTCGCCAGCAGAGTTTCTTCCTCAAATCAATGAATTGGGCCTGCAGGGCGAATTCATGATCCACACCGCAGAGCGGGTCTTGCAAGATATTCAGACCTGGACATCAGAGGGGTTCGATCCGGGTCAAATCTCGATTAATGTGTCCGAGGTGACTTTGGCGACGGTTTCAGGGCACAACGATCTTTTGGCCATAATTGACCGGTATCCTCATCTGCGTCAGCACCTGACGTTCGAGATAACCGAGGACATCTTTATCGCACGGTCCAGCGATATCATCCAACGCTCTATCAGCAATTTCCGCTGTTCAGGTGTTCGGATCTCGTTGGATGATTTTGGAACTGGTTTTGCGTCTTTCCAACACCTTAAGGATCTGGAATTTGATGAACTGAAACTCGACACAGGATTTATCCGTGATCTGGGTGTCGATCCGGCCTCGCATATTCTGGTGAACGGACTGCTCAGCATCGGCAAGTGCCTGGGCGTTCAGGTCGTCGCAGAAGGTGTAGAGACCAACAAACAGGTCGAAACGCTACGCGATACGGGATGTCATGTGGTCCAAGGATATCTTTATGGGATGGCGATGCCGTCAGACGCGGTGTTGATCCGGCTTGAGACCGAGGGCCGATACTTTTCTATGCCGTCGCCGCGACGAAATGACGTGGCTTAGCAAACCGGTGGACGCTCTTCCAGCCCCAGCCCTTCCAAAGCGGTCATCAAAGGTTTCAATACGTTGACGGATTTGGCCCGGGCGCAACGCTTGTAACGATCAAAGTAGCCTGCACCACCTTCGCCTCAGCTCCGCTGTAGCTTGACTGCCTCCTGCCGCGCCAACCTAATCAAATGCGCCATATATGGGAGCGTCGTATCTTTTCGACGTGTTGCAGCATAAAGTCGCCTTGTAAGACCATTCTTGGTCAACGGGCGTGTCACATAATCGGAGTTGTATTGCACTTGTCGCACAACCCAGTCGGGCAAAACCGCAACCCCCCTATTCGACGCCACTAAAAGCAAGATCACTGCCGTCAATTCCACCTGGCGGACTTCTGCCGGCTCCACTTTGGCAGGGATCAGCAATTGCGAAAAAACGTCCAGCCGCGCGCGATCTACTGGGTAGGTGATCAGCGTCTCACCCCGGAAATCCTCGGCAACTATTGCATCCTTTTGCGCAAGCGGATGCTGTGCTGCGGCCACAAACACCGGCTCGTAGTCAAAGAGTGCTGTGAAATCCGTTTCCGGTAACTCCTCGGGATCAGACGACACCACAAGGTCAACTCTTTCCTTACGCAGGGCTGGCAGCGCATCAAACGCAAGGCCGGGGCGAATGTCCACATCGACCTCTGGCCAGGCCTTGCGGAATTGTTCCAACACCGGGAAAAGCCATTCGAAACAGGCATGGCATTCAATCGCGATGTGCAACCGCCCCGCGCTGCCAGCGACCAGACCGGAAAACTCCTCCTCCAACGCCGAGACACGCGGCAAAATTTCTTCTGCAGCAGCCAGCATTTTCATCCCAGCAGCCGATAATTTTAACGGTTTGGACCTGCGCACAAACAACTCCACCCCCGCCTGATCCTCGATCCCCTTGATCTGATGCGAAAGAGCCGACTGCGTGATATTCAATTGATCCGCGGCCCTGGCCAAACCGCCGGTGTCATGGATCGCCTTGATCGTGCGCAAGTGCCGAAACTCGATATGCATTAATGAGCCGCCCTCATGACCTTCGTGAAGTTTATGAATTTGCCTCAGATTCATAGAGATGGGATAAAGCGAAATCAAGCAAGAGGCCGCCCCATGTCCGCTCCAAACGTTTCGTTCGAATTCTTTCCGCCGAAATCGCTCGAAGGCTCCTTCCGGCTGTGGGACTGCGTCAATACACTCGCACCGCTTGACCCTGATTTCGTCTCAGTCACCTATGGCGCAGGCGGCACGACGCGCAAACTGACGCACGAGGCTGTCAGCACAATCCACAAGACAAGCGGCCTGACAGTCGCCGCACATTTGACCTGCGTGGATGCAACACGGGCAGAGACACTTGAGGTCGCCGAAGGCTATGCCGCGGAAGGTGTCACCGATATCGTGGCCCTACGCGGCGACGCGCCGAAGGGGCAGGACAGGTTTACGCCCCACCCCGATGGCTTTGCCAGTTCGATTGAGCTGATCGCAGCGCTGGCCGACACTGGAGATTTCAACATTCGCGTGGGCGCTTATCCCGAAAAACACCCCGAAGCCGTCGATCAGGCCGCCGATATCGCCTTTCTCAAGCGCAAAATCGACGCTGGCGCATCGGCTGCCATCACCCAGTTTTTCTTTGAAGCGGAGACGTTTTTTCGCTTCCGCGATGCTTGTGTGAAAGCGGGCATTGACGCACCGATTATCCCCGGCATCTTGCCTATTGAAAACTGGGCGGGCACACAGAAATTCGCCGCCCAATGTGGCACAAATATTCCGCAAGTGATCCACGATGGTTTCACCCATGCCACCCGTGACGGCACGACCGAGCTTTTGGCCACAGCCGTCGCGACCGAGCTGTGCGATGACCTGTTGCAAGGCGGGGTGGAGCATCTGCATTTCTACACGCTGAACCGCCCTGAGCTGACCCGCGACATTTGTCATGCACTGGGTGTCACGCCGAAAGTGCGGTTGCAAAACGTGGCCTGACAGGACAGCTTTGGGTAATACGAAAGCCCGGAGCCGACCCATGTTCGCCGCCCAATCCTTGGCAGAGCTACCTGACCACGACACGATCCTGTCCATGTCGGGGCTGGAATTTATGCAGGGAATTCTGGAAGGCCGCATTGCCCGCCCTCCTATTTCGACCTTGTTGAACTATCAGCTTGATCAGGTCGAAAAGGGAAAGGTGACATTTCGCGGCACACCTGGATTTGCGCAGACCAATCCGATGGGCGGGGTGCATGGCGGCTGGTACGGCACGCTCTTAGACAGTTGTATGGCCTGTGCAGTGATGACGATGTTGCCGAAAGGGTCGGTCTACACTACCCTAGAATACAAAGTGAACCTGACCCGCGCGATCCCGCTTGAGACAGAAATCCTTGCCATCGGAACAATTGACCATGCAGGGCGGTCAACAGGCATCTCGCATGGCGAAATTCGAGGGGCCAAAGATGGCAAGCTTTATGCCACCGGATCAACCACCTGCCTGATCATGCAGGTCACCTAGGTATCAGCCTTGCGCCGGATCACTTACACGCGGACCAACGCCGTCGCTGGCCACGTGGCTTGAAACGCTTTCATGCAGGCTTTCCGAATGGCAGCGTCCGATGATCCGTTTGCGTCGCGACAGGAATATTTTTGCCCAGCCTCGCCAGGACCCAATGGACGGTGCAGCCGTGTCCTGCGGAAACCGGTCGCGCCAACCGATTGGCAAAGGGACCCGGCACATCTCAAGCCGTTCAAGCATCCAAACCAGCGGGATATTGGCCAACGGGCGGCAAGAGGGGTTCCGCCACACCTGTCCGCCCACATCACCATGGGTGCCACGAAACCAGACCTGCTCCATATGTCCTTTCCATCCGGGGGGACAGGCCCACATCACCGGGGAATAGGCCTCGCGCCGTTCATCCATCGCCAGCGCGTGAAACCCATTACGGATATGGCCGCCCAGCGCGTGGTTGTGAAAATCATGGGTCGCTTGCGCCCACCTCCAAACAATAGGAAGTCGCAGACCCAAAGCCTTGACTGTGTCCCAGACCGCAACAGCTTCGACCTGGACATCAGGGTGGCAGTAATGATCGCGAAAGTCCTGGGCCGTTGGGCTGCGCGCCCCGATGCGGTAATGACGGTAAGCCTGTCGTATTGCACGGACAGTGGCGCAGTCTGCCTTCACAAGACCTACCATATCGATCACGCCCGCAAGCGACCGCACCGCATAAGCGCCACGCGAATAGCCCACCAAAACGATATCGTCACCCGGACGATAGCGGGACGCAACGACACCGTAGGCCCTTTCAATCTGTCGATTGATCCCCTTGACAGTCTACTACGAGGCCGGGATCCAGTGGCGTGATTGGCGCGGGACCTGGGGCGTGATGACCGGCAAGGGGA
>JBCBGX010000138.1:0-6149 GCA_038526325.1 Pseudomonadota bacterium | reverse complement strand
CACCGCGGGACATCAGTACAATCAGAATACCAAGAGGCGTGCTTGCCTATGTGATAGCGCTTTCACGCAGTTCCGATACCGTCACAGGCGTCCCAGCCGATACCGCATAGGCAAGCACGCCTCTTGGTATTCTGATTGTACTGATGTCCCGCGGTGCGTTCTGGTTCCAGGTGACCCACTGTGGCTTGTCACCTTGATCAGGCCGATACGGAACACCTGTGCTGGCAATCGCGGGTAATCCCTGACCGTGCGATTTCGCGCAGGCCTCTGAGGCTGTCCAGTATCGTAGTTTCGCCAACGGATCAGCCGCATGTCCAAGGGGGATAACTTGCGTGATCTCTTCCCAGACGGAGATTGCTTGATCTTGTTCGATGTCGACACCGACCATGCAGTTCTGCCCAATCATGACAGCAACGCCAAAATGTGCATGAGAGAGCGAGATTGACGGGTCGAAACTATTTGAAAGCGACGGTCTTCCGCTGCCTTCGCGGACGATATCGTACTTCTCCGAGTACGGGGCGCATTTCCTCAGTCCGAAACGCAGCAAACCATAACAGGCACGCCGCTGTGCCTGATCATGTTCATTGGAGAATCGATCCGCGTAGGCATGGTCGCTTTTTGTGCAGAACTGCCGCAAGGCCACCAGCGCTTTCGGATCTGAGGTCCAGAACACGTGGGCAAGCATTCAGATCGTGGCCAACCAGTTTTTCATGCAATCACATGTCGCGTTCAACTGTCTGTTAATAAAGAAATGCCCGCCAGGGAACACCGCAGTCTGAAGGTCTTTGCAGTAACGGCTCCATGCGGCCAACTTGTTTATGGGTACGGTGTGATCATCGCGTCCACCAAGTGCCAGAACAGGACCAATATACGGTCGCATCACGTCACTTTGCGATGTCACAAGCTGGTAATCGGCCCGCATGATTGGAAGCAACACATCCAACATCTCTGGGCACTCGAGGATTTCCGTGGACGTTCCGCCAAAATCACGCATGCGGGTGATGAGCGCTTGATCGGAAAGGTCAGTCACCCGTGTGGACAGACCTGGCGCAGCCCGACCTGAAACGATCAACGGTATGTTCCCGCCCAGCTTCAAACCGACCTCATACGCCAACACGGCCCCCATCGAATGCCCCATCAGCACAAGTTGCTGATTGCCCCCGCAGAACGGGCGCAGGTCGTCGGCTATACGCGCGACCAGGCGATTTCGGTCGGTTTCACAAGGCTGCAAAAATCTCGTCCCGCGTCCGGGCATTTCATAGGGAAGCACCGACGCCATTTCTGACATGTTTTTATGCAGATCAGACCAGGCACCAGCGCTGCCGCCCGCAAAAGGAAAGCAGATCATGCGAAAAGGACTTTGCGGGTTTTGTATTGCCCAGTCCGGATGCCAATCTGGCTGAATTGCCTGATCAAGGAACATTATTCAGCCGCAGACATGACAACCGATTTGGGCGCGTAGTCACGCAAAAGGTCTTCGGCAATTTCGTCTGCACGCGCCGCCAGCACCGACAGCAGCGTATCGCTCAACCCGTGGGTTTCTTCGCAATAACCTTGCAGGAAAAGGCGTGGTTGAAAATCATCAGTTGTTCCCAGCTGATAGGTCCGCCCAACCTCTGCATTGGTGATGTAGCGCTGTAGATCCCGCATCATGGTTTCGCCCAAACGCCGGCGAAAGCCGGTTGCCAGCACAACAAGGTCATAAGTCTGCTCTTCCTGGTGATCGTTATGCGTGTCGTGGAGTTCAAGCACGATCTGTTGGCCCTTTTTTCGTGCCGCAGTGACCGTCGTACTACGCCGCAAGCCGTAATGGTCGCCGTTAACGACGTCCTGTTCGTAAAAGACGCCATAGATCTGTTCGATCAGGTCACCGTCAACGACTGAATAGTTGGTGTTCGAATATTCGTTGATTAGTGCACGCCGCTGTTCTTTGGGCTGATGATAGACATGACTGGTAAAGTCGACATCGAAAATCTCGTTCACGAACGGGCTGTCATCGGATGGCTTCAGCGCATGGCTGCGAAAGATGAAATCAACCTTTGGCTGATGCGGATCATTTACCAGATCATAAAATATCTCGGCGCCGCTTTGCCCCGACCCGATCACAGCGATTTTCATGGAGCCTTCTGCATTTGCTAGCTGTGACTTGATGTCCGACAGATAGCGTGAGCTATGCCCAACCTTCGGACTGTTGTTCACTTCGGCAAACACGTCCGGAATAACCACCCGCCCACCAATCGCCATAACCAGATCCCGAGTTTGCCGGATCGTTTGAACGCCGGTTTCATTCTCGGAAATGACGGACAGCATACTGACCTGACCTCCGTCACCCTGCACCGCCTGGATGCCAACAACCTTTTGGTCATAGTGGCAAACCTGTCCCATCTGATCGGCCGCCCATGTGAAATAGTCATTGAACTCGTGGCGACTTGGGAAAAAACTCTTGCGATTGACGAACCGCTCCAGCCGCCCCTTAGCGTGTAGGTAGCTTATGAAACTGTAGGGGCTTGCCGGGTTGCGAAGCGATACCAGGTCCTTGATGAAAGAGACCTGCATGTCCGACCCGTCCAACAGCATGTTTGGATGCCATGCGAAACTTTTTTGCGTTTCCAAAAACGCGGTCTTGGGCAAATGTGCGCCTTCGGCCTGATGTTCATCCAGCGCGATGGCCAGCGCCAGATTTGAGGGGCCGAAACCGACACCCAGAATGTCATAGGTTTCATGTGTTGCGGTCATGCATTTGCTCCATTTTGAACATGGGAGGGCAGAGAAAGTTGTAGCGGTTTCCCCGGATCTGACGGGTCGGGTCGCGCCCAGAGGCGGGCGTTGAAAAAGTAATCGCGTTCAAGTCGTACAAGCGTCGCCCGCTTGTGTAGAAAGTCAAAGTCCTTGACGCGGGCGAAACCGGAACGGGTCAGATTGCGTAATTGCTGGGTGTGGTGCGTGGCCGGTTCACCCACGATCGCTTGGGTGCGTGGCTCAGCCAAAAAAATGTAATGCATCAGCGACGGCAACCACGCCGTGATATAATCCGCCCCACGTTTCGTGGCATCGCCGACCAGCACATGCCATCCCCGGTCCCAAGCACCGGCATCGTAATGCGCCCCGATACGGTTTTCCCGTGCCCAGTAAAGCTCAAAGTAGCAAAATGGTACGTGATCGAGACAACCAAGCACCGGCATCATATGCGGGTCGGCTGCCATTTTGGCGAGGTATGTCTGATGGTATTCAAGCGTTCCCGCCTCATCAAAGAATGCGGCAACACGGGTATCATTCATCCAGTTGTGAAAGAGATCGATATCGTTCTTTGGATCAGGGGCGCGGAGGCTGAAGACCTGATCAAGCCATGGAATAAAGCGGCGATACATATCGCCCGTTGGTTTGGGTGGGCGATATGGATGCTGACCATGCAGCCCCCGAACCATGACCTGTGGGTATGCGGCGACTTCAGAACTTAGCCAGAGATCCGGTATTTGCCACAAGAGCGCCGGGAAAACGGCCATCTCGTTATCATTCAGCGCCACCGCAGCACCTGATGTGATCAGCCGATCCGCGAAGGCCGCCCAGTGTTGACGATCCAGTATGATCTGCACTTCTTCGCTGTTCCAGTTGGTCAAGGCCTCGAACGCTGCCAGGACCTCGCGCCAAGAAATGGACTGCGTTGGCGCAGCAAGCATCACCCGTCCGGCCCCTCGCTCCGTTATGGCAAGGCGCGCCTCACCAGCGTCATGCGCAACGATCACTTCGTCAGCAACCCGACGGGCCATGACGTCAGGTGCTTTGCTTTCGTCCGAAGCGATAATTGTATCAAGCGACATCATGCTCTCCTTTACGACGCGCAGCGCGTCGGCGGCTCCACTGCATTGAAAACGAAGCTGATCCCCAGAAATTTAGAAGAAAATGCGCAACCCGATTAAATTTCTGCGCGGGTGGTCCGTCTTGAAAACGTAACTGACACCAAACACTGGGGTGAGCGATGAACGACGCGGACCAATATTATGTTGTTGTGAATGATCGTAACGAGCATGCGCTTTGGCCCAGCCATCTGCCGGTGCCTGAGGGTTGGCATCGCGAAGGTTTTGCCGGATCAGAGGCAGATTGCATGCAGCATGTCGATCAGGTTTGGACCGATATGTCGCCCACGTCCCTTGTACAGAAAATACCGGCATAGGGACGATCGCATTGACACGTCAGGACAAAAACCTGCCCTGGTTTCAGAACGAAGCGCTGTTGCTGGATATACTTGCGACCCATGCGCACGAGATGGGTGATAAGACAGCCTTTGTTTTTATCGATCAAACCGGGGAAGAAACCGCGCTCAGCTACGCTGATCTTTTGACGCGGATCAGCAGCTTCAGTAGTTGGATAAGCCAATCGTGCAAGCCTGGCGATCGTGTTCTCCTGGCGCTTGAGTCTGGTGAAAGTTACGTCACCTCTTTCCTGGGTGCACTTGCTGCCGGCACAGTGCCTGTGCCCGTCTTTCCTCCGGAAAAAACCCTTCAAAACCATCAAGCTCGGCTTCAATCGGTTATCACGGATGCCGCGCCCGCACTGATCATAACCGAAACATCTGCATGTCAGTCCCTGCAATCCATGACCGACGTCCAGATTACCACGCCACAGGCTTGCCCTGATATTCGCACGCCCTTCACGCCCACCGCATGTCAGGCCGATGATCTAGCATTTCTGCAATACACCTCTGGGTCTACCTCGGCCCCAAAGGGGGTGATGGTCAGCCACGGCAACATCGTGGCAAATGCCCATGCGATGATTGTCGGCGCGGCAATATCACCTCAAGATGTCTGCGTCAGTTGGCTGCCGATGTATCATGACATGGGATTGATCGGGAACGTGCTTATGCCGCTGATCGCGGGGATCACGACCGTCAACATGTCGCCGAAACGGTTTTTGATGCGCCCAGAACGGTGGCTTCAGGCCATAACAAAGCATCATGGGGCCATATCTGGCGCACCAGATTTCGCGTATCGTCTTTGCGCCGATGCTATTCGCGACAAGACATTGGCTGGTCTTGACCTCTCAACCTGGCGCGTCGCCTTTTCGGGGTCTGAGGCCGTCAGAGATAGCACGCTTGATCAATTCACAGATCGATTTTCGGCAGTCGGCTTCACAAAGAAGACATTTCTGCCGTGTTACGGCTTGGCCGAGGCCACACTGGCCGTCACCGGCATTGCACATGACGCAACGCCAACGGCAGTGCCATCTCCGACGACCAAGAAGAACTATGTAAATTGCGGCACGCCGTTGATCGATACGGACATACGGATCGGCGACGCGGCATTCGGGTTTTCAAACGCGAGTCCGGTCGGTGAAGTCTATGTAAGTTCCCCCGGCGTCGCGCTTGGCTACTGGCAAAAACCTGACGTAACAGCAGACACCTTCCGCGTGATTGACCGGAAAAAGTGGCTGCGGACTGGTGACCTTGGTTTTCTGGCGGAAGGTGAATTGGTTATCACAGGCCGCGTTAAGGATCTTATCATCCTTGATGGGCAAAACATCTACCCCGCAGATATCGAAGCACATCTGGAACAGACTGCCGCCGTTGCACGCAACGGGCGGGTCGCTGCCTTTGCGACACAAACTGAAGATGGTGAAAGTTACGGCGTCGCGTTGGAGTTGAGCAAAACAGATCTGAAAGCGACGGATCCAGATATGCTTGCCGGTCAAATCGCGATGAGTCTTGCCGAGGCGTTCCAACACCCGCCAGATACCGTATTTTTTGTTGCGCCGCGCAGTCTGCCACGCACATCCAGCGGCAAGTTGCAGCGCGGGCTGGTGGCCAAATTAGCGACGGATCAACCGGACCAGATCATCCACCAGTTCGCAGGGAAGGCTGCCAAGCCGACGCGGTTATTGACCGCCGATGAAAGTGCGCTTGCGTCCCTCTGGTCGGTGGTTCTGGGTCATAAAATCCCCAACCCGGACGCACATTTTTTCCTTGAAGGCGGCTCTTCTGTCCAAGCAGCACGTCTTTTGGCGCTGATCGAAGCCAAATACGACGTGGCTTTGCCTCTCGGCGAACTTTTTGCCGCTCCGACACTGACGGGCATGGCGCAAAGGATAAAGGAGGCCGCGCCGCGTCTGGTCGTGCCAGTGAGCGTGAAAGTGTTCGACGCGGCTGCTGGCACGAC
>JBCBGX010000137.1:0-6169 GCA_038526325.1 Pseudomonadota bacterium | reverse complement strand
AAAGGCATTGGTGGCTGATATCATCGCCTTACGCGCCAAGCTGCGCGAAAGCGGGGCACCGATTGAGGGTGAGGATGTGACGGAAGCGCCGGCGCTCGACCCGGCTGATCGCAGCGCTGTTATGGATGACCTGCAAGCCAAGATGGCGGAATTGACCGAAGCGCAAGGGGAAAAGCCCCTGATCCTGCCATCGGTGGATACCGCGGCGGTTACATCCGTTGTGCAAGATTGGACCGGCATTCCCACAGGCCGCATGATGGCCAGTCAGGCCGAGCGCGCGCTAGAATTGGTCAAGACGATCCGCGCCCGCGTCACCGGCCAAGACCATGCGGCAGAGATGATCGCGTCACGCATCCAGACGTCTTACGCAGGACTGTCAGCGCCCGAAAAACCGATGGGTGTTTTCATGCTTTGCGGCCCCTCTGGTGTGGGCAAAACGGAGACAGCACTGGCACTGGCCGACATGCTTTATGGCGGCGAACAGAACCTCATTTCCATCAACATGAGTGAATTTCAGGAGGCGCATACCGTTTCAACGCTCAAAGGCGCGCCACCGGGATATGTCGGCTACGGCAAAGGTGGTATCCTGACCGAGGCTGTGCGACGGCGCCCCTATTCTGTCGTGCTGCTTGATGAGGTCGAAAAGGCGCACCCCGATGTGCACGAGATCTTCTTTCAGGTTTTCGACAAGGGCATGATGGATGACAGCGAGGGGCGGCGGATTGATTTCAAGAATACGCTCATCTTACTAACCTCGAATGTCGGCTCGGACGAGATTATGGCGATGACCGAGGATGGGAAGGTCAAACCCGATCTTGATGAATTGACCGCCGCCTTGCGGGCACCTCTTTTGAACGTGTTTCCCGCGGCGCTTTTGGGGCGGCTTGTGACTATCCCTTACTATCCGCTGTCCGATCAGATGATCGAGGTGATCGCGGGCCATAAGCTGCGTTCCATTGCCGGACGCTTGGCCAAGCAATATGAGGCTGACCTTGTCATCGGTGACGGTGTGCATGACCTGATCAAGGCGCGCTGTACCGAGATTGAAAGCGGCGGCCGTATGATCGACGCGATCCTGACGAATACGCTGTTACCCGAGCTGAGCCGTGCTCTGCTAAACCGAACGCTGGATGGCACCACGCTAACAAAGGTCGAGGTGACAGGCGACAGCGATGGCTTCGCCTATCATTTCGAATAGGGTCCGGGCACATGCAAACCTATAATCAGACGCGTTTTGTCCATCAGCATACGATGGGAATGGACCCGAAAGGGCGCGAATACCTATCGTTGGTGGTGCGGGGAACCTTTGATTTTCCTGATGATCCGGCTGCTGTCCCACAGCCCAGCAAGGACCAGCGCCCGCTTGTTATGGCGGATGAGCATACTGGCGAACCGGGCCATTCCGCGACGTTGTGGGAAACCGATTTTGCCTTTCGCAAACCTCATGCAGAGGTGATTGCGCAAGGCGCTGCCTATGCCCCAAAAGGCCAGCCGGCAGAGCGTGTGCGCGTGGGGATCAAGGTGGGCGATTGGGTCAAGCAGTTCGACGTGCTGGGATATCGCGAATGGCGCAATGCCGGGCTTGCGATTGTTCCGACGCAACCCGTGCCGTTCACCCGCGCGCCCTTCACCTACGATACGGCTTTTGGCGGGCCAGACAGGCTTGATCCCGACAACCCGCAACCAGATTTCTATCTGCCCAACCCGGTTGGGCGCGGCTTTGCCACACCGCGCAATCAGGACCGGATCAATGGGCTTGCATTGCCCAATACGCAGGCTGTAGGACAAGAGGTCCGATCACCTTATGACGACTATACGCCCATGGCGCTGGGCCCGGTCAGCCGTGCGTGGCCCGATCGCATCAAGTACGGTGGGACATATGACGACAATTGGGTCGACAACATCTTTCCTTTCCTTCCGCCGGATTTTGATGAGCGGTACTATCAATCCACTCCCCCCGATCAATGGATTGCGCCGCCAAAGGCTGGGACCGAGGTGACGATTGCCAATATGACGCCATACGGCATTGAACGGTTTCGCCTGCCTGAAACCGCCCTTCCGCTGACGATCTTTCGCGGGCGGGACAAATGCTTTGATCAGCCAGTCGTCGCCGATACGTTGATCTTTGATTGCGAGGCGCGGGTGTTTTCGCTTGTCTGGCGGGCCGAGGTGCGGATTCATCGTCATATGACTGAATTCACCGAATGCTGGGTCGGGCCGCCGACCGACGCAATGCTGCGCGCCATTGCTGCTGGGCGTGGCTATATCCGTGCGACAGGTGTCGCGGTGCCCGAGGATGAGGACGTATGAGCGCCACGCTTGATATCGTGGCGGCGGGTATGGCTACGGCCGTGGGGCTGGACCGTGCGTCCTCCTGTGCGGCGATGCGCGGGCGGTTGGACGGGTTTCAGGAAACCCGCTTTGTCGCTGGGTCGGGGGAGTGGCAGATCGGCGCGCCGGTGCCTTTGCCGCGGCACTGGATCGGGGCAAAGCGGCTTGCGCACCTTGTCGCAGGTGCGATTGTCGAGGTGCTGCGCGCGGCGCCGGAAGCCGCAGAAGACGCCGCATTGATCCTGTGTCTCGCCGAAGAAGACCGCCCTGGCAGATTGCCCCATGATGGCCCGGCCTTCGCAGAAATGGTGGCCGAGATTGTCGAGGCACGCAGCCGGGAGCGGACCGTGCTGGTGGCCCATGGTCGCCCCGCCGGGTTCGCCGCCTTGGACCGCGCGCGCAAGATGCTGTCCGAGGGCACGACGCACTATGTCATGATCGCTGGCGTTGACAGCTACCTGACCGGCCCTGCGATTGCGCATTATTTGGGGCAGGAGCGCCTGCTGGGCCCCGACAACCCCAACGGCTTTATCCCTGGCGAGGCCGCGGCGGCGGTTCTGTGCAGCGCGGAACCCGTGGGGCGGTTGGTCCTGACTGGCCTGGGTCTGTCGCGGGAAAAGGCTTATATCTATAACGGCTTGGACGAAGATGGGCTGGACCTGCCCTTGCGCGGTGACGGGATGACCGCCGCCTATAAGGAAGCCATGGATACTGCCGGTGTAATTCTGTCTGACGTTGAATACCGCATCGCTGATTTGATTGGAGAGCAGTATTTCTTCAAGCAAACCGCACTGGCGAGCCTGCGGCTGGAACGGGGCCGGAAGGAGTTTCAGGACCTCTGGAGCCCTGGTGAGTCGCTCGGCAATATTGGCGCCGCAACTGTACCGGTGATGATCGGCATGGCGCTTAGCGCTGCTGAAAAGGGCTACACCCCCGGCAGCCCGGTCCTGATCGAGGCATCATCAGATGCAGGCGCCTGCGGTGCGGCGGTCTTTCACACGCGGGAGGCCGCGTAGATGGGCGGTGTCTTTGCCAACGGCTTAGAGATCTCGGGCAAGGCGGTCGACGCCAAAACCATCGCTGTAATGCCCGATACATGTTTCACACCCCCCGAAGCACCACCAACGCCCATGGGTGTACCCATCCCCTATCCCAGCTTCGGGATGGCGGGTGATACCGATAAAGGGACAGGAACCGTCAAGATCGGCGGGAAGACGGTCAATATAAAGAATAAAAGCCACCTGACCAAGACGACGGGGACCGAGGCTGGGAGTGCCGCGAAGAAGGGCATCATTACATCGAAGAATACCGGGAAGGAGCAGTTCAATTCCTGGTCAAACGATGTGAAATTTGATGGCGAGCCAGTTATTCGGAATACCGATATGGCGACGAATAACCATGCGTCGCCAGCGGGCAATTCACCGCCATGGGCGCATTACGCTGGTGTAAACTATTCGAAAGAAGACTGCCCTGACATTCTGTTGAAACACGGACTATCTGTTCATAAGCATGGTGATAAGAAAGATAATTGCAACTATGACGACAGCTCAAAGCCCAAGCAACAATCGGACCATTTCCCACAGACGGCATGTTTTACTGTTGGAACTGGTCGTAACAACGGGATGACCTTTCCTGGTGTTGGAAATGGACCTGTACAGTACAAGGCTGAAGACGCCCCCTGCGTTTGTTTGGAAAACGCGACGAGCGGGTCCACTGAACATGGACGAAAGTCACATTTTCAGCGTTGGAATTCGACGGTTTGGCAGAAGCGCGCCAAGAAAGGTTGGAAGCCAACTTACAAACATGCGAAGCGTGCTGACTTGAACGCAATGCGATATGCTAAATCACCGGAACTCAACCCCGATAAAGATGGCAATGAGCATCCGGCATTGAAATGTCTAGAGTTAGAAATGGATAAGTACTTTAAAGACGAACTCGGAATGAAGGAGGATACCGAAGTGGCTATTCCAACTTGGCGAAATGCAGATAAGACATTCCTCAAACGGGTCACGCAATTTAGGAACCGTCTACGGTAATGCTCATCCCTGATACCAGCGTAGGTCTTTCGGTTGACTGCAATCAAATAAGACCAATCTCAAAGGATTGCTTTGTAGCACTTGTGGTCATTAACGAAGACGACATAAATTTCGTTAGCCGACTAGTTGTGTGCGAGCTGGATGTCGCAACGCTGCGTGTAGATTATGAAATTTTATTCGAAGTCGAAGAATGGGTGACGTCCTTTTTGCGTGTCGATGCCAACAAGTACGTATTGGGAACCTCTATCGGCGAAATAGTTTGCTTGACCGCCGACAACATAACTTCTGATCAGGTGTGCGACCGTGCGATAACGGCACTCCACATCTCTGAAGAAAGCGAGATAATTGGAGTCTCCGCCGCAGGAAAATGTTTGGCGCAACGCGCCGGTAGTTGGCTTACAGTTGCAGACTTCGGTATAGAGAATTCGCTATTTGGAATAGCAACAGGTGGATGTGAGGTAGTTGTTTGTGGGCAAAATGGATTTGTTGCTAAATCAGTATCTGGTAGTTGGGAGTTGCTCGAACGGATCACGAACTCCCAACTCAATTGCGTTTCAAGAGTGTCAAACGGTTTTGTAGTAGCAGGTAACCGAGGGGTCTGTTACCATATGCGTGGAGAGGAATTTGTTTCAATTGATGGCATTGAAGGCAATATACATGATTTGACATATTTCAAGGATCGTCTTTACCTTGCCGCGGGAGAGTCATCTGTCGTTTCCTTGGATTTCAGGTCAGTTGAATTGGCGTCTGTATTCGATGGCATCAAGCCGTTCGGCGTGGCCGCGAATGATGAAATATTAGTCGCTTATTCGGGACTTGATTTTGCTATTTATGATGGAGAAAAATGGACGCTTTAGTCTTGAGTTTGAGACTCCAAATACCTCCGCACCTTCTCCAAATCCAACTCCTCCACCGACATCCCCTCCGCCCCCGGCTGCAGCATCCTCACCACGAACAGTTCTCCTGGTTCGCGGTATTCCGCAAGCCGCTCTTCAGCGATGCGTAAACCATCCGGTCCGGCGACGCGCAAGCCGTCCAAATGCGCCTCTAGCTGTTCCACCACACGCGCCAGGCGGTCGGCGTCCATGTCGGGGTTCTCTTCGGGGTTTAGCAGCGCGCGGTCATAGACAGTCCACAAAAACGCGGCCTGTTCGGCGTGTTGTCGAACGATGTTTTCAAGGACGGGAACGGACATTCAGTTCAGATTGATTGATCCGCCGCGGATACGGTTGCTGGCTGACGCGTGGTTGACCAGATACGTCCCCCGAATCGTGATATGGCCGTCCTTTTCCATAATGATGGAGGATTTGCCGACGCGCAGTTCGATCCGTTCATCGGCGGTCACCTTCACCGTTTCCCCGTCACGGATGACGTTTGTGCTGTCGGTATTCGGCGCGGGCGCCAGGACGCGCCCAATGATCAAGGGTTTGTCGCGTGCATCATCTTCGAAAAGCAGCGCCACTTCACAGCCAATTGCCGATGTTGGCAATGTGACCAAGGAACGCGCGGGAATGGCCTCTGGCTCTGGATTGCCCGCAAAAACCACAAGCGGCTGGCCTTCTTTCATCCCCATAAATATCCCGATGATCACGCCGCTGACGGTATCGCTGGTAAGCATGGCGTCCCCCTTATGTGGTCTCAATGCCGGTTGGTCAAAAGCTTAGGTCAATTACACCAGTGTCGCAAATTCAAAGAGGATAACGCAGATCGACATCAACTCTCCAGACGTCTGACTTGATCGGTCAACCAATTTCAAGCTAGCTTATTTGTATATTTTTATTTCGTTGATTGGCCATTTTGAA
>JBCBGX010000136.1:0-6220 GCA_038526325.1 Pseudomonadota bacterium | reverse complement strand
AGTTGGCGATAACCCAACCTTTGATGCCCGACAATGTGTCGTTGTCGTTTTGAATTTCTTCCAACGCCTTGTCCGACACCCATTTTCTGGAAAATCTGCTCGAGGTGTTTATTCACGGTTCGCGGGCTGAGTGACAAAATGACGCTAATGTCCCGGTTGGTTTTGCCCATCGTCAACCAATAGAGCACCTCGGCCTCTCGTGCTGTCAATGATAACTCCCGAGCGAGTAGATCTTGGTTACTTTCCGTCCGGTTTGTTTTGTATTTGACCAAAACCTCATCAGATGTGGACCTGCCAAGCATTTGGAATTGCAGTTGTTCTGTTTCAAATGGGTCGATCTGCGAGATTGGTTTGCTCCAGTTGGCGATAACCCAACCTTTGATGCCCGACAATGTGTCGTTGTCGTTTTGAATTTCTTCCAACGCCTTGTCCGACCCCCAACGCAGATTGCCGTCTCGGTCAAAGGCGAGGAGCGACCGACCGGATTGATCCAAGGCATTGCGTGCGCTTTGGATCAAATTCGAATTCACGATGTGGACACCGATGCGGGCAATCATTTCGTCGATCACAATCGGCTTTGTAATATAGTCCACACCGCCAGCGTTCAGGCCCCGAACAACGTCGTTAGCGTCTGAAAGACCTGTCATGAAAACGACCGGCGTTGGTATGCTGAATGGCGGCGCTTTCAATCGTCGGCAGGTTTCAAATCCGTCCATGTTCGGCATAAGGGCATCAAGCAGAATGACATCAGGCCTGACGCGATTTGCCAGATCAATTGCGGTCCGGCCATCTCTGGCCACGATCACAGTCATGCCGCTTTCCTCCAAGGCGGTGGAAACCATGGTCAGAGACGCGGGATCGTCGTCAACCACGAGGGCGATGTTTTGGTCGATTTTGTCATGCATTGTCATGCTCTAGCTCCTCGAGCAGGCTGACGATGCCGGGCAGGTCAAAGTCTGACAGTTTTGTTTGTATTGTGCGGAGGATGTCTGGTGGTAGCGTTTCGCTTTTCACGAGATCTGCGATTTGACGACGCAGGGCGCTTGCCTGCCCGTTCTTTGCAAATTCAATTGATTTGGCGAATGCGGCCTGGCTAAAAGGTGCCAAAGGGCCTTCCAATACATCAGTGTCGAGCACAAGGTCGATCTTGAGCAGATCGGCAAGGCGCAGCACCAAGTCATCAAGATTGTAGGGTTTGGAGATAAACGCATCATAACGTGCCAACCCACTTTGCGGCGATTCTGCCGCGTTGGCATGACCGGAGATCATGACGATCGGCACATGCGATAGCGCGTCATTTCGGAGCTGCCGCGCAAACGACCAGCCATCTTGGCCCGGCATATCAATATCCAGCACGAAGAGGTCGGGTTGAAAGTCAGACAACATGCTCAGGGCAAGCTCAGCCGAATCTGCAACCAAAACCGCAAATCCCAGTGGTTCGAGCACATGGGTCACCAACGCAAGGTGGTTCAGGTCATCATCGACGACCATGATACTTTTGCGCGCGCCCTTATAACCGCGGACCATGAGGGTTTTCGAGCTTTCACCGATATCGGCTGTACGGACACTATCGGGCGAGATTGACGGCAACATCAACTTGATGCGGAACGTACTGCCCTGACCAAGTTCACTCTCGACCTCAATGTCACCACCCAGGATTTCGACCAAAAGTTTGGTGATTGTCAGGCCGAGACCGGACCCTTTCGTATGGTCATGTTTGGCCCGTTCAAAAGGTTTCCAGATTTTGGGCAGGAAATCCGGATCGATGCCGACACCGGTATCTGAAACAGTGATTAGCGCAACCTCGTTGCGGTAAGCGACCGTCAGCTTGACTTCACCCGAAGAGGTATAACGGAGCGCGTTTGACAGCAGATTGATCAGGATCTGACGAAGGCGCTTTTCATCGAAGGTGACCCAGGTGGGAAATTTTCCTTCGGTTTTGACGGTGAATTTGATCCCTTTTGATCGGGCCTCTTCCTCAAAGATCGAGGTGACTTGCTGGGTAAACATCCGCAGATTGATCCGGTCGCGCATGATCTCAAGCCGCCCGGCTTCGATCCGAGCGATATCGAGCAACCCCTCAATCAAACCGGCAAGATGCTCACTACTGCGCCGGATCGTCGTCACCGAATCTTGCCGATGCGCCGGGATGGTCGGGTCTTTTTCCAGAATTTGCGCGAAGCCGTAAATGGCGTTGAGCGGTGTGCGCAGCTCGTGGCTCAGGCCTGTCATATAGCGG
Source organism: Pseudomonadota bacterium (assembly GCA_038526325.1). Taxonomy (GTDB): domain Bacteria; phylum Pseudomonadota; class Alphaproteobacteria; order Rhodobacterales; family Rhodobacteraceae; genus Yoonia. Next base: position 3,981 of record JBCBGX010000136.1, on the reverse strand, counting down.
GTTTTTGCAAGGTTCGCAGCCTCTGCCTTTTCCTTGGCGGCCTGCAAGGCTTTGTCAGTGCGTTCATGCGCGCGGATCTCGCGCAACAGCCTGTCTGTTTGCCGGTTGGTTTCGGCCACCGCGCTGCTGTGGCTTTCGTTGATCAGCAAAAACATCCAGACCGACACGCCGATGATGATCAGTGCAATGCCGTAGATGACCGTCAGCGCCGCCGAGAAGTTCTCTGTGTTGCGCAGGGAATGGATCAGCAGGAAGGTGACCCCAAAGACGCCCCCGGTCAGGCTGGTATAGAGTAGAAAGCGTGACAGACGAGACAGCGCCATCGCTGCCAGCTCATCCGGCAAATAGCGATAAAGCAAGTTGCTGATATTGACCGAAAGCCGCGCATGCGGCTTGCAACTGTCCTGGCAGTTGCTGTCAAGGGTGCAGCAAAGCGAGCAGATTGGCCCAGAGTGAAACGGGCAGTGGGTCATGTCTTCTGCATCAAATCGAAAATCACAGACCGAACAGGTATACAAACCCTTTAGGTTGGGCACGACAGGCGCGCGTGCGATGTAGTATTTTCCTTTGGTCGCAAATGCGATCATCACCGCAAAAACAAAGGCAGAGCCTAGCGTGATGAAGGTCGAGAAGGCTTGCATCGTTTCGCCAAAGCCGCCCGCCACTGCTGTCAGTGACAATATGCAAGCCAACGTCATGGACCCGATCCCAACCGGGTTGATGTCATAAAGATGGGCGCGCCGGAACTCGATCCCCTTCGGACTAAGCCCGAGGGGTTTGTTGACCACCAGATCAGCGACCAACGCCCCGATCCAGGCAACGGCCACATGCGAATAGAGACGCAAGACCTGCTCAAGCCCCTCAAACACCCCTAGCTCCATCAGCATAATCGCAATGCCAACATTGAAGACCAGCCAGACGACCCGGCCCGGGTGGCTGTGCGTCAACCGCGAAAAGAAGTTCGACCAAGCGATTGACCCGGCATAGGCGTTGGTCACATTGATCTTGAGCTGCGAGAGCACCACAAAGACGCCCGTCAAAACCATCACCAACATCGGGTTTGTCATCACTTGGCCAAAGGCCAGCGAATACATGTGGGTGGGGTCTGACGCATCTTCGAACGAGCCGGTCTCGCGTACGACCAGCGCCGCCAGATACGATCCTGCCACCATTTTGAGAACACCCAGGACGGACCAACCTGGCCCGGCCACGATCAGTGCGGCCCACCATTTCCGGCGATCCTGCGCCGTCTTTGGTTCCGGCAAAAAGCGCAGGAAATCGACCTGCTCGCCGATTTGTGCAGCCAGCGAAAAGATCACCCCAGAGGCCGCACCGAACATTAATATGGTGGATGTCCGCTCTAGCGGTTCTTTGCCTTCAAAGGCGGTCCAGGCCTCTAGGTCATAACCGACAAAGGCCAATAGGGCGAAGGGCAGGATATGCAAAAGCGCCCAGAGCGGCTGGGTCCAGGTCTGAAATGCCGAGATTTTGGAAAACCCGTTGATCACCAGTGGGATCACGACAAGGGCGCTGACGATATATCCCAGAAAGATGGGCAACCCAAAGAGGAAGTCCAGTGCGAGCGCAAGAATGGCCGCCTCAAGCGCAAAGAAAATAAAGGTGAACGAGGCATAGATCAGCGACGTGATGGTCGAGCCGATATAACCAAACCCCGCCCCGCGCGTCAGCAGGTCGATATCCACCCCGTATCGGGCCGCATAATAACTGATCGGGAGGCTCGTCAGGAACAAGAGCGCCCCGACGACCATGATCGCGACGATGGCAATATCAAAGCCGTAGGTCAGTGTCAGCGCGGCGCCGATCGCCTCAAGCGCCAGGAAGGAAATCGACCCGATCGCTGTGTTGGCAACGCGTGCGTAACTCCACCGACGGGCCCGCCGGGCCGTGAAGCGCAAAGCGAAGTCTTCCATCGTCTCGTTCGCGACCCAGCGGTTATAGGTGCGCTTTTCTGGTGTTGCTTGCAGTGCTGTCGCCATCTGCCGCCCCAATCCTTGACTCAACCATAAGGTCAACGGCGGCGGAAAATACTTGCGCGCCCCGTGCTCCTCCTGACCATTTTCCTCACCGCTAGTCACCATACGGGACAAAACGCGCAGGCATATACGTCATTCGACGTATGTCGGCGGATGGCCTTTCTGATCAACGATTGACGCAAGCGGCGGGACCACATCGCCCAATCTTTCAGCATTCAGAGAGGACCAGAAAATGGCAAAAGATCCAAACAACAAGATTGATATGGGGATAAGTCGCCGTGCGATGATGGCCGGATCAGCGGCATTGGGCGCATCGCTATTCGCCCCAAAGGCGTTGCTTGCGCAAGATTATCCAACCTCAGAGGTGAACACCACGGGTCTCGCCGTGACCGATAATACAGTCACAGTCGGGATTCTGCATTCCATCACCGGCACGATGGCCATTTCCGAAACCGGATCGGTTCAGGCCGAAATACTTGCGATTGATCAGATCAACGCCCAGGGCGGTATCTTGGGGCGCAAGATCGAATATATCCAGGAAGATGGCGCATCTGACTGGCCGACATTTGCAGAGAAGGCACGCAAGCTTCTGGTCAACGACAAAGTCGCCTCGGTCATGGGGTGCTGGACATCGGCCAGCCGCAAGGCCGTGCTGCCTGTGTTCGAGCAGCATAACGGCTTTCTCTATTACCCAACCTTCTACGAAGGGCTCGAGCAAAGCCCGAATGTGATCTACACGGGCCAAGAGGCGACGCAACAGATCATCGCGGGCCTCGACTGGGTCAAGGAAACCAAGGGTGCAAATAGCTTCTACCTGCTGGGATCTGACTACATCTGGCCGCGCACCTCCAACAAGATCGCCCGCAAACACATCGAGGATTTCCTTGGCGGCGAAGTGGTGGGTGAAGAGTATTACCCGCTGGGCCACACCCAGTTCAACTCGGTCATCAACAAGATCCGTCTGCGCCGGCCCGATGTGATCTACGCCATCGTTGTCGGTGGCTCGAACGTGGCCTTCTACAAGCAGCTGAAAGCAGCGGGCATCGACATGACGGCCGAAGATCCGATCCTTCTGACCATTTCGGTGACCGAAGACGAAATCCTGGGCATCGGCGGCGAGAACATTGAAGGCGCCTATGCCTGCATGAAATACTTCCAGTCCCTAGACAACGAAAACAACATCGCTTTCGTCCAAGCCTTCAAGGAAATGTGGGGCGAAGACATCGTGATCGGCGACGTGACCCAAGCCGCCTATTTGGGCCCATGGCTGTGGAAAGCGGCTGTCGAAGCCGCCGGCAGCTTCGATGTGGACAGGGTTCGCGAAGCGCAAATCGGGATCGAACTGACAACTGCGCCAGAAGGTTACGTCAAAGTGCATGAAAACCATCACCTCTGGTCGAAGACAAGGGTCGGTCGCGCCCAGCTCGATGGCCAGTATGAGGTGGTATTTGAAACGGCAGAACTGGTCGAACCCGATCCGTTCCCGGAAGGCTACCAATAAGCTTCAGGCATTGCGGTCGGGCGCAGCAGACGCGCCCGACCCGGTGGTCACTTCGTTTTCAACCAAAGGACGCGGCATGTTTTCCGACTATTCCATGTCAGAACTGGGTGCGATTTTTGCGATGCAAGGCTTCGCGGGTCTGATCCTCTTCTCGGTTTTTGTTTTGATGGCGCTGGGGCTGGCGATCATCTTTGGGCAGATGGGGGTCATCAACATGGCCCACGGGGAGTTCATGATCCTCGGGGCTTACATGACCTATCTGATCTCGAACCTGTTCGCGTCCTATATGCCGGGCTTGTTCGGGATGTATTTCTTTGTGGCAATGGTGGTCGCCTTCTTGGCCTCGGGGCTTTTGGGCCTCTTGGTGGAATGGTCAATCATCAGGCACCTTTACAAAAGACCCCTTGATAAGCTGTTGCAAGATCAGGCTGAGCCCCCAGGTCGCCAACAGCGTATCAAGGGGTCTTTTGTAAAGGTGCCTGATGA
>JBCBGX010000135.1:0-6254 GCA_038526325.1 Pseudomonadota bacterium | reverse complement strand
CGATCCCTGCTTTCACTGCTGCAGAGATTTTGTCAAAGAACCGCATGCCAGGCGTTGCGGGGGGCACCTGACCCGACTTTGCCCAGCCATCATAAAGCCTGTCCATCAGGGCTTCGTATTCCGCGCGGACAGCTGCCACGGTGTCTGGGTCGATCACGTCCTCGATCACCAGAAATCCGTCGCGGTTGAATTGCGCGATCTCGGCTGCGCTTTGCATCGGTTACTCCAGCAGCAAGGTGACAATCGGCGGCCAGATCAGCAGGACCGACAGGGCCAAAAGTTGCACGCCGATGAAAAGCAAGAACCCTTTGAAGATGTCCGTCAACGAAATGTGCGGCGGCGCCACGGATTTCAGATAGAACGCGGCCGGACCGAATGGCGGCGACAGGAAACTGACCTGCATATTCATGCAGAAAAGCACGCCGAACTAGACGGAAAGATATTTCGGATCAAGCTGGCCCAAATAGCCGATCTCTTCGATGGGCAGACGTTGCACGATGGGCAGGAAGACCGGGATAATCAAAAGCACGATCCCGACCCAATCCATAAAGGCGCCCATAAACAGCAGGATCACCATCATGGTCAGCAGAACCAGCATCGTTGGCATCTCAGAGCCCACGATCAGGTTGGCGATGTAGTTCGGGCCGCCGGCCAGCGTGTAGGCCCCGGCCAAGGCTGCCGCGCCAATGGTCACCCAGATGATTGTGCCCGTAGACCGCAAGGTGCGCATCATGGCGTCCCACAACAGCTCTACACTTGCCTCACCACGGAAAAACGCGATCATAAAGACGGCAAAGGCCCCCATGCCAGCCGCTTCGGTAATACCTGTGATCCCCCCATAGATAGAGCCCATGACGACCCCGATAACAACGATCGGCGGCACCAACCCTTTGCCATGCGCCCAGCCTTTCATTGTTCTCTCTCGCCCAAAGACAAAAAAGGCTAGGACAAGACCAACGCCTCCCGCGATTGCGATTGGCAACAACTGATGGGGCATGCCCATTGCAATTGAATCTTCCCCCTCTTCAAGGATGTTCTGTCCCGTCACGGTAAAGAACAAGGCACGCAAAAACAGGATTGTGGCCCCACCAGCCAGAAGCAAAGACAAGAAGCCGCCAAACATCCCCAGCTTTTGCGCGCCCGTTGGGTCGCCCGGCTGCGGTGTGGGCAGGGGGGCATCTTCGGGGCGTAATTGGGTCCGGATAATGATATAGGTGATGATCATCATCGCGAGCATGAAACCCGGCACAAAGGCACCGGTGAACAAAGCTTTGATCGAGGTTTCGGTGATCAGCCCATAGATGATCAGGACGATAGAGGGCGGGATCATTGTCCCAAGCGAACCGGACGCACAAATCGTCCCGATGGCAAGATTTTGGTTGTAGCCAAGGCGCAGCATTTGCGGCAGCGCGATCAGTCCCAACAAGACGACTTCGCCCCCGATAATGCCGGACATGGCGGCCATGATCACCGCCATAATGGAAGTCACGATAGCGATGCCGCCACGGGTACGGGCCAGCCAGAAGTTCAGTGAATTGTACATCTCCTTGGCAATGCCAGAGCGCTCAAGCAATGCGGCCATAAAGATGAATAAGGGGACCGAGATGAGGACATATTGCGTCATCAAATCAAAGATCTTCTGGGTCAGAAGATACAGTGGCCCGGTTCCGGGACGCCCTGTCAGCATACCTTCCCCAAAGGTCCATGGCGCCGTCAGAAGCTGGGGTTCGAATTTCAGCACCATCACAACAAGCGCCAGCACTGCAGACGCAAAGCCCAATGGCATGCCAATCGCCAGCAGGATGATCAGACCCAAAACTACAATGATCGAGATGGTCTCAATATCCATCAATCGGTTCCTACACTTTTTCGGATCGCTTTGATCTCGTCTTCATCGACCACAAAGGTTTCGGGTTCGACATTCCAATCGGCAATCAGATTGGCGATGGCTTGCAGCGCAATGAGGCATATTATGATCAGGATCATCGGCTAGATCGTTGCCGGTATGGGCGGGTCAAAGGCCGTGCCGAACATCTCCCAACGGTACAGCTTATTGATGAAGACCTGGGTATAACTGCCGTAGACCACGCCAGCTGCAAATACCACAATCAGCGCGGTGGAAAGGATATCAAATGTCTTGCGGATGGGGCGGGGGACCACATCATACAGCAGGGTAATGCGAATATGGCAGCGCTGCTGCATCGCATAAAAGCCCGAACACAGAAAGACAAAACCCGCAATCCACAGCGTTAGTTCATTGGCCCATTTCGTTGGCGCTTCAATGACATAGCGCATGAAGACCTCGTAAAGCATGACAGAAGTCATCGCGATAATCATGATCATCGTGCTGCGCCCGACGAACAGCGCAAAGCAGTCCCAACTACGCCATTGCTCGTATTCCATGGGTGCCACAACAACCGACCGCATTCCAAGAAGCGCAAAGACTGGCATAAGGACAAGGGCCAGATAATCGACGACATTGGCGAACCCTCCAAACAGTCCGGTCATGTCCTGTAGAACTTCCTTGCGCGTGTGCAGTTCGGAGACTTGCATGAACAGGCTCTCGTTCTCGGGTAGAAACCAATCCAAGGTGAAAGCTGGGATATGCCAGACACACCAGCCCGCGCATATCAGGAACGCGGATGGCCAAATCCACTCGGCAATGCTGCCTGTTTGCTGCTCTTTCATGTCAAACATGCCCGCTCAGATATCAACGTCATGCGCCACACGCATGACACGCGAATTTCCTGAAATACCATTTTTCAAAAGGAAAGCGGCACAGACGCGCCGCCTTCCAATATCCAACGTTAGGTTCACTCCATCGCGCCAATGCAGCGCAGAAAGTCCAGATGTGCGTTCAGCAATTCAACTGACTCAGGTGTGGTCGCAAACTCGACCCATGCGTCCTGCACAGCCTGGCGGTAGACGCCCATATCTGTCTCGGACCACTGGTACATGTTCAGACCCTTGGCGGCCAACTCAACTGAGTTTTGTGCGTTCTTGACCTCGTTGATTGTCGTGTTCTTTAACCCCAATGCCTGCATCGCGACCTTCAAGATCGCCTGATGATGTGCTGGCATTGCGTCCCACACGGCCTTGTTGCAAGCCAAGTGGTCCGCTGGCATCGAGTGGAACCCCGGGTAATTGGTATGCTCGGCAATGTCATAAAGCCCCAGACCAATATTATTGGTCAGGTTAGCCGCGTCAGCCCCATCAATAATGCCGGTCTCAAGCGCGGTGAAGATCTCGTTGAAATCCATCACAACCGGGGACGCACCGAGATTTTCAAAGTTAAGAGTGATAACGCCCGGAGGAGAGCGGAATTTCCAGCCTTCGAGGTCAGCAACACCGGAGATAGGACGGGTCGACGACAAGGATTCTGGCCCAGGGATCCACCAGCCGACAAATTCCATACCGTAGTCGTTGTAAAGGCCGTTCAGTGCGTCATAGCCACCACCATGCAGCAACCACGCGTATTGTTGGTAAGGGTTGGCATAACCGCCGGTCAAATCACCTGTAAACTGAAACGCCGGGTTCTTGCCGGTTTGGTAGGCCCCGCCTGTCATGTCGCAATCAAGAATGCCGGTCGCCGCAGCGTCAAACGTCTCTGCAGAGGCCACGACCGACGATGCGTAGAACATTTCGATCTGAATCTCTCCATTGGACATGGCGGCGACATCTTCGATGAATTGACCGGCCATCTGTCCTGACAGTGTTTCCTGACTGAAATGGGTTTGGATTCGCAGGTTTGTGGTCTGTGCATTGACTGCGATAGCGGCCACGGACATCGCTGCGGCCTACGCGGCTAGCTTCAGTTTCTTGATTGCGGACATTGGTTCCTCCCTTGGTCCTTTTACTTGAGCCGTCATACGGCCCCTCCCTTTTGGTATGACCAAAGTAAGAGCCTTGCATTTTTTAGGCAATTCAAAAATACCCGTCGGGGCAGCGCGCCAAGTCTCTGAAATTAGTGCGCTTTCAAAAAAACGGGTCAGTGGCATGCGTATTTTACTCTGGTGCAACGCAGCTGTAACGTCAGTATGGTCGCACCAAACCGAGTCGCCCGAGAAAGTTTGATCAGACCATGCCCAAAATGACAAAAGATAACCTGCGGTCTAGAGACTGGTTTGACCGTGACGGCGACCAAGAGATGACAGCGCTTTATCTTGAGCGGTATTTGAACTACGGCCTGACGAGACAGGAGCTGCAGGATGGCAAACCCATTATCGCGATCGCCCAAACGGGCAGCGATCTAAGCCCCTGTAATCGTCATCACCTAGACCTGACAAAACGGGTCCGCGACGGCATTATTGCGTCCGGTGGTGTGCCCATTGAAGTGCCTGTTCACCCCATTCAAGAGACTGGCAAACGCCCCACTGCCAGCCTTGACCGCAATCTTGCCTACCTGTCGCTTGTAGAAACGCTACAGGGCTATCCACTGGATGGCGTCGTGCTGAATATCGGCTGTGACAAGACCACTCCGGCCCTGCTCATGGCGGCTGCTACAGTCAATATCCCGGCCATCGCTTTGTCTGTGGGTCCCATGTTGAACGGGTATTGGGAGGGAGAGCGCGCCGGTTCGGGTACGGTGATCTGGAAAGCGCGTGAGTTAATGGCCAAGGGCGAGATCACAGGCCACGAGTTCATGGATATCGCGGCCTCAAGCGCGCCGTCTGTCGGCTATTGCAACACAATGGGCACGGCCACGACCATGAACTCGCTGGCGGAAGCCCTGGGTATGCAATTGCCGGGGTCTGCAGCGATCCCTGCGCCTTACCGAGAACGCGCCCAGATCAGTTATGAGACCGGCAAGCGGATCGTTGATATGGTGTGGGAGGATCTGCGCCCATCCGACATCATGACCCGGGCGGCATTCGAAAATGCCATCGTCATCAATTCTGCCATCGGGGGGTCTACCAACGCCCCGATCCATCTGAACGCAATTGCCGCACATCTGAATGTGCCGTTGAACAATGATGATTGGCAGGCGCTTGGGTATCAGGTGCCGTTATTGGTCAATCTACAACCGGCGGGAACCTATCTGGGCGAGGATTATCACCGTGCAGGTGGCATGCCTGCGGTTGTCGCGGAACTGCTGCGTGGTGACTTGCTGCCCCATCCGGACGCACTGACGGCAAATGGGCAGACCATGGGCAACAATTGTGCAGGACGTGTCGCGACCAACACCGATGTTATCCGCACGCTTGAAAATCCATTGGTCCAGGACGCTGGTTTTCTGAACCTGAAGGGCAATCTGTTTGATAGCGCCATTATGAAGACCAGCGTGATCTCTGAAGAGTTTCGCACACGCTATCTGTCAGATCCGAATGATCCCAACGCCTTTGAAGGCCGTGCAGTGGTTTTTGATGGGCCAGAGGATTTTCACCATCGGATCGATGATCCTGCTGAAAACATTGATGAAAACTGCGTTCTCTTCATGCGTGGGGCAGGGCCCAAGGGCTATCCAGGTGCCGCAGAGGTCGTAAATATGCGGGCTCCGGCTTACCTTTTGAAACGTGGTGTTCAGGCATTGCCATGCGTCGGCGACGGGCGTCAATCTGGCACATCTGGTTCGCCCTCTATCCTAAACGCATCGCCAGAGGCCGCCGCCGGTGGCGGGTTGGCCTTGCTACAAACAGGCGACCGAGTGCGTTTTGATCTGGGCGAAGGAACCAGCATGTCAGCGGTTCCGTTTGAAGACCTGGCCGAGCGTGCCCAAGCGCTGGAAGCGGCAGGGGGCTATCAGATGCCTGAAAGCCAGACACCCTGGCAGCAATATTTTAGGGATCTTGTTGGTGGTCTCGATACTGGGATGACGCTGCGGGATGCGCCGACCTACCAAGACACAGCGCGCAAGTCGCGCCCACGCGACAGCCATTAATGGCAGAACTTCTTGTCCTTTCGAATGTGTCGAGGCACGTTGCTGGCCGGCTCGGCGAAGGGTTCAATGTTGCTTACCGAGCTGATATCGACCTCGCTGCTTGGCTTCATGACAACGCGGATACGGTCCGCTACATTTTTACCGACGGTCCGACCGGCATCGCCGACGATCTTCTGGCCGAATTGCCCAATCTTGAAATCATCAGCAATCTGGGTGTCGGCTATGATGGTGTGAATACAGATATCGCGACAGCACGGGGAATTCCTGTCACACATACGCCCGGTGTGTTGAATGAAGAGGTCGCGACGACAACTGTACTTCTGTATCTTGCCTGTTGGCGAAATTTTGAGGATGAACTGGCCCAAGCGCGATCAGG
>JBCBGX010000134.1:0-6309 GCA_038526325.1 Pseudomonadota bacterium | reverse complement strand
GTTGATGTTCAGGTCGAAATTTGTTCCGCGCACTTCGTGGATCCAGAAGGGGAGCGGCTTCGTGCATGATTTGATACCCTTTTGACAAGCTGCCTCTTGCCCAAGTCGCGCCGCGACAGAGGCCAGCGAGACACCATCGTTTTCCGCAATAGTCACGGTGCCAATCGTATCCGTTCTGGGTTCTGCTCCGCCCAAGGCGGTGATGGGTTTCAAATCATGCACGAAGCCGCTCCCCTTCTGGATCCACGAAGTGCGCGGAACAAATTTCGACCTGAACATCAACGCCGGTCAATGGGCTGACAAGGCGCATCTGCTCGCCCATTCTATTGGACCCGTCTTTTAAGAACCCAAGCGCGATGTGATGGCCCAAGATAGGCGAATAGCAGGCGCTTGTGGCATAGCCCTGATCATGAGCCGCATCGACGGGGCCATCAGCATTCATCAAATGCGCGCCCGCCGGGACCTTGTCATTTGGGTCCACCGGTTTGATCCCAACCTGCCGCAAATCACCATCCATATTCAGCCCCTCGCGCCGGGACAGAACCGCGCCGATGCTGTCCTTTTTGGTGCTGACCATGCGCCCCATGCTAAGGTTCTGCGCTGTGGTTGTTCCGTTCAGTTCATTGGCGGTGGCATGGCCTTTTTCGATCCGCATCACGCCAAGCGCTTCGGTGCCGTAAGGGACGATATCGAACTCAGCGCCTTCTTTCATGATCCGCCGGATCAGCGCATCGCCATAGGTCATCGGGACGGCAATTTCATAGGCAAGCTCTCCACTGAACGAGATCCGGAAAAGCCGTGCGCGCAGACCGCCGCAGACGGTGATGTTCGCGCAGGCCATAAAGGGGAAGGCGTCATTGCTGATGTCCTGATCGACGATTTTCTTCAGAACGTTACGGCTATTGGGCCCAGCGACAGCAAATTGCGCCCAGGCTTCCGTGGTCGATATTAACTGCACATCAGCGTCAGGCATCAAACATTGGCGTACGAATTCCATATGCCGATAGACGGGCAGGGCATTCGCAGTTGTTGTGGTGACGACGAAGTGATCCTCCGCCAGTCGTGCGGCGGTGCCATCGTCCATCGCGATGCCATCTTCGCGCAGCATCAATCCATAGCGGGTCTTACCGACAGGCAGTTTTGCAAAGCCGTTGCAGTAGACCTTGTTAAGGAACATGGCTGCATCGCTGCCTTGCACATCGACCTTGCCAAGTGTCGTGACATCGCACACGCCAACCGACCCACGCGTCGCCAAAACTTCGCGATCCACGCTTTCGCGCCATGTCGTCTCGCCCGGCTGCGGGAACCATTGCGCGCGCAGCCAATTGCCGGTTTCGACAAAGACTGCGCCCTGTTCTTCGGCCCATTTGTGTGAAGGCGTGAGGCGTTTGGGATGGAACTCCTGCCCGCGATGCCGCCCCCCAAAGGCCCCAATTGCGACGGGGGTGTAGGGCGGGCGAAAGATCGTCGTGCCGACCTCCGGAATGGTTTTGCCCGCTAGCTCTGCCATCATGGCAAGGCCACCCATGTTGGCGGTTTTGCCCTGATCCGTGGCCATGCCCAAAGTCGTGTACCGCTTTAGATGCTCGACAGAACGAAAGCCTTCTTGATGCGACAGCTTTACGTCCTTCACGGTCACATCGTTTTGCTGATCAAGCCAGGCGCGCTTGCAACCCTGCACGTACCAGAATGGCGTGATGTTCACCGGCGCATCTTCGGCTTTTGGCGTCTTGGGCAGGCGTGTTTTCAGATCAAGCGCGTCCTGCGCGGCTTTTGCCCCACCAACCAGCGCGCCATGCGTCGACAGATTACCCATCGCAGCACCGGCAACTGTCATATCAGCGGGTAGGTCACCGGGCACAAAGGCGGATAGAGCTTCGTTCCAGGTTGGGCGCCCGCGTTGATGGCAGGTCAGATGCACGTTCGGGTTCCACCCGCCAGAAACCCCAAGCGCGCCGCATTCAAGGGTGCGATTGGTGTCGTCCGCAAGACGCACATCGACGAAGGTCAGGCCGAGCCGCCCCTTGGTATCGACAACCTGCGCACCGGCCAGAACTTCGTAATCCAGTGACTTTGGCGCATCAGGGCGCGTATCAATCACCGTGATTTTCACGCCTTTGGCATAGAGATCGCGCGCCGTTCGATGGCCATCGTCATTATTGGTGAAGACCGCAGCGCGTTTGTTCACTGCCACGCCAAAACGATTGGCATAGCTGCGCAGCGCGCTGGCGGTCATGATCCCAGGGCGATCGTTGTTTTCAAACGCGATGGGGCGTTCGATGGCGCCAGCCGCCAGCACCGTTTTCTTTGCGTAGATCCGCCAAAGGATTTGGCGCGGTTTGCCATCTTTCGGCACAGCCAAATGATCGCTGACCCGCTCAACCGCGCCGTAAATCCCGTGATCAAAGGCCCCAATCACCGTGGTGCGCGGCAACAGGCGCACGTTTGGCAATGACGCCAGTTCCGCCAAGGTCGCGGCAACCCAATCAGCCCCGCTTGCCTCACCGATGTTCAACATCTCTGAATTCAATCGCCCGCCCATGCGGAAATCGTCGTCTGCCAGGATCACATCCGCACCCGCGCGCCCGGCGGTTAAAGCCGCCATGAGGCCCGCTGGTCCTGCGCCGATGACCAACAGGTCGCAGTGCAGAAACCCCTTATCGTAAACGTCTGGATCATCCTGTTGCGACAGCGAACCAAGGCCAGCAGCGCGACGAATGATCGGCTCATAAAGCTTTTCCCAAAACGCCGCGGGCCACATGAATGTCTTGTAATAAAAGCCAGCGGTCAGGAAATTCGACAGCCGATCATTGATCGCCAAAAGATCGAACTTCAAATACCCCAATCGGTTTTGAGACTGCGCCTCTAACCCCTCAAACAGCTCTGCCGTTGTCGCTCGTGTGTTCGGTTCTTGCCGCGCGCCAGAGCGCAGTTCGACAAGGGCGTTGGGCTCTTCCGATCCGGCTGTCAAAGGTCCGCGCGGGCGATGATATTTAAAGCTGCGGCCCATCAGACGCACACCATTGGCCAGCAGGGCAGAGGCGAGCGTATCTCCCGCATGGCCCTCAAACGATTTGCCGTCGAAGGTGAATTTCAGCACCTGCGCGCGGTCAATCTGCCCGCCGTCGATCCGATTGCGCTGGCTCATGTGCTGCGCCCCCTTGCGCGGGCCACATCGCGGGCGAGTTCGACTTTGCTGATCTCATGCGTCACCGTGTTGCGCGTCACCACCAACCAGGACCTGTCGCCCGCTTCATGAAACCAAAGCTCTTCATGCCAGCCCGCAGGATTGTCGCGCAAATAGCCGTAGTCAAAAAACGCCTGCGCCGCATCGCTGGCGTCCGGGTCCGGGCGGTCGATCAAACGTGCATCGCCCATATAGGTGAATTCAGAACTATCGCGCGGGCCAAGCAGAGGGTGGTTGATGATCATAGATTGTTTCCAGAGGCATTGTTTTTTTCAAAAATGCTCAATGCAAATTGGGCTGATTGCCCATCCCTTTTTCATCGATCATCAGCCCCTTTTCAAAGCGGTCAAATCGATAGGCTGTCGCTGTTTCATGGGGCTGATCAGTCGCCAATAAATGGGCAAAGGCGTAACCGCTGGCAGGAGTCGCCTTGAACCCGCCGTAACACCAACCACCGTTGAAATAGAGACCGTCGATATGCGTGCGATCAATGATCGGCGAACCATCCATCGACATATCCATGATCCCGCCCCACATCCGAAGAAGGCGCGCGCGGCCGAGCATCGGGAAAATCGCCATCGCCCCTTCGCAGACGTCTTCAACTACCGGCAGGTTCCCGCGCTGCGCATAAGAATTGTACCCATCGATGTCGCCACCAAAGACAAGCCCGCCTTTGTCCGATTGACTGCAATAGAAATGTCCCGCACCAAAGGTGATCACGCCAGGCAGCACCGGCTTAAGCCCTTCACTGACAAAAGCCTGCAGCACATGGCTTTCCATCGGCAAACGCATCCCGGCTTTGGACATCAAGCGGCTAGAATTTCCAGCCACCGCACAGCCAACCTTGCCCGCGCCAATGAACCCGCGAGATGTTTCGACACCTTTGCAAACGCCATCTTCAATGCGAAATCCCGTAACCTCGCAGTTCTGGATGATGTCAACGCCGCGGCTATCAGCGCTGCGGGCGTATCCCCAGGCCACCGCATCATGGCGCACTGTGCCGCCCCGATGTTGCGCCAATCCGCCCTTGATCGGGAACCTCGCGTCGTCTGTGTTCAGGAAAGGATAGCGCTTTTTGATGTCTTGAGTGCTCATCAAATCCGCATCCGCGCCATTCAAAAGCATAGCATTCCCACGGCGCACAAAGGCATCGCGCTGTGCGTCGGAATGGATCAGGTTCAAAATCCCGCGTTGGCTGACCATAGCGTTATAATTGACGTCCTGTTCAAGCCCTTCCCAAAGTTTCAGCGAGAATTCATAGAACGGTTCATTCCCATCCAACAGATAGTTTGACCGAATTATGGTAGTGTTGCGACCAACGTTGCCACCACCGATCCAGCCTTTTTCGATTACCGCGACTTTGCGCTCACCGTAAACCTTGGAAAGATAATGTGCCGTCGCAAGCCCGTGACCACCGCCGCCGATGATCACAATTTCGTAGTGCGACGCCGGTTCGGGATCACGCCACGCAGGCGTCCAGCCTTTGTGACCCCTTAATGCTTCTTTGATGACCTGAAAGCCTGAATATCGCATCGCGTACCTCTCGATATAGTGGTGCGATTTTGCGACCGGATTGTCGGCTGGATTCTGGACATTTGCGACCTCGTTTCCGACATCAGCACGGTTAAACGGCAATTTGCAAAACTTACTAGCAAGAAAAAAACTTGCATCTCAGGAAAATTCGCGCAGACTTCGGCCCGAGCACAAAGCGGCCAAGCAAAGAGTCGCACACTCAGCCGAAATGTTTTCAGGGAGAAGCAAATGAAGAAGTTTACAACAGCGCTGACTGCTGGCGTATTGGCAGCTCTGCCATTGGTCGCATCTGCAGATAGCGATGATCCAATCGTCATTCCAATTCACAACTGGTCCAGCCAGATCGTGATGTCCAACGTCGTTGGTCAGATCTTTGAAGAGATGGGCCTAAACGTTGAATACGTCACAACAGACAGCCAAGCGGTCTATGAATCCGTGCGCCTCGGCGACGTGACGCTAGAACTTGAAGTTTGGGAAGGTGCGTTTGGTGCATCCTTCCGTGCCGCGCTTGAAAAGGGTGGCATCGTTGATGTGGGCGACCATGACGCTGTTACGCGCGAAGACTGGTGGTATCCGATGTGGACCAAAGATGCATGCCCGGGCCTGCCATCATGGGAAGCATTGAATGACTGTGCAGCCTTGTTCGCAACCGCCGAAACCGGTGACAAGGGTCGCTATCTCGACGGTCCTGTGGACTGGCTGAAGCACGGTCAGGAACGGGTCGAAGCGCTTGGCATGGACTTTGTTGTTGTGAACGCGGGTTCTGCTGCGGCCCTTTGGGCTGAAATCGGCGCCGCCGAAGCAGACAAAACACCTGTCGTCGTCTTCAACTGGACACCAAACTTTGCCGAAGCCGTCTGGCCAGGTGAATTTGTTGAATTCCCGGTTTGGGTTGACGGATGTGACAAAGACCCAGCGGTTGGTCCAAACCCTGATGCGCTTTATGACTGTGGTAACCCGGCAAACGGCTACCTCAAGAAAGCCGCATGGGAAGGCATGGAAGAGAAGTGGCCAGATGCCTATGCGGTTTTGGAAAAGATCAGCTTCACCAACCCACAGATCGCTGAAATGGCAAAGCTTGTCGACATTGACGAGTACGAGCCAGAAGAAGCCGCAGAAGTTTGGCTGGAAGCAAACGAAGACGTTTGGTCAGGCTGGTTGAACTAAGCCTTTTCAAGTCTACGTCCCCGTCCCCGCCCGGTTTGCGCCGGGCGGGGATACTAACGTAAGGTACCTCATGTCCTCTGCTCCTCCTGTCATTTCTTGTAAAAACGCTTGGAAACTTTTTGGGCCGGATCCGGCGGGGTATTTCAAGACCCTCAAACCGGGGCTGTCCTTCGACGACATTCGCAATGATGGCTATATCGCTGGCGTGCGCGACGTCTCTGTTGATGTGCACGAAGGCGAAATGCTGGTGATCATGGGGCTTTCGGGATCTGGCAAATCAACCTTGGTACGCTGTTTTTCCCGGCTTCATGACATTACCGGCGGCACGATTGAGGTGGACGGCCAAGACATCATGTCCCTGTCTGAAAAGGACCTAATCGAATTGCGCCGGTCCAAGATGGGCATGGTGTTTCAATCTTTTG
>JBCBGX010000133.1:0-6324 GCA_038526325.1 Pseudomonadota bacterium | reverse complement strand
AGCTTGCTGCTCTGCAGCGAAACAATGTGAAAAATCGCGTAACCGGCCATTGAAGACCAACTCTGAGCGCGAAGCTCATACCGCCCGTTCGCTGCGGGGGCGATGGACTATCCAAACGCGGGACTTTGCTGCCGTTCAGACCTTTACTCTGAGAGTCCGCTTTTGCACGCTTTGCGATGGTAAAAATATGGACACCGAACGGACAGCGAATATATCTATGACAAGTGTCTGGAATCGGCCTCTGCACTGAAGAGCCAATGGCAACTGTCTTATCTCCAAACAAGTCCAAGCGGCTCGCCATTCGTGGAGAGTTGCAAAGCGCGTCCTTCCTACCATGGGTCGAACGACATTGCCGTCGGCTTGGGCTGATCTGTGAGATCGTCTACGCTGACGCGGGTGAGGCTGTATTCAAAGTAGATGGGCAAACTGATCTTATCGACGCCTTGGAGGTTGGTTGCCTTCTGGGCCCCATCGACGTTTGGGTAGAGACAATTACGATCAGTCAAGTGCCGCCCAATTTTTGATTGCTTCCTGAGCTCGGCGATGAAAAAGCGGGCGGGAATTCGTCCTGGTTGTGCAGCTTTGTCCATGAAACAGACGGTTGGTTGCTCAGAACTGTACACCCAACATGCTGGCGCATCTGTTTGGGTGAGGCTTGCTTCAAAGGCTTACGAAACAGGTGTGCGCGGGCTGGTCGGTAAGCCGGGTGAACCGGCAAGGGGATGGGGAAATGCTGAAATATGGTTGCCGAAACTGACGCGCGTTGGGTGCCGGTCGCAGTATCAGCCGACATTCCGGATGGTACTGTCGTTCCGGCACGTCTTCCGACTGGGCCAATCGCTGTCTGGCGGTCGGACTCGGGCCGCATTTACGCGAACGGAGACAGATGTCCGCATCGGGGCATGCGCCTTTCGCATGGCTTTGTTCGGGGTGAATCCTTGTCGTGCATCTATCACGGTTGGCGGTTTGGCAGCGACGGCGCCTGTCAAAAAATCCCTGCACATCCGGCGGTCGTACCACCCAAGACAATCAATTGCGGTGCCCTCCCTGCCATCGAAGCGCTAGGCATCGTTTGGGCTGCGGTACAGACCCCAACTGAAGCACCGCCTGACTTCGAAAGCTATGAGGCCGTCCGCAGTCTTGTGATCGCGGCAACGCCTGACGCCGTGGCACGTGCGTGCGATGCCGAACTTAACGCGGATACGATCAAAACGCAGTGCGACGGACATGACGTGGTTTTGCTGGTCACCGCGACGGTCCCCGAGGAGGTGTTTGTGATCGTGCTGGTCGACAAAAAGCTGAACTTGTCTGATCGCATAGCCTTCTCTACTGGATTGGAGGCTTTGCGGCGTACGGCCGAAGCAAAGGGGTATGCCGCATGACCGCAACTGCGATGCGTGATGCCTGGTATCCTGTTGGGCTTCTCTCTGATCTACAGGCGGAGGGCAAAGAGACCTTACTTCTGGGCGAACCCATCACGGTTTTTGGGTTTGAAACAAGTGGACCGAAAGTCGAATGCAATGGGCGCAGCCTGCCTGTCTTCGCACGTTTTGGCCATCTTTGGACGAGCCTTGGCAGCCCCAACAAGGATCTATTCACCATCCCCGAAGCTGACCATCCCGACCGGACGCTGGTGGATGTTGGGGTCGTACGCGTGAAATGCTCCCCCCTGCGCGCGGTCGAGAACTTCCTCGATGTCGCGCACTTTCCTTTTGTGCATACGGATATTCTGGGAGCGGAGTCGCATCCTGAGGTGAGTGAATACAAAGTCGAAATCCGCGATGACGTGGATGAGGTCTGGGCCACAAAGGTTGAGTTCTTTCAACCGCAGGCCGCTAAGTCAGCCGGTGGTGGTATCACGACCGAATACATGTACCGCGTGCCTGCGCCCACCTGCTCTGTCCTGTATAAGACCTGCCCGCCCCGGCCACGCGAATGGGATGTCATTGCCCTATTTGTGCAACCGCTGACGGAAGACTTATGCGATGTATGGCCGTGGATGGCGTTGTTTGACGACGAAAGCTCCACGACGGAATTGATCCACTTTCAGCAATTGATCTTCCTGCAAGACCGATCAATCCTCGAAAACCAGATTCCCAAACGTCTTCCCTTGGATCCCGCGATGGAAACACCGACACGGGCGGATCTGACATCAATCGCGTACCGGCGCTGGCTGAAGCGTCACAACTACACGTTTGGCGCGCAGTTGGTGGCCGGATGAAACTGTACGACTACGTTCTGTCGCCAAGCTGCTATAAAGTCCGCCTACTCGGGTCGCTGCTTGATGTTCCACTGGAGCTGCTCCCGGTCGATTTCCATCCCGGGCGGGAGCATAAGATGCCAGAATTGCTGGCATTGAACCCGGCCGGCAGCATCCCCATCCTAGTTGACGAACATCTGGTTCTGACGGAAAGCGCTGCGATTTTGGCCTATCTCGCGGCGCATCACGGTCCAAATTGGTTGGCAGTCAATGATCCCGCCGCAATCGGCCAGCAGCAGCAATGGCTCGCGTTTTCGCATCGGTTGACCCGCGCACTCGGCGGCGCACGACTGGTGGAGATGTTGCATTTCGACGGTGATCTTGCCACGCTTCAAGTCGATGGTGTGACAGCCTTACGAGAGCTTGAAGCGGCCCTTTTCGCGAAGCGGTTGCACGGCAGTACTTTCATTGCTGGTGACACACCAACCATCGCGGATATCGCCTGTTTCCCCTATGTGGCCCTGGCCCCTGATGGAAGCATCTCGCTCGACCCCTACCCCTCAATCCGCATTTGGATGCGCGCGATCAGGGCCTTGCCGGGGTTCATTGAAATGCCGGGTATTCACCGTTTGCATGAATTGGCACCTGACCCGTTTACAGAGGCGTCCAAGTGACCGGCGTGCTATTCAAAAACTGCGCTGCCGTCATCGTCAACGATGGCAACGGGACCAAGGTGCTGCGTGACGTGGACCTTCTGACGAATGGCCCGGCGATCAAGGCCATTGGACCGAACCTTGCGGCGGCTGACGCGACCATAGAGGACGCGTCAGGCTGGTTCATTTACCCCGGTTTGGTGAACACGCATCACCATTTCTTTCAGACGTTTGTGCGCAACCGCGCCGACCTCGACTGGACAAAGCTGAGCGTCATTGAATGGCTTGACCTGATTTATCCAATCTTCTCGCGCCTGAACGAGGACTGTTTCTATCACGCTTCCCTGACCGCGATGGCGGAACTGATCAAACATGGCTGCACCACAGCTATGGACCATCAATACTGCTTCCCGCGCCATGCTGGAAAGCAATTGATCGACCGGCAGTTTGAGGCTGCAGAGCTGCTTGGGATGCGGTTTCATGCAGGCCGCGGGGGCAATACTTTGCCGAAATCGGAAGGCTCCACCATCCCGGACGAGATGCTGGAAACCACTGATGAATTCATCGCCGATTGCGACCGCGTGATCGACACCTATCACGATGCAAACCGGTTTAGCATGCGCCAGGTGGTTGTTGCCCCCTGCCAGCCGGTGAATTGCTATGAGGAGACGATGGCGCAGTCGGTCGCGCTCGCGCGCGACAAAGGTGTGGTTCTACACACCCACGTGGGCGAAGGCGAAAGCCCGGTGATCGAGGCGCGCAC
The DNA here is from genome assembly GCA_038526325.1 of Pseudomonadota bacterium. GTDB lineage: Bacteria > Pseudomonadota > Alphaproteobacteria > Rhodobacterales > Rhodobacteraceae > Yoonia. The sequence continues at coordinate 2,708 of JBCBGX010000133.1, read as the reverse complement.
TGGCAAACGTACGGTAGCCTATCTGGAAGACATGGGGTTTGCGGGCGAAGACACGTTTTATGCCCACTGCTGGGAACTCGATCACGCAGAACTGGCACGCCTTGCCGCCACCGGTACGGGTGTGTCCCACTGCCCAGAGCCAGTCTATCTGGTAGGCGCCGAAGTGACGGACATCCCAGCGATGGAAGCGTTGGGCGTGCGCGTCAGCCTTGGCGCGGATGGGGCCGCGTCGAATGATAATTCGAACCTGATGCACTGCGTCCACTCCGCCTACATGCTGCAATGTCTCGTCGCCAGCAAGCGGCAACACCCGGTACCGGACCCCGCAACATTCCTTGATTATGCCACCATAAGCGGGGCATCTGCCCTGGGCCGAGACGACATTGGGCGGCTTGCGCCCGGCATGGCGGCGGACCTTTTCGCGATTGATACGCGGCGGATGGACTACGTTGGCACCCGCCACGACCCGCTTAGCCTGATCCCAAAAGTTGGCATCGGCAGCCCTACTGATCTGACAATGATCAACGGCCAGATCGTGTGGGAAAACGGCGCATTCACAAAAGCAAACGAACGCGACCTCTTCGCTGGCGCAGAACGGGCGCTTGCAAGACTTGACGCATAAAACTGAACGAAAGGGCACAGACACGATGACAAACACATTGAACCGCAGAAACTTTGTCGCCGGGGCATCTGTTGCGACGATGGTCGCAACACTTGGCGCACGCGCGCAAGCGGCCACGCCAGAAGACCCACTTGCGGTTACACTGGTCATTCCATCACCAGTGGCAGATGTCGGCTGGGGGCATGCGCTTTTCAAAGCGCTTGAAACGGTGAAGGCAGATTACGGCGACGCGATGCAGCTGACCGTGATCGAAAACATCTACGAAGGCCCGGATGCGGATCGCATCATGAACAAGGCTGTGGCAGATGGGACCAAGTTCCTCGTTGCAGGCTCGTTCGGTTATCAGAACGGTGCAATGCAAATCGCGCGCCGGAACCCGGATGTCACGGTGCTTCACGCCTCGGGCTTTATGGTTGCGCCAAACTTCTCGCCTTTCGCAGCGCAATATAGCCAGGGCACCTATCTGATGGGGATGGCTGCGGCCGCACTGTCGAAAACCGGCAAGCTCGGCTCCGTCTCCGCATTCGCGATCCCTGAATTGATCACTTCACTGAACGCTTTCGTGCTAGGTGCACAGCGGATCAACCCGGATATTGAGCTTTCGATTGTTTGGCTCAATTCCTGGTTCGATCCTGCAAAAGCGCAGCAGGCAACCGAAGCCTTGGTCGCGCAGGACTGCGATATCCTGTTCTCAAACGCCCAAGATACACCATCCGTCGTGGCAAAGGCGGAGGAGTTGGGCGTTTATTCCTTCAACCTGAACTCATCCATGAAGGCATATGCCCCAAATACATACCTTGGCTGTGTGTTGACGGATTGGTCGCCTTTCTTCCGCGCCTCAATCAAAGCGCATATCGCGGGCAATTTTGAGGGAGCCAACACCTTTCTCAGCGTGGCGGATGATGTGGTGAAAGTCGTTGATTGGAGCGATGACATCCCAGAAGACGCCATGACGCAGATCATGGAGGTCGAAGCAGCGATTGCAGATGGCTCCTTTGCGCCGTTCACCGGGCCGATCATGAAAGCGGATGGGTCCGAAGGTGTCGCCGACGGCGTCACCCTGACCGATGAAGAAGTCATCAGCATGGACTGGCACGTCGCGGGTGTCACGACACCCTTGCCCGGCTGATCAATGACCCAGCCGCTTCTGTCCTTGCGGGGCGTCACCAAACGCTACGGTCAGGCCCATGCCAATTCCGGCGTGGACCTTGACGTGCTTCCCGGTGCGATCCACGCGATTTTGGGTGAGAACGGCGCTGGCAAATCGACTCTGATGAAACTGATCTACGGGGTCGAAACGCCCAATGAAGGCACCATTTCCTGGCAGGGAGAGCCGGTGCAAATCAACTCTCCCGCCGTTGCGAGACGCTTGGGCATCGGCATGGTGTTTCAGCATTTTTCCCTGTTTGAAACGCTGACCGTTGTTGAGAACGTGTCGCTGTTGGTGCCCGGCACTAAGAAAGCACTGACCAGCCGCATCATCAAACTCGGCAAGAAGTTCGGGTTGGAAGTCGACCCTCTGGCGCACGTGCATGCGTTGTCGGTCGGCGAACGCCAACGGGTTGAAATTATCCGCTGCTTGATGGTCGATCCAAAACTTCTGATTTTGGATGAGCCGACATCGGTGCTGCCCCCGCAATCCGTTGATCTGCTTTTCGACACGCTACGCAGGCTGTCTGAACGAGGGGTATCAATCCTGTTTATCTCCCATAAGCTGGAAGAAATTCGCTCGATCTGCACCCACGCCACGATCCTGCGTGGCGGCGAAGTCACGGGCAACGTCACACCCAAGGACTTTGACGCACAAGCCCTCGCAAGGATGATGATCGGCCGTGAGATGCCGCATCTGTCTTCGTCTGAACCCACCGAAGTGTGCGAAACGCAACTTGAACTGTCGGGGCTGTCTTTGGCGACGGACGATCCATTTGGTGTGCTACTGGACAACATTTCGCTTCATGTGCGGGCGGGCGAGATCTTGGGTATTGCTGGTGTATCAGGCCATGGCCAGGCAGAGCTAGCAGCCGCCATTTCTGGCGAAACACCCGTGCCCAAGGGAATGCACAATGCCATATCGATGTTTGGCAAA
>JBCBGX010000132.1:0-6347 GCA_038526325.1 Pseudomonadota bacterium | reverse complement strand
TGTCAGATTTATTAACGCGGGCCACACCGCCTGACACAAACCTAACGCACTGGCCCGCATCAAAAAATCTTAGACGACGCGGACCTCAGGCGCATGACCTTAAACGTCCGCTTTCAATCGCGGCAACGTCTTAGGATGTCACCCGTCTGACTGAAAACCAGACCCAAAAGCTAAGTGCTACTGCTGACGCAGAAATGAAAGTCATGATCGTACCGGGTACGAAGTTGACATATCCGGGAAAGTCCACGAATAGCAGATAGCCAATATCGGCAAGACCGCCAATCATACCTGTAACCCAAATGGCCGTGATGTTTTTCCGCCAGATCAGGATGGCTCCGATGATTGTTGCGATCCCAAACCAACCTAGATTCCATCCGTGCTGATTTAGCACGCCTTCAACTGCGGAATGGTAATCCGCTTCAAGCACAACCGGATCAATAGCATCGGCAATAGCTTGAAATCCGCCAGTAGCATCACTCGTCAGCACCATCCCGCCCGCGAACGTATGCACCAATCCCCAAATAACCCAAAGGACTGCGGCGACTTTGAGCGCCAGTGATTGTAGGTCTGTCATGTCATGTTCCTTGTCATTGCAGCCATGCCGGCATCGCGTTATGTTGATTTTGTCCACTAAACAATTAAGTAGACTTTGTCAACTAAATGCACGACACCGATCTCGCCCTGCTTGTCGACCGCTTCATGCGCAAAGTTCATTCCGGACTACAGGAACGCGCGCCCGGCTTTGATAGAGAGGCCGTGGGGCCAGGCGGGGGCATTGTGTTGATGACGCTTGCCGATACAGGCCGGGTCAGCCTGAATGAACTCACGAAACGTGTCGCTCGCGATAAGTCGCAGATGACTCGTTTGATCCGATCTTTGGAAAGCAAAGGGCTTGTTGGGCGAGAAATGGCACCAGATGATGGCCGTGTCAGCCTCATCTATTTGACGCCGAAGGGATCGGAAATCGTTGGCGAATTGATGCAGACCGTCGCTGACGTCATCGGCGAAATACTAGAACCAATTTCAAAAAATGAACGAAAGACGCTTCAGTCGCTGCTCGCTCGGATCGTTTAGGAGTGCTGAGTAAGGGAAGCGGACTTTCGTCGCCATCGCAGCATTTTGCAATTTGGGGTCCCTACTGCCATTCAGGCCACAGGCATCCTTTGCTCCACAATCTCCGCCCACCATGAGCACCCGGCAGGGATGGCATCGTCGTTGAAATTGTATTCTGGATGATGAACGGACGCTGTATCTCCGTTTCCGACCAGAATGTAAGCACCCGGGCGTTCTTCGAGCATAAAGGCGAAATCCTCACCACCCATCACAAGCGTCGCATCTGCGCAATCCCCTGACACAGACCGCGCCACATCGGCCGCGAATTCGGTTTGTGCTTCACTGTTCGCCATAATGGGATACCCACGGATGTAATCAACCTTGGCCGTCGCTCCGAAAGTGACTGCGGTTCCCTGAACAATCTCGGTCAAACGCCGTTCCGCAAGATCGCGGTTCTCAGCGCTCAGCGTGCGGACCGTGCCCCGAAGATGGACCCGCTGGGGAATGACGTTATGCGCTTTTGATGAGGTCTCAAAACTCGTCACCGAAACGACGACTTGGTCCACCGGGTTGGCGTTGCGCGACGCGATGGTTTGGAGTGCCAGAACGACGTGGCTGGCGACAACGGTTGTATCAATCGTTTCTTGCGGTTTGGCAGCATGGCCACCTTTCCCTTCCAGCTCAATCTCGAACTGGTCGGCTGCGGCAAAAAAAGCGCCAGAGCGTATTGCGAATTTGCCGGCGGGCATACCGGGCCAATTATGCATCCCGTAGACCTCTTGAATGTTCCAACGGTCCATCATGCCGTCGTCGCACATTTCTTTGCCGCCACCGCCGCCCTCTTCGGCAGGTTGGAAGATGACAATAACTGTGCCATCGAAATTGCGCGTCTCTGCCAGATATTTTGCAGCACCCAGAAGCATAGCCGTATGTCCATCATGCCCACAAGCATGCATCGCACCATCAATCTTGGATCTATAAGGCACATCTGTCTGTTCGTGGATCGGCAGCGCGTCCATGTCAGCGCGCAGGCCAATGACGTTTCTGGACGTGTCACTTTTGCCTTTGATCACACCAATAACACCAGTGCGCCCAATACCGGTGACGACCTCGTCACACCGGAATTCTTTGAGTTTTTCTGCAACGACCGCCGAAGTCCGGTGCGTTTCAAACAAAAGTTCGGGGTGTTCGTGCAAGTCGCGTCGCCATGCCGTGATTTCAGGCAAGAGCTCCGCAAAGCGGTTTTTTACGGGCATGTTCGTCTCCAAAAAAGATCTCTCGCGCAAATAAGACGGTGAGCGCGTCGGCGCGACGTTGAATTAAAGATTTGGTCCTAACCTCAATGTTGATCCATCTGAGAACCGTGACAAGCGAAAACGGTCTAATTTGTGGCAAGGATCGTCGCCGGTCACAAGCTGCGCAGCAATCCGCCCAAACGCTGGACCGATGCCAAAGCCATGGCCTGACATACCGGTCGCGATGGTCAAGCCCGGCACATCCGACACTGTATCAACGACGGGTACGACATCAGGCAGCACGTCAATCATGCCAGCCCACGCAGTTTTGATTTTGACTTGCCCGATCTGAGGGAACATCTTTCCAAAAGCAGTGGCCAATGCGCCTATTTTTCGTCGGTTTGGCATGGGGTTAAGGACCCGCATCCGCTCAAACGGGGTAATGTCATCAGCGGTCCAATCACGCACCGTCTGCCACCCATCCGGATAGTCCTTTGGCGATTTGGGCAACAGACGCGTTCCCAAAGGATCAGCGAGCAATTGGCGGGCAAAGCCTGAAACCGCGCGCAGGGCATCTGGCCCTACAAAAAGCTCGTGAAAGCCAGATGGCGCAAGCGTGTAACCCCCATCCTGCCTGCGTCGAAATGCAACACACTTGTCAACGGCCGCACCCTCAAAGACCTGACCCAACGGGGCGGTGGCCGCCACAGTTGCACGCACCGAGAGTTGCGGGATCTTTACCCCGTGCTTGCGCAAGAACAGCGATGACCAGGCACCACCTGCCACCACAACGGCAGATGTTTGGATACGCCCAACCTCTGTTGTGACGCCGGCAACGCGGCCTGCTTCGATATCGATCATGCGGACAGCACAGTTTTCGATCAGCGTGCCACCGTCCCGCGCCGCTGCGCGGGCCAATGCAGGCACAGCAAGCCACGGCTCCGCGCGCATATCCGACTGTGTCCAAAGTGCTCCAGCCCAATCCGCTGATGCGTCTGGAAGAAGCTTATTTGTCTCTGCTTTGCTCAGGATCCTGCTGTCCACACCCGCCGCCTTGGCGTGCGGCAACCATTCGCCATAGCGCGCCAGATCTTTTTTTGTGGTCGCAAGATAAGCGACGCCGGATTGGCGCAGTCCAATGTCCTCGCCAATCTCTGCCGCCATTTGCCGCCACATGGCAGCCGCCTCGACCATGATAGGCAACTCTGCAGGATCGCGCCCCTGGGCCCGGATCCACCCCCAATTGCGTGACGATTGCTCACCCGCGATGCGCCCCTTTTCAAACAGCACAACGCTTTGCCCTTTCTTGGCAAGTTCCCATGCCGTCATCACACCGATGATCCCCCCGCCGATCACAACGACATCGGCAATCTTGGGCATAGGACCTGCAAAGCGGACTGGATCTGTGACCGAGATCGGAAAAGACGTCATTCGGCCAGTTTTTCCACTAAGCGGGCCATAAAGGCTTCCCCTTGTTGAAACTGATCCACACTTATAAATTCGTTGGCTTGATGAGCTTGTGCGATATCGCCGGGGCCGCAGATCACGGCAGAATATCCCCGCTCCTGAAACTGCCCCGCCTCCGTACCGTAGCTTACGACATTGCTGGCATTTTCCCCAGTCAATTGCCTGACAAGATGCTCGGCCTTGCCATCGGCTTCGGGCCTTAGACCGGGAACGCTAAAGTATTGTTCCGCAGTGATGCCTGCCTCTGGACGGACATCTTTCATCTCCGCCTCGATCTCGGCGATTTTTGCACAGAATCTCTCTTGCCAGGCGGCAATATCCTCACCAGGAACTATCCGGAAATCGAAACCGAAGTGGCAATCCTTTGCGGTGATATTATGGGCCGTCCCTCCGTTGATTTGCCCCACATGCAAGGTTGTATAGGGGGGGTCAAATTCTGCGGCCAACGGACCAGGCTCGCGCGCTGCGTTTTCGGCGTTTACCTCGTTGGCCCAATTGATCAGTTTGGCCGCCATCATGATCGCACTGACCCCATGCGGGGCAAGCGATGAATGCACCTCGAACCCGCGAAAGTGCGTGTGATATCCGATACCGCCTTTGTGGCCTGTGACGACTTTCATCATCGATGGCTCGCCGATCAAAACCGTATCCGCACGCGGCATCCCCATCGACACCATATGATCGATCATTGGCGGGGCACCAGTACACCCGACCTCTTCATCGTAGCTGAGTGCAATTTGGATGGGCCGTTTGATCCCTCTTTCCAGAGCCAGTGGAACCGCTGAAAGCGCCAATGCATCAAACCCTTTCATATCGCAGGTGCCGCGGCCATACAGTTTGCCTTGGCGTTCCGTGACCACATACGGATCGGTGTCCCAGAGCTGGCCGTCAACAGGTACGACATCGGTATGGCCAGACAACACCACACCGCCATCTACATCCGGACCGATATGGGCGTATAATGCGGCTTTTGTGCCATCTTCATTTGGCACACGGATCGCTTTGACACCGAAATCATTCAAATATTCCTCAACAAAATCAATTAAATCAAGATTGCTGTCTCGGCTGACAGTCGGGAAACCAACAAGCCTGTCCAGTAGATCGCGCGCCGTCAGTGTCATGGTGTCCCCTTCATTTTTTGCTGTAATTCGCACCACCTGTTTTTACGGATGCCCAAAGCGGATGCAGCCCTAATGTTGCGCGTCGCCCCTTCTTGCGCAAACAGGAATCGGCTTGCGAGATAGAATTTTGATGATACCGTTTGAGCAATTGCCGCTTTTCTGCTCAGTCTGGTGGCACATAACAAGAATACCTGAACCACTTGGGAGGTTCGTCTATGCCCGATGGGGCGCTGCCCGTCCTGGATGTCCAGGACCTCAAAACTGTGTTCAGAACGCGGGCCGGAGAGGTCCATGCTGTCAACGATGTAAGCTTCTCACTCAAGCCGGGTGAGTTGTTGGGCGTTGTCGGCGAAAGCGGTTCGGGAAAATCGGTCACGATGATGTCGCTTTTGGGCCTCTTGCCCTCGCCCCCGGCGGATGTGCGCAATGGATCCGTCAATTTTGACGGAAAGGATCTATTGCAGGTGAACAAGGAAACGCTGCGATCGGTTCGCGGAGGCAAGATCGGGTTTGTATTCCAGGATCCGATGACATCACTGAACCCCGTTTTTACCGTGGGCATGCAATTGGCCGAACCCTTGCGCAAGCATATGGGGATGAACAAGAAAGAGGCAGCCCAGCGCGCCCAAGAATTGTTGGAATTGGTCGGGATCCCGGATGCGCGGCGGCGGTTGCACGACTACCCGCACCAATTCTCAGGTGGTATGCGCCAGCGCGTCATGATCGCTATTGCGCTGGCGTGCGACCCCAAAGTGCTGATTGCAGACGAGCCAACAACAGCGCTTGATGTGACGATCCAGGCCCAGATCCTTGAGCTGATGAAAGAGCTACGGGAAAAACTGGGTATGGCGGTGATCTGGATCACCCATGATCTGGGCGTGATTGCAGGCATCGCGGACCGTGTCATGGTGATGTACGGCGGGCAAGTGGTCGAACACGCCCCCGTAAAAGAGCTGTTTGGCAATCCTCAGCATCCCTACACACGGGCCTTGTTGAAGACGATACCCACGATACATGGCGATCGCGCCGCACGGTTGACGATTATTGAAGGCCAACCGCCCATCATGGTTGGCCCACCGACATCTTGTCCGTTCCGCGACCGATGTGATGTGGCCTTTGATCGCTGCGCGCGTGAAAACCCACCTCGTTATGATCTTGGCGGCGGCCACGACGCTGCCTGCTTTTTTGATGCCAAAACGGGTGCGCCGCGCAATGCTTGACGACCAAACCAAACCGCTTGTGTCCGTTCGTGGACTAAAGATGCATTTTCCGATTTTCGCCGGCCTCTTTCGCAGTCGCGTGGGCGAAGTTAAGGCCGTCGATGGGATCAGTTTTGATGTTCATGAAGGCGAAACCCTGGGTCTTGTTGGTGAGTCAGGTTGCGGCAAATCGACTTGCGGTCGCGCGGTGTTGAGACTGTACGACATTACCGAAGGCTCCATCGTGGTTGATGGCCTTGAAATCGGCGAAA
>JBCBGX010000131.1:1940-6431 GCA_038526325.1 Pseudomonadota bacterium | reverse complement strand
ATCATCGCACGCGCGGGATCCGCGTCACTTGATACCGAAGCGATGCTGGAGTTTGCGCGCACCAAAGCCGGCCCGGCCCTGCGTGCGATGACGTTCCATCAGCGGGCCAAAATGATCAAAGCCCTCGCCATGAAGTTGGGCGAACATAAGCAGAAACTTTATGACATCTCCTTCGCCACAGGAGCGACGCAAAAGGACCATTTGATCGATATCGATGGTGGGATTGGCACGATGTTTGTTTTCGCCTCGAAGGGGCGGCGCGAAATGCCAAATGCGCAGGTTTATCTGGATGGCGACGTCGAACAATTGTCGCGCAACGGAACGTTCCTCGGGCAGCACATCTGCACGTCGCTGCAAGGCGTGGCCGTGCATATCAACGCCTTCAACTTTCCGGTTTGGGGTATGTTGGAAAAGCTGGCGCCGACACTCCTTGCCGGTGTCCCCGCCATCGTCAAACCCGCAACGGCGAGTTGCTACGTGACCGAAGTCGCGGTGCAAATCATGCTCGACAGTGGGATTTTGCCCGAAGGTGCGCTGCAACTCGTGACCGGTGGTTTGGGCGACATGCTGGACCGACTGACCAACCAAGATGTGGTGAGCTTTACAGGCTCCGCCGATACCGCTCTGATGCTACGGTCTGCGCCGCATATCCTTGCCAACTCTATCCGCTTCATCGCGGAACAGGACAGTCTGAACGCCTCAATCCTTGGGCCAGACGCGACACCTGACACACCCGAATTTGATCTGTTCGTCAAAGAAGTCAGCCGAGAGATGACAACCAAAGCAGGCCAGAAATGTACCGCAATCCGCCGCATCATCGCGCCAGACCACTTGGTGCAACCCGTGATCGATGCTTTGGACACGGCGCTTGCCAAAGTAACTATTGGTGATCCTTCTGACGGCGCCACCCGCATGGGTGCACTCGTCTCAAACGCGCAAAAGGCGGATGTTTTGAAAAAGGCCGCGATCATCGGTGAAGAGGCCGAGCGCGTTATCGGCGACCCTGACAACTTTTATGTATATGGCGCGGATGCAAACGCCGGAGCGTTCGTTCCGCCCATGCTCTTTCATTGTGCCACGCCCGACAGCGCCACAAACGTCCATGATGTGGAAGCCTTTGGCCCAGTGTCCACCATCATGCCGTACCGCGATATCGATCACGCCATCGCACTGGTGAACAAAGGGCAAGGCAGCCTTGTTGCTTCTGTCATAACCAATGACAGCAATGTAGCGCGGCAAGTGGCGCTTGGGGCCGGGGCCTTTCACGGTCGGCTCTATTTCAACAATCGCACCTCAATGAAGGAAAGCACCGGTCACGGCTCCCCCCTGCCACACATGGTCCATGGTGGCCCGGGTCGCGCAGGCGGCGGCGAGGAAATGGGCGGCGTGCGCGGTGTCATGCACTACATGCAGCGGACCGCGATCCAAGGCAGCCCCGATATCCTGACGTCAATCGGCACGAAATGGGTGCCAGGCGCGGCCGAAATCACCGAAGCCGCCCATCCCTTTACCCGCACGTTTCGCGAACTTGCAATTGGTGAGACGTTCAACACACCGTCGCGCGAAATCTCGATCGAAGACATCGAACACTTCGCCCATTTCACAGGCGACACATTCTATGCTCACATGGATGAAGATGCCGCTAAGCGGAACCCTTTTTTCCCGGGTCGCGTCGCCCACGGTTACCTGTTGCTCAGCTTTGCGGCGGGGCTGTTTGTGCAACCGGACGAAGGCCCTGTGCTTGCAAACACCGGCCTTGATAACCTGCGCTTCATGAAACCGGTGGGACCCGGCGACAGCATCAAGGTGCGCCTGACAGTAAAGCTAAAAACACCCAGGAATGACGACTACGGAGAGGTCCGCTGGCATGTGACGCTGACCAATCAAGACGAAGACTTGGTCGCAGAATATGAACTGCTGACCATGAACGCCTACGAGACGCCGGCATAGCCACATCATGTGATCATATGGTATGCCGTTTCTCGAACGCGTAACATATGGACAAGTCGTGCCCCAACCCCACCAAATGGTGACCGAGCTTGTCGCCTTAGACACGCTCAAAACATGGTCCTTGATCGTGACACTTTTCGGCGATCTGGAGGGGGAAGAGCTTTCAGGCGCGCAAATCCGAACTCTGTTGGGACATATTGGGATCAAACCCGATGCCATCCGCGTGGCGCTCCATCGTTTGAAATCGGATGGGTGGATAAGCTCTTCGAAACGAGGGCGCGAAGCCATCTATGAAATGACCACGATGGCCCGCGCTGAAACCAAAGCTGTCGCGCCAGATATTTATCGCAAAACCATTAAACATCAGGGGAACTGGCGGTTTTGTTTGACACCAAATGCACCGGACCGCGTGGACGCGATCATGATCAATCCAAACCTCGCGTTATTGCCATTAGAAGCAACGGTTGACCTGCCTGAAAGTGTCGTCCTGTCAGGATCAGACCAGAACCTGCCACCATGGATCGCCAACGGGCTTGTGCCAGAGAACTTAGTGCAAATTGCTGCGAACCTGACGTCTATCATTCGGTGCGTGCCATACCCTGTCACGGTATTGGACCGACAAGCCGCACGTCTCTTGATCTTGCATCACTGGCGCCGCATCGCGCTCAGAACAGGTGCTTGGGCCCACGCAAATTTTCAACCTAACGGACATATTCGGGCCTGTCATGCTCAGGTTGTTGGCATTCTCGATGCAACTAAGGGGATCAAATAGATCAAATATCTTACACCATAAACCCGACGCGATAACCTTAACGGTATATGTTGTACTCCCAAAAATATGTTGCTGGAGCCAGGATGGCTTCCCCCATTCAATCTGTATGCCGACAAAGTCCGCACCGCGGGACAAAGCGGCCTTGCGCACATGCGGCTATTGCGTACGCAGCATTGCCGCACACATACGGCAGGTTGATTGACGATGTTTGGCTCTGGTTGGAGCAGCAGCCGTTCAATAGGGCGCAGTATTGCCAGACAATCATCTCATCACTGCGGGTGCTTTTTGCGACAGGCTCACATCAGCTGCCCTCATAATTCAACCGACAATTGGATTCTGCATAATTGGGGAATTTTTTCGAGTTTTTCCCCATAACGCGTTTTCAGTCAAAAATGAGTTCACCCTAAATATCTGAAATATATATGAAAATTAATCTTCGTTAACAGAGACCTAATGAGAGACTGCCTTAAAGGCTAGGTAGCTTTGTTTCAACTAATGTAAGTATCCAGCGCAGCAAGCAAATGAAGTGGGTTTTTTGTCCAAAAGTCGGTCGAGCAACCCTTCGTATGAGTTGGAACTTGGATAATGAATCGTAAATTACTTCTGGCGTTGCCTACGCGTTTGCCATCTAATGTAGCTGCAAGCGCACGCTCTGCTTGCTTGGCGACACTGACCGCCGCCCTTGTTTCAGCAGGTGGCCCCGGTCATGCGCAAGGTTTCGTGCTTGATGACACAAATGGAAACGCCTGCGTTGATTCTGGTTCGGTTCTGGGCTCAGTGAACTTCTTCACAGATCTTGATAATGGGTCTTTTGGAACAGGCTCTGGCGCTCCTGACGATTTCATGTCGGTTGCTGAATTCAATGACCCGGCGACTGGCTACAGCGCGCAGATTTCTGGTGGGAACTTCCGGGATAGCTTCAACCCCTTCACACATGGTGATTTCGCCATCATTTCAAACATGGATACGCCTCGGAATCCCTTTCAGCATGATGGTCCAATCGATGATCCTCTGAATGGACCAACCGGCCGGTTCATGGTTTCAGACCCAAATGACCAAGCACCTGAAGTGAACGCGACGGTTACGGGGTTAACGACGGGGGACAGATACGAAATATCGTTTTGGGCTGCGAATTCTGAACCAACTGGCATTGACCAGAACTTAGGTGTCTTTGCCGATGACGTCTTGATCGGAGAAACGGGCGACATCCTTGGAACTGGCGCGCCATCATCGCTACCTGCCATTTGGCGAAAATACTCGTTTGTTTACGAGCACACTGCCGCGACGACTGAGGTCGAGTTTGGGGTCAGGGCACAAAATACAGGGAATAGCGGCCGAGATTATTGGTTTGACGAGATCCGCGTCTATACATGTGACGAGGAAGTTGCTGCGGGCAGTGAAGATCCACGTGATCCTGTTGTGGCGGCTGCGGCGGATCAATCTGCCGGTAATGTTCTGGATGCGACCAATGACACGATCGGTGGGGTTGCTGCGGTGCCTGGCACTGGCGGGAATGTGGTGCTGAGCGTGGATACGATTGATCCTGCGCTGACGCTTGATCTGGAAACAGGCGAGATCACGGTGCTGGCGGATACGCCTCCGGGCAGCTATGAGGTGACCTATGTGATCACCGACCCCGACAATGCAAACAACACAGCAACAGCGACCGAGACTGTGGTCGTGAGCGGTGCGGTTGCTGCGGGCAGTGAAGATCCACGTGATCCTGTTGTGGCGGCTGCGGCGGATCAATCTGCCGGTAATGTTCTGGA
>JBCBGX010000131.1:0-1840 GCA_038526325.1 Pseudomonadota bacterium | reverse complement strand
ATGAGGTGACCTATGTGATCACCGACCCCGACAATGCAAACAACACAGCAACAGCGACCGAGACTGTGGTCGTGAGCATGCCAATCATTGCCCCTGAAATCTCGGTTGAGACATCCAATGGTGACGTGGCGATCGCAGATGGTGGTACGGATACGCAGCCACAGTCCACAGCGGGTGTTGAACAGACGATCACTTACACGATCACAAACGATGGTTTGTCGACGCTGACCTTGGAAGAGCCAATGCTTGAAGCGGGATCGACCACCAATATCACCGGTGGTGATGATGGTGTGGTCGTTGGTGATCTGAGTGCGACATCACTGGAACCCGGTGAAACTGCCACATTCACAGTCACTTACACCCCCGAGGTAGATGGTGATTACGGTTTCGACATCGTTGTACCAAACAATGACGCGCAGGATGGCGTGGATGAGAGCACCTACAACATTGCTGTTGAAGGCAGCGCTGAAGGTGCGGCGGAAATCGATGTGACGTCATCTGTCAGTGGTGCGATGCCCGATGGTGGTGAAGACGACGTTGGTGACCCGATTGTCGGCGCAGAGCAGACGATCACATATACGGTCACAAACAATGGTACGGACACTTTGACGTTGGAAAACCCGACAGTCACCGGTGAGACAAATCTGGACGGACCCGTGACTATTGTGAACCCAACTGATCTGGTGCTTGAGCCTGGTGAGACAACCACGTTCACCGTGACTTTCACACCGCTAGAAGAAGGCCCGTTTGGCTTTGACATCGACCTGCCAAATGATGATGCGGACGAAGCCCCATATGACATTGCTGTCATCGGGTCTGCGTCAGTGTTTAATCAGGCGGCGTTGGAGCGCGTGCTATCGGAAGATCTGCAGAACACAACCGAGTTGATCTCGCGCAGTGCATCAAACATCTCGCGCCGTGCAGCGGATCGTTTGGTTGGGCAGTCTTGTGGCCAGCAGATCAACGAGCTGTTGAAGGATCAGCCGATCCAGTTTGCCAATGATAAGTTCTTTATTGATGCTGCGAACCAACGCATCATCGATCAGATCGCGCGCCTTTTGAACCAGTGTCAGTCGTCAAGCTTTATCATTGCCGGTCACACCGACTCTGATGCGAGCGATGCATACAACCTGGTTCTGAGCCAAAACCGTGTCGATGCCGTGCTTGATGCATTGGTCGAACGTGGCGTGGCAGCTGACCGCCTGCAGGCAAAAGGATTTGGTGAGGCACGTCCCATCGCGACCAATGACACCGAAGAGGGCCAAGCACTGAACCGCCGGGTAGAGTTCATTTTGGTTGGCGGTGAAGATGACGTCTTTGCAGCCGGCACTGGCCGGTGCGGCGAAGATAGCCAGCGCACGCGGACATTGGATGGTGCCGCGGACAGCACTGGCGGCAATCTGACAGGACGCTATGCATCCGAAGGGTATGATTGTGTCACCGGGGCCTACCGGACGGTTTGGGCTGATCTCAGTGTGATCCACACTGAGGACGCCAGCACAACCGGGCGCCTTAGCTTTGGTGGATCACGTGATCGTCAAGCCAACGGTCGTCTGTTTGGTCAGTTCGTCGAAGGCTATGTCTCCAAGACAGATATCGTCGACCCAGATGTCACAGGAGAGATCATGGGCGTTGGTATCCATGGCGGTCTGTACGGCGCAAACCGTACAGAAGGTGGCTTGCTGCTCAGCTACTACGGCAGTGCTGCATTGGGCCGTCACGTCTTTGATGTCGTCGCAGGTTCCGAAGCAGACGGGCATTACACATACGGCGGCTTGTTCGTCGGTGGTGCCGTGGGTGGTGAACGCATCTATGACGAACTAACTGTGGCACCGCGCGT
>JBCBGX010000130.1:0-6447 GCA_038526325.1 Pseudomonadota bacterium | reverse complement strand
TGCCCAGAACAGAGATTTCGCCGAAACCTTCGTTTCGCAGCCAGCAAATCAACTGTTGCCCATCTAGAACGGCTTGCCGGACGGACTGTACCGTGCGGCCAAGATTGGCGCTGAGCATGTCTTCGGCATGCAAAGCCCCCGGCCGGCTGCGTTCAAAATGATAGGGCATGGCTATTTCGACAACGGTGATGCCGCGCTTGGAAAAGAAGTTGGCGATCACGTCTTGTCGTGACGTCGCATTCCAATGGTGAAACATAACCAATGCACGCTCCCGCGTGCCACCATCAGTCACGCGTGCCCGGACGATATTGTTCGGATCAACATCAGTCTGGATCTCTGATGGGAACGATAGCCACGACCCGTCCCTCTCGACCGCATCGCAACTGTCGGTCGACCGCTTGAAAAAGAGAGGGTCGTTCAGCGCTTGATCAGCAGCTTTACAAAACCCGGCAATATCCTCTGCTTGCGCTTTGCCAGGAAAGGCCAGATGCGTGTCGAGCTTAAAAGGGCTGAGCGGTTTGACCCCATCACTTCGTTCCGCGCGACGCTCATCCCAGCGGTCCAGCCATCTATGATACACGCTTGCCCCCGATGCGGTGCACCTTCCGAAAACCGAATTCGGGGTCAAATAGTCCTACAACGCCGGCAGTCACACCCGCAACAAGAACATACGAAAAGCCAGGAAAGGCACCAATGGTCAGGTAGCTCATGACGACAAAGGCAATGACGATCATCATGCGGATATATCTTTCGTAATGCCTGCTTTCCGTGCCCAAGCGGTAGAGCCCGTAAAGAAACGGCACGCAGCTTAAAAGCGCGACCAGCAGGCTCGTATAGTGGGTGGGCATACTGTAGCTAAGATCCAAGGTCACATCCGACGTTCCAGAGAAAATGAACGCCATGTCTCTGCCCAACCATGCCAGAACATTACTACCATTGGATGTCAGGTAAATGCTTTGCAGCTTCATGCATATCGCAATCATCAGCCCGCATATTGTACAACGAAAAATACCCCGCATGACTTTGATGGCCAAGCTGTCAGCCTCCGTTCTGTGACCGGGATTCGACTGCCCCCTTACCACGTCACTTGCCGCGCCAAGGTCATAGACGATTGTATGAAGCAGGATCAAACCCACAAAGAGCAGATAGAAGGTCAGGCACATATAAAGATAGGCGAGCCCAGTAAAGAAAACGGCAATCGGCACCGAAATAACATCAGGCTCCACAATTGCGATCGAGCCCCAATCGATCGCAAAATTCCCGCCGCCATTCATTAAGGGCAGAAGGCGAACGCCGATCCACTGAAACAAGCCGGCGAAGCCGAGACAAATTAGGAGAACCGCCCAGAACGTATAAGACGAGGCCTCAACAGCCCGTAGCCAGCCGCTTTCGCTCTTCAACCTGTGACCGTCGCCAGTTAACACCACTCGGCCGTGGTGACGCCAAAACAGGACAAGTTCGATGGTGAACGCAAAGAACAATGGCATGAAGACCATAAACAAAACAGTCCAGTTCGGCGCCCAAATGAAGCCAACTTGCTTTGTCACACCATCTGCTCTTTCGTAGAGTATGTTGTGGATACCGGTGAGGTAGGACAGAAAGCCAAGTGCAACCGCCCCTGCAAAAACGGTTGCGGGGAGGTCCAGAAGCGACCCCCGGCTAAAAATCGCCTCGGATCTGCGGGCTAAACTCACGCCGCGGATTGGGGTCGACATGCGGCTAACTGGCCGCGCGGGCGCGACAGCTTCGGCATCCATGTCATGCGAACCGTTCGTATTGCCGCTGCAGCGTTTGTTTGCCCGACGCTCCGCCACCAATCGCGCTTGCGCGACACTTAGGATTGCCTGAAGTTCGCTTGCAGCTTCAGGGTCGTCGCAACCAAAAATACGCGCCAACCATCGGATGTTTTCAGAACTGATCCCTTTGTCATTGTTCTGGAACCACAATTGCACAGTTCGTAACTCAACGCCGCCCTCGTTTGCCGTCATTTCTGAAATCGCGGCAGCCAGAAGATCAGGCGTCCATGGCCCCTCTGGAAAGCCTTCGTCATCGACAGGGCGACCCGCCCCCGCTGCGGCGAGGCGCGTGAATAGCTCTTTGAAATTGCTATCATCTCCTCGGGCAGAGACGAAGTATTTGCCGTTCTTTATCAAAGCATAACCCCCAATGCTTTGGCCGACACATCATGTCGTCTAGGATGCAATACATATCGCAATTGCTCGCGCAAAAGTAGAGGCGCGGCATCCAGTCAGCACTTCAGGCAGAAAATGTCCGACAACTCCTTGCAACGCATTGCCAAGATCTGACCAAGCATTCGCTAGTACCGCGAGCAATCTCTAGTATCGCGAACAATCGACAAGGCGATATTTTCGTATTTTTCCACATAATTAGCATAGAAAAGTAATCGCAGAGCCAACGCGAAATTCGGTTAAAGATAAGGCCCAATTTCACAACGCCATTGTGTCGGCGGGAAACTGCATATCCCGCCAACTCGGGCACTGTTTCGGGACAACATGACGGCTCGCAGGCCGTTAATTGCTCAAATCGCCAGTACCGTCACGATCATAGATCAACCCGTGCGGCCAAATCATTGCTTTGCCGTAAAACCGTTGTGCGGCGCGCAAGTGGTCTTCGGCCATGTTGGCAATATCAGTGCAAAGGTGCCAATTCTGTGTGCAATCTGGCCACGGCGTATGTACGCACACAGCCCTGGAGCGCAGCACCTTTCTTTGAAATGCCTTAAAGGCCGACCCGCGTTTGCGGTAAAAGAACTCTGCGCCAACCAGCCAGACAGCCCGGCGATGCTGACCAGATGCACGCACCGCGAGCAAATCCTCTCGTTTCAGGACAAAAAGTACCTCGCGTCCATAAGCCTGGCACAGTCGGGTGACAAAAGCCTGGAACTTTGGATGCGGAAAACGTCGTACAATCAGGATTGGCCGCGTGTCGTGCTGTGTTTCATGAAGCAAGTCATTCAAGTGGTAGATGTAATCGTATGTATGCCAGAACAGCACGACATCACAGGCAGCAACACCATCCCCGACCGAGCCGGGATGGAACATCTTTTGGCGGCCTGCACGCAGCATGCGATCAACCTGGCCAACGCTGCGCAGAAAGATGAGCGTGTTGAATCCGGTGATACGCTCAACAGCAAAGCTGCGTTTTGGCCCCCACAGCCACCCGCCAAAAGCGCGTAGCCAGGCCAAGCTGTACGAGACCCCCTTTGGGAACCACCGCCCCAATCCCGCCGCATATAGCACACCCATGGCACTGTTATTGTCGCGCCAGAACGGGGTGACCGCGATCCGCGACAGCGAGAGCATCAAGAGGATTGCGGCGAATATGATCCCGGTGAGGTAGAAAAGAGCTGTGGAAAGCATCACGATCCTATCTGGTTTTTGCGGCCTTGTCGTCGGGGCGATGAAAGCGAATGAAACGTGTCTTGCCCGAGGCGTAGCGGCGAATGGCATAGGCACAAGTTTCATGGGCAAATTGGTCGTGTTTGAGGATACTCATCGCTTCTGAAATGGACGCATCCGGAAACACCAGATCGTTAAAAAACAGGTGCTGCCCAAAGTTCCAGGGCAAAGCCTCCGCCGTTTCCAAACACTCTGTATCTCCACCTTGCAGGGCGGCCTTTGTGCGATCATCGATGTAACGCCATGATACAAAGCCGACTGGGTGACCCTTTTGCTGCCAAATGCGGATCTGTCCTGCTTCCAGCGCTGGGAGCACATGTTTTCGAAGATAAGGACCAACACGCAGCCCACGATGATATGCAGATCGTGACAACAAATACAGGCAGGCGCCGATGCTAAATCCGTGCATCATGTTGGACAACGATAATGCGCCCGTCATCGAAAGCTGGGCTCGGTCAATCAGCCATGGATTACAAAGCCGAGACGGGTTGTGACCCTCCGCGAGCGGGCGCGCGTCTGCGACCGCTGGGCGGGCAAGGGCTTTGTAACCCCTGACTGCCCCGTCCTGGTCAAAGATGAACCGTGTCGTTCCATCGCGCGACTGGGCCGCCAGATAGGCCACATATCGTGAAATGCTGGACTGCATCAGGATATCGTCCTGCAAAAGGTCCAAGCTCGCCTTCAAGCCCATGAATGCGTAATGCCTTTGACGGCCACAGTTGGGGTCAAAAACCACATCTGGGGCAGATGTCGCAGGCAAACGGGGCGGTAAAACAGACTGCCATCGCGCATGCACATCACCCAGATGCGCCTCTAAAGCATTTGCATCAACCAAACCGCGATAGAGGGCTGCTGCCAGGTCCATCCGATGGCTATGCAAGGTCATCGCAGCATGCATCGCCACCGGGTAAACGGTTTCATAAACCTCTGGCAAAATCTGAAAATCGTTCTTTGCGAGTTTCTTTGCGCTTTCATGCCCGTAGAATTGAAACTCTTCGCGAAAGCCCTCTTCCAATTCCAGCGCCTCGGATGGGCTGCTCTTTGACCAGGACGTGATAACAATCAACTCCATCAGAAAGGCGCATGCCTCTTGGACAAGACGGCAATTCAACTGCTGTGCGGCAGCAAACGACAGGTGCAAGGCATGACCGAACTCATGCGCCAATGTCAGAACTGCACGCGGGCTGCCGTCGAAGCTGACAAAAATGCGCGGGGTTTGGTCGCTCCGCTCCAGGATGGTGACCGAGTTCATAGCGTCCCGGCTCTTGGCAATGACGGTTGGGCCTTCACCGTCGCGGATCGCGATGATCTCATTGGATAGCGCTGGCAATGCGTCGTGCGCAATGGCCGTGATCTTTTCCCAGGCTTTGGCGAGCGTTTGTGCCCGTGCACCTCCGGGGGCGGACAGCGTCGGTGCCAGGTCCGTCATCCCACGCAAATAGGCGACCTGAATGATATCTGGGTTAAAGGTCATCCGATGGCTCCCCCAAAATGCTGAGTGCTTTCAAAATCAAGCTATCTCGGCCCGCTGCGATGTCCTCGTGCCGTGGCTTGCAAATCACGTCAGGCGCGATGCCAATCCCCTGGGTTTGACCGCCATCAACGTGAAAAATCCCGTATCCGGAAAAGCAGGCGAGTTCGCCATTGGGCATGGGCACAAATGATCGATTGCCATTCGCGCCCGCTGTTGGCGTGCCGAGCAAGGTCACCCGAGAAGAGACACCCAACGCCAAGGCGAAATACTCCGCATGGCTGACAGAATGTTCGTCGATCAGCACGATGGTCGGCTTCGTGATCGCTGCGTGCTTGGGTTTGATTTGCAAGGGTGCGGTGCGTCTGAAACGACCCGGTGTGTGCAACTCGGGGAAAAGCCCGCCTGCAAAGGGTTGGCCGGGTTCTGCGAAACGCCGGGTCAGCGCCTCAAACCCAAAGCGAGGGTAGCCGCGCAAATCCACGATTATGCCGCGACAGTCCTGCCAGCCGGTCTTGCAAAATTCTGTCACCTCTTTCGCTGCCCCAAAGACAAATTGCAGGTAGGCCACCGACCCCAGTCTTTGCACAGCGGCACCGCGCCGCACAGGGAACGCCCACCGGTTCATCTTGTCCTCAAATGGCAGTTGGCAGGTCACAAGGTCGTTTTGGCGGCGTAGGGTCAGACCCGCGCCGCCGCTGTCGCCACGCGTGAGCGCCCGCGCAAAAAGAAGGTCCTCTGTCTCGCGACGCCCTGTGCCCGAAACTGGCTGAAACGCCGCGCGCAAATCGTCAACCGACTGACCATCCACGGCGACGACGGTATCGCCGGGCTGCGCTTGGGATGATGCGCTGCCAACCACGGTAAGCTTTCCGTCAACATAGCGGGTGGCAAGCGGCAAAGACCGGGAGCCACTCGACAACGCAGCCGTACCTTTATCCGTGAACAAGCCCGCATGCCCGTCTTGAGTCGCGCGGATGAGAGTCAGCAGCGCAGAGCGGTAGCGCTCTTCCTGCGGGGCGCTGGACAGCGCTTGTGACAGCGCTGTGGCCAGCGTATTGTCCCAATGCACAAGGAGCGATTGATAGGGATAGAAATACCTGATCGCGGTCCAATAGCGTGCCGCCGCCAGCACAGGCCAAAGCGGATTGTCCATCGCCAGACCATCCGCTGCAAAATCTGCGTTACCGCCCCATTCAGACCGATTGACGTAATGCTGCTGGCCCGACCGGCTGCCAAATATGCGCATCAAGCGGTCAAAGAAAGCAGGGGAGACCTGCCGAAACATGTCCAACCCGTCCAGACCGGGATGCCACTTTTGCGAAAGCCGCTGTTTTGCGTCGGTCTGGTGGCGGACGACATGTTGGTCGAGCTCATCAAGCCAGCTTTCCATCGTGCCGAGCCATGCGGAACATGCGGTCTGATCAGGTGTCGTCGGAAAGTGAGCATAAAAGGCCAGATCAGCATTGACCTGACCCGTGGCAAAGTCGACAGTCACACAAAGCCTACGGCCTGCAGCACAGTCCGAAGCTTTGTGGTGCTATGGGGTTTTCTGAA
>JBCBGX010000129.1:0-6450 GCA_038526325.1 Pseudomonadota bacterium | reverse complement strand
TGATCGGTGGGAAAGAGTGCGGCGAAATCCTTGAGCGTGGTCTTGGCGTTTTCAATTGGGAAGTCCCCGGTGCGCGGCGTGTCAGGGGTACTCAGCGCCAGATCAGGGTCCACGGGGAGCGCCAGCATCGCATTGGCCGTCGTCACGAAATCCGCAGTATTGGCAGCGCGTTGGCTGGTATCGGTGTTGTTGTTGAGCTGTCGTGCCGCGATGATCGCCAGATCACTTGCATGGATCACGGGGGCATGTTTCAACCGGCGGGCCTGCACAAATCGGGTCAGTGCAGCAAGTTCCCTGTCGGTCATCCCTTCGGTGGGATCGAAGAAATCATCCGTTGAGACATCCAGGTTCGGCCAGCCGCGGCGGCAATACCAGGCACCGCGCCGCACTGCGAGCTTGAAGTCCTGGTGGGTCCAGAAGCGCCGTGCCATTTCCCGGGTGAGGGTCCCGTCCAATGTGATCATCCAGACCAGGATCGCGCCTCCAGCCGCTGCCACCCCACGCCCAAAGCCGCCATAGTCGCGGTTCAGCAGCTTCATCATGCCAAATGTCTTGGGGAGCGCGAGCTTCAAACTGGAGTCCTTCGCAAAGAGAGCCTGCGGGATATGCGCGCCTTCGGGATAATCTGCAAGTGTGGTTTCAGCTGCGGTCAGCTGGCCGCGTTCATCTGGATGTCTTTGATGGCTGTTGAGGAAATGCGCGGTGTACGTGGCAGATAGACAACCTCGCAAAGGTCGCGCAGAAAGTCGAACTCGCCAGTCCAGTCACTGCCCATGGCAAAGATATCAATCCCCAGTCGGTTCACATCATCGCGTTTCTGTTCCCATGTGTCTTCGGGAATGATCGCATCGACATAAGTGATGGCCTGCAGCAGCTCAGCACGCTGTGCATAGTCAAAATGCGAGAGCTTCTTTTTGGTGGTATTGAACCGATCCGTTGATAGCGCCACTGTCAGATGATCGCCAAGCGCGCGGGCGCGCTTGAGTAGCAAGATATGCCCATAGTGGAGCGTATCAAACGTGCCGTAAGTAATGACTTTTTTCATGCCCGGCCTCTTTTGACGATGGTGCTATCACGCGCGCGCGCGTCGCTGCAAGAGACACCGGCATCCCGGACTTTCTGGCAGAGATACTTTGCATTTTTCACACCATCATTTCCGCACCATTAACTTTCCGTCGGTAAGCTTAATATAGCGCATCTGCTGTCTTGGCTCCGCCTGGTGAGATGCTCCTGTCACTCCCGGTAAGGGGGGTGGTCAAATCAGGATGACAAAGGCTATCTAGCCGACACATTGATCTTGGGAAAACCCTATGACTGCAGCTTCTGCGCCGCTAACAAATGATTTGATCATTTGTTCTTTCCACACAGATGACGCCTATTATACCGCTGCAGGAGATCGTTTGCGGGCGTCACTTGAAGCGCTGGACTTACCACACGAGATTGCTAGCATTTCTGCAAATGGCGCCGACTGGATTGACATTTGCCGCCAGAAAATCCCTTTCCTGCATGGCATTTGTACACGTCATCCGGACAAGAAAGTCTTTTGGATCGATGGTGATTGCACGCTGGATCATTTGCCGGATTTCATCCGCAACAGTGCTGCTGATATTATTGGGTTTCAACGCGGCTTTTCTAGCCCGCTCAAGATAGGCTACGCTAAACGCACCCGGTTCTGGGAACCCTGTTTTTGGGGTATCGGGACCTCACCGGCCGCGCGGGCCTATATCGAAAGTGCGCGCCAAGCCGAAGCACAGATTACCGCCCGTGCGACAGATGATTATTTCTTTGAGGAAGCCTGGCGTGTGCACGCCGAAAACCTCAGTTTTCAGGTCATCCCGTCAGGTATGGTGGCAGGAAAGAGTGATACGCTGAAGCCCTTTTTTGTCTTTGGCGCAAGTGGCAATGTCGATACCTTCAAAGGCCAAGCAGAACAGCATCACAGTCTTGAGCCAGCTACGCGTACATTGATCCCACGGCCCAAGCAGCCTGCTGGTGCACCGCTGACCTTTGCAACCCGGGTACGGCGCAAGTTGCGGCGTGAGGCCGACAAGCTCGTACAGACGATTGCGAACCGCCAGCAGCCCACAGCGCAGCGTACAAAGACGCCGACAGGGCGGTCGCTTGTCGCGCCCTTATCTGCGCAAAAGGCCATTGAAGTGGCGGTAGGTGCTGCGAAAGGGGGCAAACTGACAAGCGCTGAGGCGACCTTGGCCGAAATACAGACACGGCACTTGCTGAATGCGGCGCAACAGAATGCTGCCGACGCAGCACAAAGCTTTCTTGATTATACAGCCCGGCCCATCGGTGATCCCCTACGCCTTGTCTGGTGGGAGAAACCTTATCCGGGCAATTTCGGCGACTGGCTTTCACCTTTGGTGTTCCATCGGATGACTGACGATCGCAAGGTTATGTTTGTCCCCCCCAATGGTAAGGCCAGCAAGATCCATTTGCTAGGCTTGGGGTCAATCGTAAAGTTCGCCAATAGCCGGTCGATCGTCGTTGGTGCCGGTGCGAGCCAGCGAGACGCAACGTTGGATCCAACTGCCACCTATATATCGCTTCGCGGTCCGATTACTGCAGAGATTCTCAGGGCCGCGGGAGGCCCTACCATCGACAATTTTGGCGACCCCGGAATCTTGATGCCAAGGGTAATGCCAATTGCGCGGGGATCAACAAATGGTCGGATCGCACTCGTGCGCCACTATGCGCACCGCAAGCTGTTTCTAAAATTGCCTGACACGATCGATGAACATCCCATCGTGATGTCAGGTGCAAAAACGATTGAAGACTTTATCACAACGCTGGTGGGATATGATGCAGTGATCACCAGTGCCATGCATATCTATATTATTTGCCAAAGTTACGGCGTTCCCTGCGCTTTGGTGACTTTCGCGACGGGTGAAGACATGGTGCGCGGCGACGGGATGAAATACATTGACTATGCCAGCGGCGTTGGTGTGCCCGAGGCGGCGCCAACGGTGATTGACCTGGACCTGCGCGGGCGGGATTTTGATAACCTTATCACTGATCATATGGTGCCTGCGGCCAAGATGGATGAGGTTGCTGCCTCTGTGACCGCAGCAATTGCGCACTATGACAGCCAGGTTGGCTGACCGTTATGAAATTAGAATACAGCCCTCCAAGATCACTGCCGAGAGTATTGTTGTCAGACATGCGCCTGAGAAAGGACCCCCTATCATGACCCCAAAGGCCCGCTTTGCCAGAAAGCTTCTGCTAAACCGTTGGACAAAAACGTCAACACAACGCTTGCATGGGTTTCTCTCGCGTCAACTGGGGCCTGCTTCGCAAGCCACCGCACAGACGTCGAAAATCGCAGCCCTTGAGAAGAAGGCTGATACATTCCGGGCCCGTTTACTGCGTGCAGAACATATGATCCGTACGATGCGAGAAACGCAAGCACAGACTCCTGACGTGAAAGAGGTGCCAGCAGAAGATGATTTTGTCGCACAGCTGCGCAAGGGCGCTACACTTGAAGAAGCTTTTACACAGTTGATCCGAAAAACCGGAACAGCGCGGGACCGTATGGTAGGACGGTCGCTGGCGTTTCGGATTTATGATCAACCTCAATCGCGACCTCTGGGAGCCCTTTTGCTAGGTGTCTTTATGTACAATGATCAGCTTTATGAAACGTCGCATGCCTATTTTCAGGAAGTTGATCCAGAGACCGCTAAAACATATGCGCCGCGCGAGTATTTTGGGTCCTGGTTGACTGTCGATGCGGCAGCGGGCCGGCAGGCCTTGTTGGACTATGTGACAGCCACAGGTGAAGCGCTTACGACAGAGACTGCAAACGGGTTGGTGGAAGGGTTGATCAAGCACCGTTTTTATGCAGATGTGCGCGACCTGATGGAAACCGTGCCAGCCCTGATTAAGCCGCTCCAGAAGACCGACCCCGCTGTGCTTCAGCAAATTGCATGGGTCAAAGATCGTCTGGCGGCCGCGGATGTCGTCCCTCCAAAGGTCACAGACAATCAGATCAATCTCGCGGTGATGGATTACAAGCTGTTGGACCGGAACCGGACGTCATCGAACCGCGGAGACTACGTGCAGACCCTCGCGTCTCTGGCCAATATCTGTCGCTTCCAGAATGTGACATTCGCAGGCGACACACCACTTGCGAAACAACTGGAAGCCTTCAAAAGCGATATTCATCCAGACCGGCGCCTGGAGACACCATCGGCGACTGTGGTGCCCGTTCCGCTGGACCGCGACTATGCATCAGGCCGTCAGTACCATCCCAATACATGGATGATCTGCAACGGCTGGTTCATGCACCGCAATTTTCGCGGTGTGATTGATTTTCCCTTTCCATCCGAGATCAATCCGCTTTTCATTTCGTTTCACATCAATGATCCTGATGTGCTGACAGCAGACACCATCGCAGAGCTGCGCAAGTTCGAACCTATCGGCTGCCGTGATTGGACGACATTGTATCGACTGCGCGACTATGGGGTCTCCTGTTTCTTCTCGGGGTGTTTGACAACAAGCATCGGGCAAATTCTGCCCAAAGCAGAGGCCCTTCCTGCCAAGACGCTGGCCTCTGTCGAGTCACCTGCGGATGTTGTCGAGTATGCGGACTGGACTGTCGTGAAATCCTCGCAGATCGGCGACTACGTCCGTGATTTTTCCCTCACCGAGGGCATTGCGGATGCCAAGGAGATGCTGATTGGCTATCTGAAAACCTCCAAAATCCAGACATCCCGCCTGCATTGCTATTTGCCATGCCGGTCGATGGGCTTTGAGGTGGATTTTCGCCCTAAGAACCGCTCGGATGTCCGTTTTGAAGGGTTGCTTGACCTGAATGAAGCCGATTTTCAGGCGATCCGCACTGGGATTGAAACAAAGCTTGAGACCATTCTGGCAGCGATTTTTGCTGGCCAGTCGAAAGATGAGGTCATGGCCTTGTGGCGCGAGATTTGCGCGCCAGATGTGGCTGCAGCTGAAGCCTATTATGCGGCTGCCTTGCCAGCTGTTCCTGCGGTAGATGTGCCCGCGATTGTGCAAAGTATTCCGCGCGAACAGGCCCGGGCGTCTCATGCTGATGGTATTGCCGTGGCTTTGGCGCTTGACGAAAATCTGGCAAGTGAATTGCCAATGGTGCTGCAATCTATTGCAGAGAACACCACATCGCCTGTGAATGTGCATCTGGTCTACCGTGGCCTGACACCGGCCTATTTGGCGCAAGTTGTTAAAGCATTTTCGGACTTTGGCCTGGCCTTTTACGATTTCACCAAGGTTGACTATGGTAATGAGTTACGGCTGTTGTCGCATACCACGGAAGCAACGCTTGACCGGCTCTACCTGCCTGAGATCCTGCCGGAGGTCGACAAGGTGATCTATCTTGATATCGATCTGCTGGTGCGTGGAGATCTCAAGGAGCTTTATGCGATTGATCTCGGTGACAACGTTCTGGCGGGTAAATATAGTAACATGCCCGCTTGGAAAAATGCAGTGCGCCTGATGAGCCGCGCCTCTTTGAAGTTGCCACCGCAAGAGGCTTGGACGATGCGGCGGCGCCTGCATCAACAAATGCATGTCCCAGCGCAAACTTTTAACGCAGGTTTGATCCTGATGAACCTCAAGTTGATGCGCGCGGAAAACTTTACATCCCGCTTTCTGCATCTGGTGACTCACTGTTATTGTAACGATCAAGATGTGCTCAACATCTATGGGGCTGGCCGGGTCAAGGCCTTGCCGCAGACCTGGAACTATGTGCCAGCACAGGACTATGATCTTGATCCAAGTCTGATCCATTGGGCTGGCCGTGCCAAGCCTTGGACACCCGGCAGCCATGTCCTGTGGCAAGACGCTTATGATGTGGCACATGCAGCTGGCTGGGCAAGGATGGATGCAGCCGCGCCACCTGCTGGCTGACAGGTGATGTGGGGGAAGGGACATGAGCTCTGGGCTGGCCGCGCCAAAGGTGTCGATGGTGGTGGCAACCTATAATGTTGCCCCCTATCTGAATGCCTTTTGTGATAGTATTCTTGCGCAGACAGCTGGTCTTGACGCGCTCGAAGTGATTTTCGTCAACGATGGCTCCACCGATGGGTCAAGCGAGATCGCCCAGGGTTGGAGTGAACGCCACCCACAGCTGTTTCGCACGCTTACACAAGAGAACCTGGGCGTGGCAGCCGCCCGTAACACAGGGCTGGCCGTCGCAACCGGGGACTGGATATGTTTCCCGGATCCCGATGATTTTTTGTCACCGGATTATCTGGCCGCGATGCTGGCAGAGATCACACGGCCGCATCGTCGTCCCTTGCTTGCGGTCGCTGCACCGCTGATCTTCTATCATGATACCACTGATAGCTACACAGATGATCACCCGCTACGGCACCGGTTTGGGCAGCGCCCGCAAGCAAGGGACGACGATGCGGCCGTGTGATCTCTGCCAGCATCGCGGCCAGATAATCCGGTGACAAAAAA
>JBCBGX010000128.1:0-6490 GCA_038526325.1 Pseudomonadota bacterium | reverse complement strand
CAACATGAGCTGCCCGGCCGGGATCAAGGTCGACAATGTTGCATTCGCGTTCAAAGAGATTGACGATGGGCGTCACGAACAGCTGGAAATCAGCCGGTGAGATATCGGCAAGGTCAGACTGTGCTTTGTCCAGCAGGATAAGAACTTGGACACTGTCTTTTGCGTTTGGAACAATCTGTTGCAGGTCATGTAGCCGGACATAGTGAAACCTTTCCGGCATCAGGAAATACTCGCGGATCAGCCCGTAGCCCTGAAAGGCGCGGCGGACTTGTGGCAAAAGGGTTTCATCGTGGTCAATGCCGACCATGCTGCCCATACCGAGTGGTTGGAAATCTGCATCGTTGCCCCGTCCGAGAACCTGCGTACCGTGCCCATGGATTGCGTCGAAGAGCTGTCCACCGCGGGCCTTATGGCCGAGGTAAAGATCTAGCGTGTCAAATTTCAACGTGTGAAGCGGGATGGGTCCTGCTGCCTGCAATGTCAGTCGGATGCCTGCTGCAGGTCGTTCGCCGGATCCGTCGCGCATTCCTGCTGCCCGCAATGCACCGATGTCCTGTAGATAGTCGGCTGCAGTAATGTGGATCGGCCAAAGCGATACATCTTGTGCTGTTGTATATGTGGCGCGGGTGGTCAAACCATCACGCAGTCCCGAGATCAGCCGCGTCCCCCGCGCCACGGTGTAACCATCGACCATGCCTTCGACCTGATCGCCGGGGGTCAGCCTTGCCATGGACATCGCAGGCGCGGGCGCAACCATATCGGGGTAAAGCGCATCAAGAAGATTGCGGACATGACGGCTGCTTTCAGCGTCAACCTTTAGCCGGGTCCGTGCAGCAAGAAAGGCGACACCTTCCAGTAGTCGTTCGACATAAGGATCAGGGCAGGGTGTCGTATCGAGCGACAAGTTGGTTGCGACAGCCGGATGCAAGGCGGCAAAGTCGTTTGCCATGTCGCGAATGTGTTCCAATTCGCTTTCGTAGTAATGCAGGAACGTCCGGTCCATCACGCATCGTCCAGCACGGTGGCGGCAGCCCCACTATCAAGATCGATGGTTGTGGACAGTTTCAGGCGTTCGGGTGTTGGCGACAGCATCAGCATCGCATCAACGGTGATTTTCATGCCTGTTTTGTCGTTCAGGTCGATATCGACCTTGATGGTGTTCGGCTTCAGGCGGGGTTCGAAAACGGTCAGGATCTCCCGCAATTCGCGCGCCAGCACAGTCTTGTCAAAATCCGAGCCACTACGCCCGGCAAATGATGGCACACCATAGTTGACAACACTTGCACGGACTTGCGGGAAATCGGCGAGCAATTCACCAGGTGTTTCGATGACGCGCGCCTCGCGGTCGGTCATCTGGGTATCCGCTTCCATCCGTTCGATGTTGAACAGCGCCTCAATGTCGCGGCGCACGGCCTCGCGTAGGACAGTCCGGGTCACGGCGATACCGCTGGCCTGCAGGGTTTGCCTACGCTGCAGGTTGGACTGCAGTTGGTACAGCATGCGTTTGACGTCGGCATCGCATGCCGCGTTGGCAATTGCCTTACGCCCTTCATCGATCAGCGCATCTAGTTTTTTGGCGCCGCCCAGTTCCTTGGACAACAGGCGGCGCTGGCTTTCAATTTCGGCATCAAGACCTGGCAAGTCATCAACCAACCGGTCCCAGAACGATGGCTGAATAGCCTCGCTTCGGGCCATAGGGATGACGTCAGATCCGACACCGCGGTTCATCGGTTACACACCAGCGACGATATCGAATTCCGTCTCGTGCTCATCCCCGGCAGAGTGATCATCGGCCTGGATCGTGTATTTCATGTTCACCTTTTCGAAGGCGAGCGATAGTTTCTCGGTCACGATCTGATCGTTGGGGTCGGTGCCGTCATTTTCCATCTCGAACCCTGTCACCACGACGTTTTCCATGGTGATGATCAGGTAATCAAGATGCGCATCGCCGGAATCCTTGCGAAGTGCCAGGGTGGCTGAGGGAATGGACTTGCCCTGCATGCAAGACAGCGCCAGGTAGACCGACGAGGCGTCGGTCTCTTTATAGCAAACGAGGCTTTCAACCTGGGCGCGCGATTGCGTGCGACCGCTGCCGCGTGCCGCAGAGCTTAATTGCTCAATCTTCCAGTGCACACCATGGACATCAATTTCATCCTCGTGGTCGGCACGTTTGGATTCACCGGGAATGTCATCAATCTTAAGATATCCGGTTAGTGACATATCAATTTCCTCTTAATTGCAGGGGTTGCTGTGGAAAAGGCTCCGGGGTCAGGAGCCTTTTACCGATGGTAATTCAGACACAAGCCGCAAGGACGCGTTGATCCCTTCAAGCTGGTAATGTGGGCGTAGGAAGAACCGCGCATTGTAATATCCCGGCCGTCCTTCGACGCTGTCTACCTGAACTTCTGCAGCGGCCAACGGACGCTTGGCCTTGGCTTTGTCATCGGCCATGGCGGTATTGGCCAGAACATAGCGATTGATCCACTCTGACAACCAGACCTGCATGTCGTCCTTTTCCTTGAACGTCCCCACCTTGTCGCGGGCAATCGCTTTGAGGTAATGGGCGAACCGGCTGACAGGGAAAAGATAGGGCAGGTTTGCAGACAGCCGTTCATTGGCCTGAGCGTCCGCGTCAACCAACCGGCCCGCGCGCGTTTCATCATCTTGCAAGCTATGGGCCCCAATGAACGCCGCGGTGTCGGTGTTCTTGCGGTGCAGGATCGGCATCATGCCCAGTTTGGCCAATTCCGCTTCGCGCCGGTCATCAATCGCGATCTCTGTCGGGCATTTCATCGCGATGGATCCATCATCGGTGGGGAACGTGTGGACCGGCAGGTTCATAACTGTCCCACCTGATTCAACGCCACGGATCTGTGTGCCCCAGCCATAAAGCTTGTGACTACGGTTGATGTTGACGCCCATGGCAAAGGCCGCATTCATCCAGACATAATTGTCATGCTTGCCGTCGATCTTTTCTTCAAAGGCAAAACCCTTAACCGGCACAGTTTCTGCACCATATGGCAAACGACCAAGCACCCGGGGCATTGTGAGGCCAATATAGCGGGCATCTTCGCTTTCGCGCAGGGATTGCCAACTGGCATAGTCTGGCGAGGACACGATCTGTTCAAGGTCCTGCGGGTTTGGCAGCTCTTGCCAGCTGTCCATGCGGAAAAGCTGTGGTGCTGCCGCCGCGATAAACGGCGCATGCGCTGCAGCACAGATCCCCGACAGATTACGCAACGTGCCCACATCCTTGGGCTTGTGCGAGAATTCATACGCACCGACGATACAGCCAAAGGGTTCTCCGCCAAACATGGAATATTCGTCGGTATAGACCTTTTTGAACATGTCGGCCTGATCCCACATCTGACCTTCGAAATCTTCCAAATGGTCGGCAAGCTCGTCCTTTGAGATATTCAGAACGCGGATCTTGAGCTTCTGATCCGTCTCGGTGTTGTTGATCAGGTAATGCAACCCGCGCCATGTGCCTTCGATCTCTCGCACTTCGGGGGCGTGTATGATCTCATTCACCTGTTCGGTCAGCATGGTGTCGATCCCGGCGATCAGTGATTTGATCGACTTCACCGCATTGCCAGAAATAGTGGCTGAGCCCGAGCGTTCCTTGGCCGCAACAGCAAGGTTCTGCACCAGCGACTGAAGCTTGTCGGTTTCATTTTCCTTGACCCGGAAATCCTTTTCCAGAAGCGATGAGAATTCGCCAAGATCCAGAGTTTCGGTTTCTTTTTCTACCCCTTGGGCCTCTGTATCGGCCATGATCACCCCTCCCCTTTTTCTTCTTCGGCTTTCATCGCGGCTTCGGCGGCTTCTGCCAGCAATGGTTCATTTGATAAAAGCTGCGCGATCCGCTTTTCGGCATCAACTTTACCGTCCATATAGCCGAGCAATTCTTCCAATTGCTGGCGCATCTTCAGCAGTTCGGCCAGCGCGGGGACCTGTTCGGCCACCTTGTCAGGTGCGAAGTCGGACATGGATTTGAATGTCAGATCAACAAACAGCTCTTCTTCCTTTTCCGCGCCATCGGCACCAGGCAATGTGTTGGGCACGCGCGCCTTAACCCGAGGCGCCAGCGCTTCCATGAACTTTGGAAAGCGGCCCGCATCTGTTTCAACAAACTTGCGTTCGCCAATCGGGCGCTGGGCTTCATCTGTTTCTGATGCCCCGGCCAGATCGGCCACAACACCCATCACGAAAGGCAATTCAATTGTCGTTGGGCTGCCATAATGTTCAACGTCATAGGCAATCTGCACCCGCGGGGCGCGATTACGTTCGATGACCTTCTGTTTGCTATCTGCCATAAGTGGTTTTTCCCTGCTTATTTGCCTTTGTTATCTTGCACGCCAGCGGCGTTGCGAAACTCTTTCATGCCGCTTGGCGCAATCTCGGACATCAGTTCCATGAAATCCATGTGGACCATCCTTTGCACACGCCGCGCCAAGTGTGGGATCGGACTGGATGGTTCAGTCCGTTCGTAAAATGCAATGATCTGACCAAGTGCGCGTTCGACATCATCGCGAGAGTTGATTTGGCCTGGCGCGCCTCTGGCCGCCGGGCCCGGTTTGGCGACAGTGGTCTGTGCGTTGCTTTCTGGCTTGCTTGTCTCCGGCTCTGCAATGTCGGCTTCGACCATCCCGGTCTCCATCATGGTTTGAGCGCGCTCCAGAAATTCTTTCAACTCCGGGAAATGCAGTCCCGTTCCGTTGGCGAGCCCGGCCTTGTCCGAAAAGCTTGCTTGAAGAGTGTTAAGCGCCGCGAGCGCCCCGGCCACATCTGATTTGAGCGTTGCGGCAAGATCAGGTTGTTCTGCAGCAACAGCACGGCAAGCAGCAGTGACACGGTTCTTGTTTGCTTCATGCTCGCTGCGCAGCTTTTCCTTGTCTGAAGCTCCTAGGCCTGAGGGAGCGTTGTTCATAGCGTCAAATTCACTTAACGCTGCATCGACAAGGTTCTGACCAGTGACCACTCCCAAACCTGGTAGTGTCATCATCGCATTCATTTCCAAATCACCCAGCAGCCCATTGTCGTCATTTTCAAGCTGTTTGAGGCTGTTGATGCGCCGCAAAGCTGCCTGTTGCGGATCATCCCGGTCGCGTAGCAAGGGATGCACGCTGTCCCAATGGTCGTTAAGAGTGTCATTGATCAATGTCAGTCCTGCGGTTAGCCCTGCCAATCCATCCTGATTAACAAGCGCACGCGTGACGATCACAAGCAAGCGCAGATCGCGGCCCTGCGCGGCCAGTGAAGCTGATGCTTCGAAGACCGCGGCCCAGTCGACATCTGAAGTAGCGGTAGGTGTCCCGTCACCGGATTTCAGCCGAACATCGCGCGCTGCCGGTTCCAGCATCCTTTCGATTGCATGAAACTCTTGCACGTTTCTCAAATCGATGCCCGAAGGCGCCGCTGGATCAATAACCGTCTGAAAGCTGGCCAGCTGCATTGTCAAATCTTAAGTGTATTTTCATCAATACCCCCAATGTCACACAACAAATTGATTCTGACAAACTTTTACCGTTTCTGGGCTACTCGGCTGACCGCGCTAGGGCCGACCATCAACAATGACCGAGGTGAATCCGATAATGTTATTGGGGTCCTCCGCCATCAATTCGTCAATCGCCTGAACGATGGCGCCAGGGCTTTCGGAGCGGGGGCGTGAGACTTCGAATAATGGGTTTTGGGACAGAATGACGAAAACTTCGCTTTTGCCCAGGCTTTCGCTAGTCACCCGGGTTGCCAAATGTCTGTTGTCTTCCAAAAATTCGGCCACCGTGTGCAAGATCCGCACCCGGTGAAGGCCGTCTTGAAGATCAGACCGCTGGCTGACGAGGACCCGGTCATCGATGACATTGGGGATCACCCCGGACACCTTTTCTTTTGCGTCGACGAAAAAGGCCCAGATGGCGCCATCGCCCAAATCTCCGGGCAAAAGCAGATCAATCACCGGGTTTTGCCCGACCCGAAAAACACCGGACAGGTTGCGTGCCCCAGTGTCGCCATCCGACAATGCAAGTGATCCAACATCATTTGGCACATCCGCAAGCCGCTGCCGGATCATACAATGTCCCGGACTAAGGATTTGCGTAGAAAAGGCTACTGCCCTGTCCCCCACGATGGGGGCCAATGTGTCTTCAATTGCGCTTTGGGTGTTTGGATCCGCAATGTTGCCGGTGATCGTGACGTGGTCCGTGATGCCGAATTGTCCATCCGTCGCGCCGTCAACCGTGAGGCGTCCGCAATCTGTCATTGGGCGTACAGTGTCTGAGACGGTATCGGATCCAAGCACCAAGGGCCCTGCCGCGATGTCGGTGGAAATATCCCACTCAAATTCTGCCGCGAATGCATCCAGCGTGTATTTAACCATGGCCCGGACCCTTATATTCGCAGCAAGACCTGCCACGCTTGCCATCTTGTCAGAGATGGACAATTGCACGCTGTCCAATGCGGCTGTTGCTTCGATCAGTGCACGCGCTTCAGC
>JBCBGX010000127.1:0-6615 GCA_038526325.1 Pseudomonadota bacterium | reverse complement strand
GCTGCCGATATTTACGCGCTGGCCGTGCTACTTCGGCTTGAACAACGGCGATTGGCATTGTCTCCCTTTTGGCTGTCGATCTTTTTTTTGTTTGCGTTGCCACTTGGGCCCATCTTGCAGCGCGTGGCGGGCTATCCGCTGCAAATGATCTCGGCTGATGTGGCCTGCCAGATGTTGTCACCAGCCTTTGCGGATCTGATTTGTGAAGGCGTCCGGCTGCAGGTGAATGGGGCAGATGTCCTGGTTGATCTGCCGTGTTCGGGGGCCTCTGGGCTGCTGTTGATGATCAGTCTATGGGCGTTTCTAAACGTGATCTATCGCCCTGCACTAATACCGGCTGCCGGTGGTTTGGCTGCGGTGACGGGTATAGCGCTTTTGGGAAATGCGCTGCGGATTGCGTTGTTGGCCAGCGGGTTAGCGGTGGATATCGACACGATGGCGCCTATACCGCACGCAGCGATCGGGCTTGTGACGCTTAGCCTCACCGCCGCACTGACACTATGGTGGTACCGCCCAAGCCCGGTCAAAGCCGCCGCTCAAACGAAGTCCAGGCGCCCCCTTCCACGCTGTGTCCAATTGCCCATTGTCGGCGTTGCGATAGTTGCTGCATTGGGCATTGTTAGCGCACCGCGCCAACCCATCGATGTCTCTGCGCCCGTGACCGCGACGCCTCTGCCCACACAGCTCAATGGGCAGCGCGCCGTCCATATCGCTTTGTCCGAGACAGAGGACTATTACTTCACCGCTTACGGCGGCTCCGCGCAGAAAGTCCAGTATGGACCGCTTGGCGTGAACCTCGTGCGGACAACTTCACCGCTTCGCCACCTTCACTCGCCTGAAACCTGCCTGCGCGGCATGGGTTTCAATGTGACGTTCAAAGGCACACGGTT
Organism: Pseudomonadota bacterium; assembly: GCA_038526325.1. Taxonomy (GTDB): domain Bacteria; phylum Pseudomonadota; class Alphaproteobacteria; order Rhodobacterales; family Rhodobacteraceae; genus Yoonia. The sequence goes on along the minus strand of JBCBGX010000127.1, from coordinate 5,725 downwards.
CGATCCAATCCCAACCTCGATCTATGAGGCCACCGATCCGGAGGGGCAGGTCTGGACGGTCGCAGTCAGCTTTGTTTCTGACGATGGTCATATGACGCCTGGCGTCGGCGAGGCTGTGTGGCATTGGCTGAGCGGATCGTCTCGCAATTGGCAATCGATCCAGCGGATCACCCCCGCGAACCTGCCTGAAACTACCCGACTTTCCTACGAGCTGGCAGCCCTTGCCGCGCTTGACCTGACCTAGAGAGGCCCCAATGCGATTTTCCATTCTTTCCTTTGCCTGCGTGATCGTCGCCTTTGCGAGCGCAACGACGGCTCGCGCGACGATCACAGACGAGATCGCCGGTCAGGTGATCGGGCGGGTGGCAGGCCAAGAGTATGCCCTGCCCATGCTGAACAGTGATATCGCGGTCAACATCGAAGGGGATATGGCAACCGTCGAAATCACACAGACGTTCATGAACGAAGCGCATCTGCCGATGGAGGCAGAGTATCTTTTTCCACTGAACCAAGATGCAGCCGTTTACGCCATGGAGATGGTTGTCGGTGACGAGATCGTCACTGCAGTCATTCAAGAAAAACAAGAGGCGGAAGCCACATTCGAGCAGGCAGCGGAGGAGGGCAAAGCAGCAGCCCTCCTCACGCAGCACCGCCCTAATATGTTCACGCAACGCATTGCGAACCTGATGCCTGGACTGTCAATCGAGGTCACGCTGCGCTACGTGCAAATGATCCCGAAAATTGATGGCCAACAAGAGTTGGTGATCCCCCTCGTAGTTGGCCCCCGATACAAAGGCACTCCCGAGCCGGAAGAGCTTTTGACCGTGGCGCAAGAGGAAGAACCAGCCGTCTTGCCCACCAACACATGGACGGTGGCAGAGGTGCCGGATCATTCGCCGGTCTTTGGGTTGGACATCCCCGAAACCTTTAGCGCGGAACGAGTCTCTTTGGATCTTAAGTTGGTCAGCGGTGTGTCGCTCTCCGAATTTGGAAGCGCTACTCATCCGTTGGCAGTTGAGACGATAGATGGTGGTTTAATCGCGGCGTTTTCCGAAGGGCGCGTTCTGGACAACAAAGATCTGGTAATCCGCTACACGCTAGGCGGTGAAACGCTGGAAGCAGCGAGCCTGTCGCACGTGGATGATCGCGGTGGTTTCCTGTCTTTGATGGTCGAACCACCGCAATTGCCGGACGATACAACGGCTATCCCGCGTGAATTGGTCTTTGTGCTGGATACGTCAGGGTCGATGGGTGGTGACCCTATTGAGGCCAGCAAGGTCTTTATGGACGCCGCATTGCGGGGGTTACGACAAGATGACTTTTTCCGGATCATTCCTTTCGCAAATACGGCGCAAAGCTATTCATCCGCAGCTGTGCCTGCAACCGCGGGAAACATCCGTAAGGCCCGCAATTACGTCAATAAATTGCAAACCGGTGGCGGCACAGAAATCGACAATGCCATCCGCACGGCATTTGCCACACAGCAGCCAGCGAACACGTTGCGTCTTATCGTGTTTCTGAGCGATGGGTACATCGGGGATGAAGCCACGGTCCTGCGGACCATCGACCGGCAAATCGGCGACGCGCGGATCTACGCCTTTGGTGTAGGAAGTTCAGTCAATCGGTACCTCCTCGACGAGATGGCTGAGGTCGGGCGGGGCTATGCGCGGTACGTGCCTGTGGACGCGGATGCAAATGACGTTGCGCGGACCTTGGCAGCGGATCTGAAAACCCCGGTCTTAACCGATATCAGTATCGACTGGGGCGATCTGGCCGTATCAGAGGTCACCCCAACCCATGTTCCAGATCTCTTTGCCGGTCAAAGCCTACGGGTTTATGCGCGGCACGACGGGGCCGAAACGGCGCAAATCTCACTCAAAGGTCGGGTGCAGGGAAGGGCCGCAGAGATGCCAGTTTCACTCAACCTGACGAGCAATGAGGATGCGGCGGCTTTGCCATTGATTTGGGCGCGCCAGCGGATCGCAGCCATGACCCGCAATGTCGCAATTGGCCAGGATGTCGCGGAATCGGACGCCGAAATAACCCGACTTGGTCTGACCTACTCGTTGCAGACACAGAATACGTCATTTGTGGCCATGTCGGAACGGATTGTGAATAATACCGGCCAGACTGCGCAGCCCGCTTCCGTTCCATTGCCGATCCCTGCGGGCGTGCCAACAACGGCATTTGCAGGATCATCGACACCGGAACCGCAAGCGATCTTTGGGTTCTTGATCCTTGCGGTCATGTCCACATTTGGCTTTCGCCGCCGGTTCAACGTTTGATGGTGCTTCTAGACAAACCAAGGCCCAGCAGTACAAGGGTCCCCATGGCCGCGCGCATCTTGATCGTTGATGATGACCCGCACATCCGTGATGTCGTAAGGATTGCGGTGCAATCGGCCGGCTTTGATGCGCATGAAGCGGCAAATGGCCAGGCTGCGCTTGCGCAGCTGAGCCGAGAGCCGATTGACCTCGTCGTCCTTGATATCGGAATGCCGCAAATGGACGGGTTTGAATGCTGCAAGGCGATCCGGCGAACGTCAGATGTACCAATCCTTTTTCTGACGGCACAAGAGGATGAGGTCGACCGGGTCTTGGGGTTTCAACTTGGCGCAGATGATTTTGTCCCCAAACCCTTTAGTCCGCGGGAACTGGTCCTACGGATCAAGGCGATCCTCGCGCGCGGCAAGCCGCCCGCAACTGAAAGGTTGACCCATGGTGATCTGGAACTGAACCCAACCTCACATAGCTGCCTTTTGGGCGGAGTGGAGATGCCGTTGACCGCGACAGAATTTTCTTTGCTTGAGGTCTTTGTGCGGGCACCACAGCAGGTGTTTGACCGCAATCAGTTGATCACAGGAATTTACGGCCCAAACAGCACCCTGTCAGGGCGCACACTTGACAGTCATCTGCGCAATCTGCGGGCCAAAGCAGCCGCTTTGGGCTGTGATGAATTAATCGCGACAATCCATTCCGTCGGTCTTAAGCTGGGTCCATGTCGGACGTAGCCGGCATCCGTAAACGCTGGCGTCCCACCATCGCCATGGTGGTAGCCGGCGTCTGTTTGACATTGGTGTCTGTGCCCTTGGTTGCGACATTAGCCGTGCGCCTGACGTCAAACCAGTTTGTGCGAGAGACAGAACAATCGCTGATTCAGCAAAGCGCGATCTACGCGGAACTTTTCGCTGAAGGGTTTGGGGCTTTGCCCGGAGATCCAATTGGCAGCGTCCTAGATGACGATCAAAGGCAGCATTGGGGCGCCAATCTTCACCCGGCGCGCGCCATGCTCAACGTCCGACATGAAACAGTCAAAGCACCACGCCCTGATGGTATTCCGGTCGATGCCCCGCTTGATCCACGATACGCCGCAATCATGGATGACCTGTTACAAATTGCGCGGGGCGCCCAAAAAACAACGCTGTCCGGCGTCGCGTTTCTGTCGCATGACGGCCGATTGTTGAACGTTTCGGGCGCACCCAGCCTCCAGGACCTAGAAGAGGTCCAGGTGGCTTTGTCGGGCGATATTGGGCGGGCGCTACGGCTTCGAGGGGATAGTTACGATGTGCATCCTCTCGCCTCGATCAGCCGCGATACGGGCTTTCGCGTATTTGTGGCCTATCCCGTCATCGTCCAAGATCACGTGGTTGGCGCGGTTTATCTCTCCCGAACACCGCTGAACCTACCTAAATTCCTGTACCAGGAGCGTGGCGCAATCCTGATCATGTTTGCCGTTATGCTAGCGGTTGCGGCCCTCATTGGGTGGATGTTGACGCGGATCATCTCACGGCCTGTGACCGGTTTGCGGGATGAGGCCTTGGCGGTCGCACATGGCCACAAAGATCTGGCAGGCGCCTTGCCCCATTATGGTTTTCGGGAATTGGCGACATTGGGGGAAAGCGTCAGTCAAATGGCGAAGGCGCTTACAAACCGATCCCAAGAAATCACCACCTACACGGACCATGTCACACACGAACTGAAATCCCCGGTGACAGCGATCATCGGTGCGGCGGAGCTTGTGCAAGACAGCTCTGTGTCGGAGGTTGATCGGACAAGGTTGCTGGCCAACATTGCCGCAGAAGGTCAACGGATGAACCGTTTGCTGGGCCGTCTGAGAGAGATGAACCGGGTCAAGGTCATGCCAGCTGGGGAGCCCGGGGCGCTGTCGCAAATGGTGCCAGACGTGACCGGCTTGCAAATAAGAACCGAAGCGCCCCCGGACGCCTATGTGCCGCTGACCGTAGAGCACGGAAGCGTTGTTCTGCTGCAAATGGCGCAGAATGCTGCTTCACACAACGCGACAGAGGTAAGGATCGGCTGGGATGGTCAGCGTCTGACCATTTCAGACAACGGCGATGGCATCGATGCAAAAGACCTTCCACGGGTGACCGAACCCTTCTTTACGACCCGACGTGCGGATGGCGGGACTGGCATGGGGTTGGCCATCTGCAAAGCGATCTTAGAAGGTTACGGCGCCACCTTGGCGGCAGTTCCTAGCGCCGAAGGGGCGACATTTCAGATTAACTTTGGGGCCGTTGATTGACGGGATCAACTGTTTCCGGATCTTGGGACGTCATGCAGATAGTGGATGCCGGGCATGGTGACGAACCCTGGAAGCCCACGGATTGCATAGAGCCAATTGCGGATCGCTGGATAACCGTCGTGTTCGATACCGGCATCTGGGCTGAGTGCGACGTAAGGAAAACAGGCGATATCCGCGATTGTTGGATGATCCCCCGCAATCCAAAGCCCACCCTCAAGCACACGGTCGGTCAAATGCAGTTCAAGTGCGCGTAAGTCTTGGATGGCGGCAGTTTTGGCGGCATCACCGTCAACCGGCCAGCCGAGCATGTCGTGAAGTCGTCCTTGACCAACGCTTTGTGTCAGTCTGCCAGAGAAGCTAAGCCATTCTTGGACGATTGCGTGTAGGCAGGCGTCGGTCTGCGGGTACCAAAGGCCAGAAACGTCGTTTTCGAGCGCAAGCCACGCCAACATCGCCTGCGTTTCCGTCAGCACCATGTCGCCAGAGGTTAAAACCGGCAAGGTGCCGGCAGGGTTGAGTGCCAGCATCTTTTGCGAGCGATGTTCCAGACCCGGATAAAAATCGATAGCGATAGTCGTGTACTTCACACCCAAAAGGGCTGCCATCAACCGCACTTTGTAGCAGTTGCCAGATAGAACGTAGTTGTACAGCGTAAAGCTCATGCAGCGGTGGTCAGGGCGCCATAGGTCGCGCCCTTCCGTTTTAGCCAGCGTCGGTAGACCACAGATGTCAAATCGCAGCGCGTCGGAATTTCGAGCTGCGGATCCAGGGGGAGCAATGTTGGCTTTTGGTTTTCCAAGATGGATCTGTCCTGCAGAAATATCTCTTGTTGGAATTGCACCAGTTCGGCATGGGGCGTGAAGTCATCATAAAGCGCCATCCACGGCCAAGCGATGCAACGATCTTCTGCGAGCGGTTGTACAAAGATGGCGATGACATCCCAGGCCTCAGGGCGTGGCGGGCAAGTTTTATACAGAACAGCCGTTGTCGGCGCAGGAACACGATACTGATATTGTGTTTCGATTGATGTGGTTGCACTTTTGGCGGCTTGCGGCTGATGAAAGCCAATTTGAGTGGCCCAGACCTCATCAATGTCATCGCGCACTTTCCGTTCGTCCATACAGGGATTTTGGGCGCAGAGCCCCATACCGAAGTGCACCCATACAAAGTCGAAATCCGCGAT
>JBCBGX010000126.1:0-6712 GCA_038526325.1 Pseudomonadota bacterium | reverse complement strand
CGCTCCGCCTGGTATCTGCGCGTGATCCTGATCCTCGCAGCCCTCTTCATGATCGAAGGCGGCCTCCTCAGCGACCTGCTCGGCCTCGCAACAGCCACAACCGCATTCCTCATCCAAAAACTCACCAAACCAAACCAAAATGCCACAAACACTTCCATCAATGGCGCAGATTAACCTCTGTGCGCAAGCTCGTCCCTGTCAGGATGGCAAGGTCAATTCTGCTTAGCTCAGCGCCTGGAACTCTACCCTGCGGTTTTCGTCAGCGCGGGGATCAGATGCATTGATCGGGAAGCGTTCACCCATGCCCAGGGTGGTGAGCCGTGTCGGCGCAATGTTGCAGCTGCTGACCAAATAGCGCGCCACCTCTTCCGCGCGCAGGCGAGACAATTGTTCGTTATAGGTATCTGTTCCGGCAGTGTCGGTGTGCCCGACGATCTGGAATACCTCAATGTCACTGTCGCGCATGACAGTGCACATCCGATCAAGCGTCGGCTTTTGGTCATCTTCGATTGCGGCGGAATCAAACCCGAACTTGACGAACAGATTGACCTGCAGGTCAGGATCGAGACGCCCGAATGTCACACTGTCGGAAAGGGGTTCAACGAGGGCGGTTGGTGCGATCTGGGTCACATCGTCATCAGTCGTTGTGCTAAGAGGGACGAGAGCGTCGTTGCTATCCGGGGTCTCTGGGGTTGCAAGCTCGGCCACGGTGGGCGGCTCTGCATCTTCAACAGTGACCAGTGTCAGACCACGTGTTCTCAGCCCGCCTCCTTCGCGCAATTCGGTGAAGGCTTTACGCTGGGCTTCGAAAACCGAAAGAATGTCACTTTCGTTGATCTCTTGTGCCTGTGCAGCCGTTGTGTTGATCGTCAGAAGAAATGCAGTACAGAAATTCAGTTTTTTCATAACAATCCCCAGTGGAAAAAGGATTAGGAGCAAAGACAGTATTGCGTTAATCTATAGCTATTGCAACGTTTGGTCGGCCCCGCATGACCTATTTCAACAACCCGCGCTGCTGCATCTCTATGTCTTTGAAAGCAGAGCGACAATGACACCATCGGCGCTTCAATTTTCGGGTGCGGGCTATACCCATGTGGGCCAGGTGCGCGAGCGGAATGAGGATGCGATCCTGCTGGATCCGTCGGGCCAGCTTTGGGTTGTGGCCGATGGGATGGGTGGGCATGGCCATGGCGATGTGGCCGCCGAAATGGTTGTAGATGGTCTGGCAGCTTTGGGTGATAGCGAAGAGCCAGAGATGATGCTGGCCGAGCAGATCGCGCAAATCAACACAGACATTCATGCGATGACGATCCGCAGGGGCATCACGATTGGAGCAACGTTAGTTGTCGCTTACCTGCAGGATAATCTGTCCTATCTGGCATGGGTTGGCGATAGCCGCATTTATCTGTGGCGTGAAGGTAATTTGCGGCAACTGTCCCACGATCATTCTCGCGTGCAAGAGATGGTGGACAAAGGGTTGATTACCCCACATGAGGCGCAGACACATGTCGAACGGAACGTGATTACGCGCGCTATGGGCGTTGAACCAACTGTTGTGGCCGATTTTGCGACACTGCCAATGCGCGCTGATGATCGCATTGTGCTCTGCAGTGACGGGCTGACCACCTGTGTTTCTGATCATGAGATTGTCCTGACACTGAAAGCCCATACTGATCCAAAGATGGCGGCTGGCGCACTGGTCCGTGCAGCTCTTGATGCAGGTGCACCGGACAATGTGTCGGTCATCGTGATCGCGGCGACGGAGCATTAGGGTCATGCGCGGCACAGGTTTTATTGGCCCTTTGATCATTGCTATCGGCCTGGTGTTAAGTGGTGTCATCTTTGCTGTCGTCAGTGTGCTCTTTCAGGTCGAGGATGGTGGCGCGCTTGTCCGGCTCAACCGCGCAGAGGTAGAGCTGCGCGCAGCCCGCGCCGATCAGCAAGCGGCAGAAGAGGCGCTGCAGCAAGCGCAAGATGAAATCATCGGTGGGGGCGCAGCTCTTGTGGCCGCACCCGCCGCCCGGGCTACCACCCGCCTCAAACCCTAAACGACTCTGGAAACGGCGGATCAAGGTCAAACGATTGAGATGACCGAAGAAATGATCCTGGCGCGAGACAGGTTCAACCTGGGCGTTACACAGCCCGGCAATCGCGTTATGCTGGAACTTTTGGGCCAGCCCCGTGGGCAATATGACCAGGAATGTCGCGGTGTGACGAACCCCAACTTGCGCGCGCTGTTGGAAACGCGGCAGATTGGTCCGATCCGCGTGACGATGATCAAACCTGCGCTCGATTCGCTTGAACGCATTTTGGGCCGCCTGCAGGAGACGGAGCCTGATATATACGCCGCCGTCGGCACCGCAGGGTCGCTATGTGTCAGGTTGATCCGGGGGTCGCGGTCGTCCATTTCCAATCACAGCTGGGGGACTGCGGTGGACATCACCTTGGAAAACCGGCTTGACGAGTTTGCCGATGGCAGTACGCAGTTTGGGCTGCTTCTGATTGCAGAGCTTTTCAATGAAGAGGGGTGGTATTGGGGCGCCACGTATTCGCGCGAGGATTCCATGCATTTCGAGGTTGGCGTGGAGGCGCTGCGCCGCTGGGCGGAAGCAGGTGAAATCTAGTGGAAGTTGGGCAAGGAGAAAGTGTTTTTCACCAACAGGCGGCGTCCTTTTTCGATTTTCTGGCCCATCTTTCCCCAAAATACCTGACTGACTTACCCCGGCTTAGTGATGAGCTTGCGCTACGGTTGCGTCGCTTTGCACAAGGATGCGAAGCGCATGGGGCCGCGCCCGTTCAAGTGCGCCCTGCGCGATTGGCGTTGGCCGCTTTGGCCGATCACGTTGTGCAAAAACACCGACGCGTTGATGTATCGGCCTGGTCTGGTTTGGCCCGGCAGACCTTGTTTGATGGGCGCAGCATCACGCAGCGGGACATTTCCCAATTTGCGGATATCGCGCGTGGGCAGGGGGCCGACTTTACCGAGCTTGCAAGGTTTTTAGACCATTGTTTGCTGCGGTTCTCGGATGTTTCGGGGTTTACCAATCGGTCGGGGTCGTTCCGGCCGGCTGCTGTGGTTGCCCTTTTGGCTCTGCTTTTGTTCGGGCTCGGGGCTTATATTGCCTATGTGGAGGCTAGGTTTCATCAACAGGCCCTAGGCGCGTTTGTTGAACTTGAAACGGATCTAACCCGCGATCTGAGCGGGCAAAGTGATCAGGTCGTGGGTATGTTGAATAGCTTGTCTGCCGATCTGGACCACCTGCGCAACGCAGTAACACATGCGCCTTTGCGTGGCGCAGTGACGTTGCCATTTGCTGATGCTGTTGGCAGCGCGCAGGCGCGTTATGCCGATGCGGTGTCGCGGTCTGCAGCCCCCTTATTGGCCGAGGCAATTGACCTTGCGCTTGCGACAGAGGGCCAAGGTTTGGCGCTTTACGACACAATCCGGGCACATGGTATCCTAACCGGGCAAACGGAGTGGGAGCCGGAGTTTCTTGTCGGCTGGGTGGCAGCCCGGGAAACGGCATTTGGTTTGCAAGGGTTCGCCGATCATGTAGCCTTTATCCCCGCGCCGCTTGTCGATGCACCAACTCCTGACCCGTTGATCATGGAACAGGCGCGGGACTTTGCATCTGAAACGCCAGAACCTGATCGGGCGTGGCTGGAAATGACGCGCCTGGCCGATATCGTGGAACTGCCCGCCTGGAAAGCAGCAGAGGCTGTGCCGCGCCTGTCTGCGGTGGCCTACAGGCGTTCTGGCGCGCCGTTAGAGGTGCCAGGTCTTTATACGATTGCCGGCTGGGCTGCGGCGCAGGATATTGCTGCAGGTTTGGCGGTGCAAAAGACGCGCGACCTGGCGGTTCCCCTATTCGGTCAGGATTTGCCGCGCCGCAATGACACGCCTGATCTGGTTCTGGCCCGTCAGCAGACAGAAACGCTAAAAGTTTGGCAAGAGTGGTTGTCGGATTTGCGGGTGATCCCGTTTGATGAACCTCAGACAGCAATCATCGTTTCAGGTGTTCTGTCCCAGTCGCAATCGCCATTGCCCGCCTTATTGCAAGAGGTTTGGACACAAGTGGGTGGTTCGGACCGTGCTCGTCCACGCCCGTTACTGCAAGAAGTGGCGCGCGGCTTTGGTCCGATGATCCAATATGTCGAACAAGGAAGTATGGAAGAAATTGCCCGGCTGTTTGCCAGCGTGAACGTCGCGCTCAGCACGCGCGATGTTGACGAGGCACGGGGCGATGCGGCTGTGATGAGTGTGGCAACCCGCGCACAATCTATCCAATCTCTTCGCGCCGCGCCGCGTGTCGTGGCGCTTCTTGTGGAAGATACTTTGGCACAAATCAGCGGCGGCAGCGCCAATGATACGCCGCTCGCCCGGGCTTGGGCGGGTGTCTATAGTCAGTGCCAGCAGGCGCTAAGCGGACGCTTTCCCTTTGGTGAGGGGCCGCCGGTAACCCCAAATGCGGTGCAACAGATGCTGGGTCCGACTGGGGCGATCCCTGTCTTCTTCCGTCAATTTGCCGCCCCAAACCTGGATATGGATTCAAGCCCCTGGCGTTGGAAGACAGAAGCGCGGTTTGCAGGGCTATCCCCTGATACGGCAACATTTCTTGAACAGGCGATGGCCGTCAGTGCCGGTATGTTTGAAGGCGGGACTTTGGGTGCGGATGTGACCCTGACCACTTTGGCCGAACGCGGCGCAGGCAGTTTGAGTTTGGGCGGAGTGGAGGTTCCGCTTGGCACAAATGCAGCACCAGTCCTGTTGGAATGGCCGGGGCCTGCTGCCACACAAGGGATCGCGCTGCAATTCGAAGGCGGTGCGCCTGATGCGGCTCTGACCCGGACGGGACCTTGGGGTCTGTTGCGCCTTTTGGACGAATTGCGCTTGCGTCCCCGGGCTGACGGCCAGCGGTTTCTTGTTGATATTCGTGATGCAGGGGGACGCGTATTCGTAGAGCTTCAGTTTGCTGATCCGGTGAATCCGGTATCGGTAAGGCATTTGATGGAGAGTTTGCAATGTCCGGCGCAGCTATAATTGCGTCCCTTACGTGATGCCCGAATTGCGGTATGATGAAATGATATAGCGGCGACCAAAGCCTTTCGAACCATGAATTTACAGAAAGCGATCTGATTTATGTCTGAGGGACGCGAAGTTACTATCACCACACCGCTTGGCGACGATACGCTGATGTTTTCGCGGATGCGTGGTTATGATGAGGTCGGCGGCTGTTTTGCCTTTGATCTGGATATGGTCAGCACAGATCTGGACATCGCCGCTGCGGATCTACTGGGTCAGGGCATCACGCTTAGCATCGGCCGTGATGATCAGGACAAGGTGTTTCTGCACGGGCTCGTCGACCAGCTTAGCATGACAGACGTGTCGGGTGAGATGGTGGGCTATCGCGCGCAACTGCGCCCCTGGCTTTGGTTCCTGTCGAAATCGACCGACAATCGCATCTTTCAGAATCTATCTATTGTAGAGATCATAGAAGAGGTCTTTTCTGCCTATCCGGCGGCCAAATTCGAAAACCGTCTGCAAAGCACCTATGATCCTATCCCCTATTGTGTCCAATATGGTGAATCTGATTTCGATTTCCTAATGCGCTGGATGGAGCATGAAGGGATATTCACCTTCTTTGAATTTGATGATGGCGCGCATACGCTGATCCTTGTTGATACACTCAGCGCGCTCGAACCGGCATCCGGGCAGGAAGAGATTGCCTTTTCCGCCGATCTGCCGCCCACCTTTGAAAACCGCAATTTTATCACTCAGTGGCGGTGGAATGCGCAGGTGACGACCGGTGAATTCACGCATACGGATTATGATTTCACCAAACCGGCGGCGGATCTGATGGCTAAATCGGTCAATCCGGGAGAGCATGATCTTGGGGATCTTGAAGCCTACCACTATCCCGGCACCTACACGGAACTGGATCGCGGCGATGCGCTGGCCCTTGTGCGGATGCAAGCGCTGAAATCCCCGTTTGCACGGGCTTCTGCCAAAGCGACGGTGCGCGGGATCCATAGCGGGCACCTGTTCACGTTGACAGACTTTTGGCGAGAGGCGGAGAACGCCGAATACGCGATCTTGCGAACTGAGTATGAGATTTGGGATGGTCAATATGCGGCCCATACGCGCGATATAGAAGAAGGGTTTGAGGTTAGCCTGGTCCTGACGCCAACAACCGAAGAATACCGACCGCCGCGAGTGACCCCAAAACCCGTGATGCGCGGCCCGCAAACGGCCGTCGTGGTGGGGCCTGCGGGCGAAGAGATTTTCACTGACGAATATGCCCGCGTAAAAGTGCAGTTTCACTGGGACAGGCTAGGCCAGGCAGATGAAAATTCATCCTGTTTTGTGCGGGTCAGTTCGGTCTGGGCAGGCTCGGGCTATGGGTTCATCCAGATCCCGCGTATTGGACAAGAGGTCATCGTGGATTTCCTGGAAGGTGATCCGGACCAACCCATCATCACTGGTCGGGTCTATAACGCGGCCCAAATGCCGCCCTATGCTTTGCCAGGGAACGCCACCCAATCCGGCTGGAAATCTGACAGTTCCCTTGGCGGGGGTGGACATAATGAACTGCGATTTGAAGACAAGGCAGGGTCAGAAGAGGTCTATTTCCAGGCGCAAAAAGATCATAACGAGCTGATCAAAAACAACGAAAGCCGTTTGATCCAGAACGACTTTTCTGAGCGTGTCGAC
>JBCBGX010000125.1:0-6841 GCA_038526325.1 Pseudomonadota bacterium | reverse complement strand
TGACATGGTCATCAATGCTGGGCTATGCGGGCGATTTCACGACCTGGCGCGCATCGATTGTGACGGTCGGTTGGGGCTTAGCCTCTTTCGGTCAGAGCTTCGGCAACTGCCATATTCTTTGGATTTGGTGGAACGGCACCCGCTGGGATCCCAAGCCTTTATCCCGATGAGCATGGATCCGTTTCTGGTCGTTGTCGCCGACGACGATCTGCGCCCACAGGCGTTCCTGACGGCCCCGGGGGATGGCATCAATTTCTACCGAGGGACCTGGCATGGCGTTCTGGCACCCCTGTCTGGCCCAGGGCTTTTTGCAGTGATTGACCGCGTAGAAGACGGACCGAACCTGGAGGAACATCATTTCCCCACGCCATACCGCGTGGTGAGTTAAGCAATATACTGGCGCTAAGACCGGTCACAAGGAATAGGGACAATGTGAATGACTGATATGACTTATAGCGACCCCAATGTGACACCACCCATTGGCCAAGCGGTTCCGCTCGGGCTACAACATGTGCTGGCCATGTTTGCCTCAAACGTGACGCCATCCATCATTGTGGCGGGGGCTGCGGGTTTGGCCTTTGGCGGGCCCGAGCAAATCTACCTGATCCAGATGGCGATGCTGTTTGCCGGGGTGGCAACTGTGTTTCAGACGGTTGGGATCGGACCGGTGGGCGCCCGGCTGCCGATCATGCAAGGCACCAGCTTTGCTTTTGTTGGCGTGCTGGCCGGGGTCGCGGCGACGATGGGGCTTAGCGTGGCGCTGACAGCCTGCATCATCGGTGGGGTGGTGCATTTTGGGCTGGGCGCGTTTATTAAGAACCTGCGCTGGTTGTTTCCACCTCTTGTGACTGGATTGGTCATTCTTGCGATCGGTCTCTATTTGATCCCGGTTGCGATCAAATACGCTGCAGGAGGGGCTGCGGATTTCCAGATGGAGGCAGAGAGCTTTGGCTCGCTCAAGCACTGGTCGGTCGCATTGACGGTGATAATTGTGTCGCTGGTGTTGAAGTTCTTTACCAAAGGTTTGTTGTCAAACGCGGCGATCCTTATGGGTTTGTTGGCTGGCTATGTGCTGGCCTTTGCGCTGGGCATGGTGAATTTCGCGCCGGTGGGCAATGCCGCATGGCTGACCAGTATTGCGCCGTTGCCCTACGGGTTTGAATTTAATCTGGGCGCTGTGATCGCGGTCACACTGGTCTCAATCGTGTCGGCGATTGAAACAGTTGGCGATGCGTCCGCCACCGCAAAGGCAGGCGCGAACCGTGATGCGACCGATGCCGAGATTTCCGGGGCAACCTATGCCGATGGATTGGGGACAGCGATAGCAGGCGTTTTTGGCGGATTGCCAAACACGTCCTTCAGCCAGAATGTCGGCATTGTGGGGATGACCGGGATCATGTCGCGCCATGTGGTGACCATTGCCGGGGTCATCATGATCATCTGCGGGCTGGTTCCCAAAATTGGCGCCGTCATTGCGTCGATGCCGTTGCCTGTTCTGGGCGGTGGTGTGATCGTGATGTTCGGCATGGTCGCCGCCGCCGGCCTGAATGTGCTGGCCGAAGAAAAGATGACCCGGCGCACAATGATCATTATCGCGGTGTCGTTGACGTTTGGGTTGGGGCTTAACCTAGTGCCATCTGCTGTTCAGTATTTGCCGGGGGTGATCAACACGCTGGCAACCTCTGCCGTGGCACCAACCGCGATAATGGCGATTGGTCTGAATTTGATCTTGCCAAAAGACTTGGATTGACACTTTGGCGCCCCCAGTCAAGCGGGGGCGCTTTTTGTCAAAAATCTACTTCGGTTGCCATACCCTTGGCGACCGCAAGCTCCACGATGGAAGAGGCGACCGCAAGGTCCTGCAGGCCGACCCCGGTGCCATCAAACAGGGTGATCTCGTCATCACCTGTCCGGCCGGGATGTATGCCATTGATGACAGCCCCGATTTCAGTGATGTCCTCTTTGGTCTTTAGACCCGCTTTGATCGCATGTTGTGCTTCGCCCAATGTGATGGATTGAGCAATTTCATCGGTGAAAACGGTGGCCTTGGCAACCAGATCCGTTTCGCATTCCTGTTTTCCAACGGTGTCGGTGCCCATGCAAGCCACATGTGTGCCGGGGCTGATATGGGCGGCACTAAAGATAGGCGAAAAGACGGATGTAATGGAGATAACGACGTCGGCTTCAACCATGCCATCAAGCCCGACCGTTTCAAACGGCACGCCCGCCTGCTCGGCAACTTCGGCCAGACCGGGCAGCATTTCGGGGTGGTAGTTCCAGCCAATAACCTTTTCGAACTGGTGGGTTTCAAGGGCGGAGCGCAGTTGGAACTTGGCCTGATGGCCCGCGCCGATCATGCCCATGACCTTGGCGTCTTTCCGCGCGAGATGCTTGATTGAGACGGAGGAGGCTGCAGCTGTGCGCAACGCCGTCAGCAGATTGCCCCCGACCATCGCGGCGACCTTGCCGGTGTCAGGATCAAAAAGAAAGACGGTCGACTGATGGTTGATCAACCCGCGCCGCTCCAGATTGTGCGGCCAATAGCCGCCAGCCTTTAGACCAAGTGCCATGCCTTTGCCGTCAAAACCGCCTTTGAAACCATACAGTGCGTCTTCGTGGCCAATGGCCTCGCGGATGACAGGAAAGTTGTATGCGTCGCCTGCTGACATGGCAGCAAAGACCTGTTCAACAGCTTTGAACGCGTCGGCACGTGTGAGAATGTCCGCAATCGCGGATTCAGGTACGATAATCATATTCTGGGCTTTCTTGACCGGCCGCTTATCACGCCTGTTCGGGCTGTCTTCGCAATAAGCGACCGGTGAGGGAGCGCTGAGCGCTCAGTAGGCTTTGCCGCGTGCGGACACAGGCCAGAGCGTTTCAACCTTGCCGTTGCGCACACCGACATACCAGTCGTGCACGTTGCAGGTCGGGTCACAGTGACCAGGAACGAGCTTGAGCTTGTCGTTCACCTTTAACGCACCTTGCGGGTCCATGACGACGCCATGTTCATCCGAACATTTCACATATTCGACGTCGTCACGGCCGTATATCGTCGGAAGACCACTATCGACGGATTGGGCCTTTAGTCCCGCATCAACAATAGCCTTGTCCGCCTTTGCGTGGCTCATCACCGATGTCAGGATAAACAGCGCGTTTTCCCATTCGTTTTCGTCGATCCGGTTGCCATCCTTGTCCAGGATGCGGCCATAATCTGCATCCATGAACGCATAGGAACCGCACTGCAATTCGTTGAACACACCGGAGTTGCTTTCGAAATAGTAGGACCCGGTGCCACCACCGCCAACGATATCGCTTTCGATCCCTTCAGCTTTCAACATCTCAAGCGTTTCGCGCACCTGATCAATCGCAACCTGGGTCTTGCCTTGGCGCTCTTCATAAGAATCCAGGTGCTGCATTGCGCCTTGATAGGCCTGAATGCCCGCATATTTCAGACCGGGGGCCGCTTCGATGGCTTTGGCCAGGTCAACAACTGGCTGACCATATTGCACGCCGCAACGACCGGCACCTACGTCGATTTCCACAAGGCATTCGATCTGTGTGCCATGTTTCTGTGCCGCAGCAGACAGATCTGCGACATTGTCCATATCGTCCACGCAGCAGATGGCCCGCGCACCAAGCTTTGGAATGCGCGCAAGACGGTCAATCTTTTGCGCATCACGCACCTGGTTCGACACCAGCACGTCCTTGATACCACCACGGGCAAACACCTCGGCCTCGCTGACCTTTTGGCAGCAGACGCCAACAGAACCGCCCAGCTTTTCCTGCAAAAGTGCGACGTCAACAGATTTGTGCATCTTGCCATGCACGCGGTGGCGCATGCCGTGCGACTTGGCATAGTCGCCCATTTTCTTGATATTGCGCTCCAGCGCGTCCAGATCCAGTACCAGACAGGGGGTCTGAATGTCCGCCTCGTCCATGCCGGGAAGGGCGGGGACGTCATAACCCACTTCAAGATTTCTCAGGTTGCTCATATCATTCATTGCTCTTCTCCCTTACTTCTGCATCCAGGGCAGTTTATCCAGATCTACATTTCCGCCAGTGACGATCACACCGACGCGCTTGCCTGCAAAGCGGTCTTTGTTCTTCAAGATCGTGGCCAGCGGCACAGCGCAGCTTGGTTCCATTACGATCCGCAAATGCTTCCACGTGATTTTCATCGCATCGATGATTTCTTCCTCAGACGCCGTCAGTATGTCGGTCACGTAGTTCGACACGAAATGCCATGTTCGCTCTTTCAACGGCACAAGTAGCCCATCGGCGATCGTCTTTGGCGCATCATCAGCAATGATGTAGCCCGCCTTGAAGCTGCGATAGGCGTCATCGGCTTGTTCAGGTTCAGAGGCAATGATCTGCACTTCTGGCGCAAGAGTTGACAGGGTCAGACAGGTCCCGGAAATCATACCGCCGCCGCCAATAGGGGCGACCATCATGTCCAGCCCATCGACTTGTTCCATAAATTCCTTGGAACAGGTGCCCTGACCCGCGATCACGCGTGGATCGTTATAAGGATGCACAAAATCGCCACCGGTTTCCGCCTCTACCTTGGCAAAGGTTTCTTCACGTGAGGTTGTCGATGGCTCACATTCGGTGATCACGCCACCATAACGGCGCACCGTGTCTTTTTTCGCTTGCGGGGCTGTGCGCGGCATTACCACGTTACATGGGATACCCCGCCGCATGGCGGCGTAGCTGAGGCACGACGCATGATTGCCCGACGAATGGGTCGCGACACCCTTCTTTGCCTGTTCATCGCTAAGGCCGAAGACGGCGTTTGCGGCCCCCCGCACTTTGAACGCACCCGGTTCTTGAAAGTTCTCACATTTGAAGAACAGCTCTGCTCCCGTCATCTCATTAAGATGCGCTGAGGTCATCACCGGTGTGCGATTGATATGTGGTTTGATGCGCTCATGCGCCGCTAACATGTCGTCGTAGGTGGGAATGTTAATGTCGCCGATATCTTTCATCACGCCGCATCCTTCAAAGCTTGCGCCGTGTTGCCGCGATAATAGTCCTGGGCCGCAGCGACACCGGAGCCGAGTTTGATACCCAAACCAAGATCAACCATGCACATTTCTGCCGTGGCGATCCCGGACAAGGCCATGACATCTGTCATGCTACCCAGATGGCCGATGCGGAAGACTTTTCCGGCCACGTCGCCTAGCCCTGTTCCAAAAGCGACACCGTATTTTTCGGCCGCGTGGCTTACAATCTCGGAGGCGTTAAAGCCCTCTGGCGTTACGATAGCACTGACCGTGTCCGAGTAGACGTCAGGCGATGCAGCACAAAGCCCGAGCCCCCAGGCGTCCACTGCAGCGCGCACGCCCGATGCAATCCGGTGGTGTCGTGCAAAGATGTTGTCCAGTCCTTCTTTCAAAAGGGTCTCTGTCGCAAGCGCCAAACCGTTCATCAGACCGACGGCAGGAGTATAGGGATAGGCGTTGGCCTCGTATCCTTTCGTCATGTCATCAATATCGAAGAAAGTCCGTGGAAGCTGCGCTGTTGTGCGCGCCGATATTGCTTTGTCACTGAAACCGACAATGGCAAGCCCGGCAGGAAGCATGAACCCTTTTTGTGACCCAGTCACAGCGACATCGACGCCCCATTCATCAAACCGGAAATCCATCGACGCGATAGAACTGACACCATCGACAAACAGCAATGCCGGGTGGTTGGCCGTGTTCATCGCAGCGCGGATCGCCGCCATGTCAGACCGGACGCCAGTCGCAGTTTCATTGTGGGTCGCAAGGACTGCTTTAATTTGATGCCCGGTGTCAGCGGTCAGAATCTCGGCATAGCGGTCTGCAGGAATACCCTCGCCCCACTTGGCCTGAACGATCTCAACATTCAGACCAAAGCGTTGGCACATGTCGATCCATTTGTGGCTGAACATACCGTTGCGGCAGGCAAGAACAGTGTCGCCCGGAGACAGCGTGTTGGTGATGGCTGTTTCCCAGCCGCCGGTGCCAGAGGCAGGGAAAATAAAAATCTCGGCATCAGCAGATTTCAGGATCTCCTGCACACCAGCGCGCGCTGGATGCAAAATTTGCCCAAACAAGGGGGAGCGATGATCAATCGTCGGCATATCACAAGCCTTGCGGATTGCCTCGGGCATGTTTGTCGGGCCGGGAATAAAGACGGGGTTTTGAAAACTCATGTGCCATTCCTCCATAGCGATGATGGTGTTTTGACAAAGCGCTCTGCTCTAATCCATTTTTTTGAGATTATTTTTCATTTCGAGATTAATTATAGAAATATAATATTATCAATGCTTTAAATTTTTCATATTGTGAAATAGATTTTCATATTGGATAAATATATCATGAATGATGATGCAAAGCGCGCCCGAGGGCGGCCCAAAGCCTGGGATGACAAAGCTGGACAGAACACGGTTAAATCGCTTGATAGGGCGTTGGAGGTTCTGGTTCGGCTGGGTGAAATGCAAGGTGCCACTTTGTCGGAACTTGCAGGTGCGTTGAATCAATCGCCGGCAACTCTCTACCGCGTACTTACGACATTTCAGGGGCGTGGGTTTGCTGACTTTGATGCCCAAAGCCAGGTGTGGAACATTGGCCCTGCCGCCTTTCTCACCGGGTCGCAGTTTTTGCGGCGAACGTCGCTTGTCGAACGGGCCCGCCCTATAATGCGCGATCTGATGGAGGCGACAGGTGAAACGGCCAATCTGGGAATAGAGAGAGACGGGAAGGTCTTGTTCCTGGGCCAGGTTGAAACCCATGCGACGATCAGGGCCAACCGTCTGCGCCCTGTGACTAAACCTGTGGATATGTTTTCACTTCCCTGAGCCACTGATCACGTTACGATG
>JBCBGX010000124.1:0-6844 GCA_038526325.1 Pseudomonadota bacterium | reverse complement strand
GATATCCTCGATGGGACTGATCTTGACCCGACCGCAACGACGGTGAAATATCAGGGACTTAACACGACTATGGCCAATATGAATGTTGTTGTTGGGATGTATGCCCAGTCGGCTCAACGACTTGTGCCATTGAATTGAATACTGGCCGGGAGTGAGTTGAAACGCTCTTCAACAGATCTGCTCGCTTCCACCTCGCCGCAAGCTTGACCTTCGCTATGCGTCGGCGTATCCCAAACATCGTGGCGATTTGTATCCGGATTGCGGGCCACGTTAAACATGCCGCTAAAGAGGGTTGAAGGTTGTCTAACCTCGATGCCTTGTTCCGGTGTCGGGGTTTTTTGATGCGCGATAAGCGCGAGGATTGACAATGAAGACGTGGAACAAACGCACAAAGGCTGTCCATTCGGGTACTCGGCGAAGCCAATATAACGAGGTGAGCGAGGCGATTTATCTGACCCAGGGCTTCGTCTACGACACTGCAGAAGATGCCGAAGCACGATTCATCAAAGCCGGTGAAGATGAATTCATATATGCCCGCTACGGCAACCCAACGGTTGCGATGTTTGAGGACCGGATTGCAGCGTTGGAGGGGACGGAAGACGGCTTTGCCACCGCATCTGGGATGGCGGCAGTCAACGGTGCTTTATCATCGATGCTGCGTGCTGGCGATCATGTTGTATCAGCGCGTGCCCTTTTTGGGTCCTGTCTTTACATTCTTGAAGAGATCTTGCCCCGATATGGGGTGCAGGTGACCTTTGTTGATGGCACCGATTTGGACGCATGGAGAAGCGCAATCCGCCACGACACGAAAGCAGTGTTTTTCGAAAGCATAGCCAACCCGACACTTGAAGTTATTGATATTGCTGCCGTATCGGATTTAGCGCATCACGTGGGCGCCACGGTTATTGTCGACAACGTGTTTTCAACACCAGTATTTTCTAATGCCGTTGCGCAGGGCGCTGATGTGGTCGTGTATTCTGCCACGAAGCATATTGACGGGCAGGGTCGGGCGCTGGGCGGCGTGATCCTTGGGTCGCAAGAGTTTATCCGCGGCGCGGTCGAACCCTATTTGAAACACACCGGCGGTGCGATGTCGCCGTTCACGGCGTGGATCATGCTCAAAGGCCTAGAAACAATGGATCTGCGCGTGCGGGCGCAAGCCGAAACAGCGCTTTTTTTGGCGACGGCGTTACAGGCCGAAGACTCTTTGCAGAGCGTGGTGTATCCCGGCCTTCCAAATCATCCACAACACGCGTTGACCATGGCGCAAATGGGTGTCGGAGGGACTGTCTTTGCGATTGATGCGGGGTCACAGGCCGCGGCGTTTAGGTTGCTGAATGCCCTAGAAATTGTAACGATTTCAAACAACCTCGGCGATGCAAAGTCGATTGCGACCCATCCCGCGACCACGACCCATCAGCGTTTGTCCGATGAGGTCAAGACGATGCTGGGTATTACACCAGGATTGATCCGACTGAGCGTTGGTCTGGAAGATGCTGAAGATCTGTTGGCGGATCTTGTCCAAGCTATCGCCGCGATATGATCCACCTTCTGCTATGGCCCTTTGACAAACTGGTCATCGCCTTGGTGGAGAAATGGACGCGTAAGGTAGCGCGCAAGGAAGCGCGCTTTATTCGTCGTGCGTCACGGGAGGCGGGGCAGGACACCTATAGGATTGCCGCACCACGTTTGCCCAACGAGAAGTTCCTTTGGCGAAAGCTTTTCGACCACAACCCGCTTTTCGTCACGATGAGCGACAAGATCGCCTGTAAGGAATGGATCAAGGCACAGGGGTTCGCGCTACCCATTCCGCAGACACTTTGGGTCGGCACTGATGCCGGGGACATACCAGAGGATCTGTGGAAACGACCGATCATGATCAAAGCCGCCCATGGGTGGCAAATGAATATTGCGGTCGAACCGACCGCTGTTGACAGGAAAGTTGTCATAGACCAAGCCAACGATTTTCTTCGCGTTGATCATGGTCGCCAACACATGGAATGGGCGTATGATCATGTGCCGCGCCGCCTTTTGGTCGAAGAACGCCTGTTCCCCGGATGTGATATGATAGACGTAAAATACTACACCTTTGGTGAAAGGATTGAACGGATTGTCATTTCCCGATTTGGACCTCAAGTCGTATCCGGCAGGTGGTTGTTGCAATCTGATGGCAGCTACGCCTTGGATGACGTGCCCACATCAGTCAGCCCTGTGATAGACCAGAAACCACTGCCGCCTGTTGTCTATGAAAACATGGCCGTCATACGGGACATCGGGGCTCGATTTGATCACGTGCGTGTGGATACGATGACAAACGGCGAAACTTTATTTCTGGGTGAATTAACTGTCTACACACAGGCAGGACGGCTTTCTGTCGACGCATTTGATCAGTTTACGCATATGAACAGAAGCTGGGATTTGCGCCGAAGCTGGTTTTTGACAGCGAAACAAACCGGATGGCGCGGCGTCTACGCTGGCGCGTTGCGGCGCACCATTGATCGACGCCAAAGAGCAGGGCATGGGTTGGCTTGAAGGCATCTGACCTATTGGCATTCATGCAGGAATAGGACGACAGGCAAGGTTTGGATGTTCTAAGATCGGTGCAGATTGGGTTTGGTTTTTATTCAAGCTCTGCAAGGCCATAAACATGTGTTGGAATAGAATTGACGAAACCGTCCCCCAATTTCTTGACGATCTATGAAGATATGATTGGAAAATTGCGCGGTCGGCCCCATCTATTGGGTCCAGACGCAGCAAAGGGGGATTCTGAAATGAATATCCATGCACCCGATATGGACCGTGAACCAACGCGGGAAGAGGCCGAGGCCGCCTTAGCTTTGCTGCGGCGCTGGGCAGGCGATGTAACAGCGGAAGAGGTCGCGACACTTGATCCCTTGGTTGCGCGTTTGATTCCTGGGCAAGAAGTCTCAAACTATCCCGCCCTTGCCCGGGCCTACCCCGAGGAATTTGAGGTGGATGATGCCTATAAAGCATCGATGCCCGACCTGCAGAATGGCCCATCCAGCCTGATCAAGGGGGCCAAGCAGCAGATCCAGCACGTGGGGATATCGAATTTCCGCCTGCCCATACGGTTTCACACCCGCGACAATGGTGATTTGACGCTAGAGACATCCGTGACCGGAACGGTATCGCTGGAGGCCGAAAAGAAGGGCATCAACATGTCCCGGATCATGCGGACTTTCTACAAGCATGCCGAAGAGACATTTAGCTTTGACGTGATTGCGCGGGCGCTCGATGCCTACAAGACCGATCTGGAGAGTTTTGATGCGCGCATTCAGATGCGGTTCAGCTTTCCGATGAAGGTGGACAGCTTGCGGTCTGGGCTGTCAGGCTATCAATACTACGATATTGCGCTGGAGTTGGTGGAAAGTGCCGGGGTGCGCAAGAAGATCGTCCATCTCGACTACGTGTATTCTTCGACTTGCCCATGTTCGCTGGAATTGTCCGAGCATGCTCGTCAATTCCGCGGTCAGCTGGCAACGCCCCATTCACAGCGCTCTGTCGTGCGGATTTCGGTTTTGCTGGAAGATGGCACAGATGTCTTGTGGTTCGAGGATTTGATCGATCGTGCGCGGACGGCGGTTCCGACCGAGACACAAGTGATGGTCAAGCGCGAGGATGAGCAGGCCTTTGCTGAACTAAATGCCGCCAACCCGATCTTTGTAGAGGATGCCGCCCGCCTGTTCACGGAACAATTGCAACTGGATACGCGAATTTCGGATTTTCGCGTGATTGCCAGCCATCAGGAAAGCTTGCATAGCCATGATGCCGTGTCGGTCCTGACGGAAGGTGAGACATTCGCCGCCGAAAGCCTCGACCCACGCCTGTTCCAGTCCCTGTTCCACGTGGGTTAAGCTATTTGAACCGGCAAATCGCCGATCTCATCAATGACCACAGTCACCTCTTGCCCGGCCTTGATCGGGCGGGCACCGATTGATGTGCCGCAGGCGATCACATCACCCGGTGACAGGGTCATATCGGCCGACAATTTGCTGACAATTTCGGCTGGCGTGAAGATCATGTCATTGGCCGGGTAGGATTGGCGTTCGCGCTCGCCCACCATCACCTTTACCGTCAGCTGGGCCCAGTCCAAATCCGTTTCAATCACCGGACCGATGACACCGAAACCGTCAAAGCCTTTGGCCCGTGTCCATTGGGGAAAGGATGGGTCTTCGTTCAGAATATCGAGCGCGGTAATGTCGTTGACACAAGTATACCCAAAGATGGCTTTTTCCGCATCTTCCAGCGCGGCATTTTTACAGGTTTGTCCGATGACGATGCCCAATTCGCCTTCGAACAGGACCCGGCCCAGATCGGGCGGCAAAGTGACGATTGCGCCGGGACCGGCGAGTGATGACAGCGGTTTGAGAAAATAAAGCGGATGTGTAGGCGTGTCCCAACCGTTGCGGTTTGCGGCAGCTTTGAAGTTGTTCCAGAGCCCGATAAACTTGCTGGGAACACACGGGGGCAGAAGGATTGCATCGCTCAAAGCGATAGGGGCACCCGCGCTTTCCTCTAATCCTAATGCCGCGCGGGGGTGGAGGATGTCATTCTCGATCACCCCGGTCGTGATATCGCCACTCTCTGTTTTGATGCGTGCCCATTGCATGTAACGTCTCCCAACATTCATTTTCGTCGGGACCGTGCAACTTTAGCGAATGCCCCGCAAGCGGCGTTTGCTACGCTGTCATCGGCACCTTGCCCGCACTTGCGTAGCAACCAAGGACAAGATCCCAGCCCTTCAGATAGCTGTTGCTGACGGCATCCGCTGTGTGGCCCAGAATGTCAAAGCCGCCATGGGTCAGATCACATCGCGTGCCGTCTTCTGTTTCGGTGAAGCTTACCGTGACCACAGTCGCTTCTTCCGGCCCGCGTCCGGGGTGCCAGGTGAAAGACAGGAATCTGCCCGGGTCATAGGCGATCAGTTTGCCCCAGATATTGGCGCTGCCGTCGGCCCCTTTTTCGATGATCTCGCCGTCTTTGTGATCGGGAAAGGTGACTTTGGAGTCTGCCCCAGTGACGGAGAAGGGGTCTTTAGGCCACCATGTGTCCATGTCGCTGGTGAAAAGCGCAAAGGCATCTACCGGGCTTAGCGGGACGGTCAGTGTCTTCTTGATCGGGTCATTCATGTGGAATTTCCTTTTGCTTTTTCTTCTGCCGCGCGGGCAAAGGCGGCAAGCGCGTCGTCCCACAGCGTGTCGAGATAGCGGCGCAATTCATCAACGCCGTCCGGTGAGATGGCATAGACGCGCCGATTGCCTGTTGGTGTGACCGACAAAAGCCCCGCATCAGACAATACTTTCAGGTGTTGGCTGACTGCGGGGCGGCTAACACCCATCCCGTCGGCGATGGCCCCAACGGGCAGGGGGCCAGCGCGCAACCTGTCGATGATCACTCGGCGTGTCGGATCGGCCAAAGCAGTGATTGCATCTTGATAAGCCATAACTTACCGTAAGTCGTCGCTTACGATTCGTCAAACAAATCATGTGCCCTTGAAGCCCCTGACCCCCAACACTAAGACTCTGTCAGGAATTTTGAACTAGGACGGACATCGTCCCAATGTGAGGCAGTAAATATGCAAGACCCCGTCGACACCTATATGAACCTTGTCCCAATGGTGGTCGAACAGACCGCGCGGGGCGAGCGTGCTTACGATATTTTCTCTCGCCTGCTCAAAGAGCGGATTATTTTCGTCAATGGCCCTGTCCATGATGGGATGAGCCAGCTGATCGTGGCGCAACTGCTGCATCTTGAATCGGAAAACCCGAAAAAAGAGATCAGCATGTATATCAATAGCCCTGGTGGTGTGGTGACATCAGGCCTGTCGATCTATGACACGATGCAATATATCAAGCCTAAGGTTAGCACCCTGGTCATCGGGCAAGCCGCATCGATGGGATCGCTTTTGTTGACGGCGGGTGAGCCGGGAATGCGGGCCTCGCTACCCAATTCCCGCGTGATGGTGCACCAGCCATCGGGTGGTTACCAGGGTCAAGCCACTGACATCATGATTCATGCGGCTGAGACGCAAAAGCTAAAGACCCGTTTGAACGAGATTTATGTGAAGCATACCGGCAACACATTGAAGAAAGTTGAGGCTGCGCTGGAGCGTGACAACTTTATGTCACCGGAAGAGGCCAAAGAGTGGGGGCTGGTTGACGAAATCGTTGAAAATCGCCCGAAGTCGGATGAGTAAACGGTTTGTTAACGCTCCGTCCACATAGTCATTTTGACATTGTGGACCTCGGCGGGCTGTCCTAGTGTTGTGGCAGGGCAGCCCGAAGTATGTTTGACCAGCCTGATTGGCAAAGAGGTTTTTAGATGGCGAATACATCCGGTAGTGACAGCAAGAACACCTTGTATTGCAGCTTTTGTGGCAAAAGCCAGCATGAGGTGCGCAAGCTGATTGCCGGACCCACTGTCTTTATCTGTGATGAATGTGTTGAGCTTTGCATGGATATTATCCGTGAAGAGACCAAGACAGCCGGGCTGAAAGCTGGCGATGGCGTGCCGACGCCGACAGAGATCTGTCAGGTGCTTGATGATTATGTTATTGGCCAAGCCCATGCCAAGCGGGTGCTGTCGGTCGCTGTTCACAACCATTACAAGCGCCTCAATCATGCCGATAAATCGGATATCGAATTAGCGAAGTCCAACATCATGCTGATCGGGCCAACTGGCTGTGGTAAGACACTGTTGGCCCAGACATTGGCCAGGATTCTTGATGTGCCATTTACGATGGCTGATGCGACGACCCTGACCGAGGCCTGCAACAATTTGAGGATGATGTTTTCAACATCTTCCCCCACATAGCCAGCCTCGG
>JBCBGX010000123.1:0-6844 GCA_038526325.1 Pseudomonadota bacterium | reverse complement strand
TGTAACGCCGTCGGCGGTTTCATCGATCTTCAAGCCGCCTTCAGCAACATCCAAGACACCCAAGTTAGTGATGATGCGGTCAACAACACCTTTGCCAGTCAGCGGTAGGGTGCATTCTTTCAAAACTTTACTGTCGCCATGCTTGTTGGTGTGGTCCATCACCACAACCACACGGCCCACGCCAGCGACCAAATCCATGGCGCCGCCCATGCCCTTGACTAGCTTGCCGGGGATCATCCAATTGGCCAGATCACCGTTTTCAGCCACTTCCATCGCACCCAGGATCGCCATGGCAATCTTGCCGCCGCGTATCATGCCAAAGGATGTGGCCGAATCGAAATAGGCGGTCTGGGGCAGTTCGGTGATCGTCTGCTTGCCGGCATTGATCAGATCGGCGTCTTCTTCGCCATCGATGGGGAAAGGGCCCATGCCCAGCATGCCGTTTTCGGACTGTAAGGTGACCTCGATCCCCTCGGGGATATAGTTGGACACCAAAGTCGGGATGCCGATTCCAAGGTTCACATACCAGCCATCTTGCAGCTCTTGCGCGGCGCGGGCCGCCATTTGATTGCGATCCCACATTATGCTGTCCTCACTGTGCGTTGTTCGATGCGTTTTTCGTGTGTCCCCTGGATCAGGCGGTGCACATATATGCCAGGCAGGTGGATGTGATCAGGGTCGAGGCTGCCTGTGGGCACGATCTCTTCCACCTCAACAACACAGGTTTTGCCGCACATCGCCGCGGGCGGGTTAAAGTTGCGGGCGGTTTTGCGGAACACCAGATTGCCGGTCTCATCCGCTTTCCAGGCTTTGACGATAGACAGATCGGCAAAAATGCCTTCCTCCATGATGTAAGTCTGCCCGTTGAAGTCCTTGTGCTCTTTACCCTCTGCGATGACAGTGCCGACGCCGGTTTTGGTATAAAAGCCAGGAATGCCGCAGCCACCCGCGCGCATGCGCTCGGCCAATGTGCCTTGGGGGTTGAACTCGAGCTCCAACTCGCCTGACAGGTATTGGCGCATGAATTCGGCATTCTCGCCCACGTAAGAGCTGATCATCTTTTTGACTTGGCGGGTCTGCAACAGAATCCCGATGCCAAAGTCATCAACACCCGCATTGTTCGACGCAAAAGTCAGGTCTTTGGTGCCCGCGTCTTTGATCGCGTCCAGCAAAAGCTCTGGAATGCCGCAAAGGCCGAACCCGCCAGCTGCGATGAACATACCGTCAAACAACAGGCCGTCCAATGCGGATTTGGCGTCAGGATAAATCTTCTTCATGCGCAACCTCTCCCCAAGATGTTGCGCATGTAGTGCCGTCCGGTTGCCGCAGAGTCAATAAAATGCCGCGTCGCAGCAGGCCGGATAGGGGCCTGCTTATGAATTCTGCGCTGAATAAGCTGCCGCAAAACCGCGCATACCGTTTTCCATGAAGGGTGAAAAATCCTCGGTCAGGTAAGAGCGGATTGCGGGGCGTGCGAAAAACACTGAAGGTTTGATGTTGTAATTCCAAGTGAGCTCCGTGCCTTCAGCAGTCTCGGATAGCAGGATTTCACCGTAGATATAGTCAATAAACCGACCGGCAGGGGTTGTGATATTCCAGATTTGATAGGTGAATGCGTCATCCGTGTTGCTGATGACCCGCTCCAACACGGATGAGCCGCCTTCAAGATCGACGCGGCGCTCTGCGCCCGGCTCGCCCCAGACACCTTCATAAACGGTGATATCGGTGATCTTTGGGATCCGGCCAGAGGGTTCGAGGAAGTTTGTCAGCGGATTGGCAGCCATGAACGCGCGTACGTCACTGACAGGTGCGTCAAAGGTCACGGTGACCGTATTGGTCAGATATCGATCCGAATAGGTGAGCGTCGGGGGCGTAGCGGTTCCGCTGGTCGTGCCCGCAAAAACAGCAGCACTGGCAAGTCCAACACAGATCGTGGCGGCGGCGATAAGACGTTTCATGTTGATCTCCATATATTACGAATATCGTAGTAATTGGGTGCAGGAAACTGCAGATCAAGGGTCTGATCCAAATTTATTACGATTTACGTAATAAATAATTGAATGCTTGATGATTTTTTTCTGCTCAGGCACAAAAGCGCCATGTCTCGGGCTGATGATCTTCGTCAAATTGTTCGTGTTCTGATGCGCGTGATGCTGATCAGTGAACGCACGCCGTCAGCGCATCAGCATGTTGAACGCTTCAATCCGCATGACTTTCACACCCTTGGTATGTTGCGCGAAACTTCAGGTTTGCGTGCGTCAGAGATCGCCCAAGCGCTGGCGGTCGCGCCCACGACAGCAAGCAGTCTGATTTCCCGGCTGGAGCGACGCGGTTTGGTCCAAAAATTACGCAGCAAGGATGATGGCCGCGCTGTCTCGCTTTCGTTGACGACTCAAGGGGTGGCCCTAGCGCAAGCCATTCATGATCAGGACCTGCGCAATATGGAGCTGTTTCTCTCCGCACTTGAACCCGACGAACAGGATCAGATGATTGGCTTGCTGGCCAAAGTGGTCGCTCGGGTCAGGCAGTTAGAGGCCGACAACGCGACAGACTAGGCTTTCTTCGCTGCCGTCTTCTTCTTGGGTGCGGCTTTCTTTTTGGCTGCGGGCTTTTTCTTTGTGACCTTCTTGCCGGACTTCGCGGCCCGTTCGTCGATCAGGTCAACCGCCTGCGCCAATGTCAGGTCGGCAGGCTCAATCGTATCGGGGATCGTGGCGTTGATCTTTTCCCATTTCACATAAGGCCCGTATTTGCCGTCAAAGATATTGACCGGCCCGCCCGCCTCGGGATGTTCGCCCAGCTCGCGGATCGGCACCGCTGCCTTACCGCGCCCGCCGCGAGAGGCCTTTTTCTCTGCCAAAAGCTGCACAGCGTGGTTCATGCCCACGGTCCAGACATCTTCGATGGTGGGCAGGTTGGCGTTGGTGCCGCCTTTGAAGGAGGTATTTTCGGCATGCTTCAGATACGGACCGTAACGCCCCAGATTGGCCCAGACATTCACGCCGTCTTCGGGGTGCTGGCCAATCAATCGGGGCAGTTCCAAAAGGCGCAGCGCCTCGGGCAGGCCGATTTCCTCGGGGTTCCAGCCCTCGGGCACACCGGTGCGCGGGGGTTTCTTGTTATCCTCGGTCACCTGTCCGCGCTGCACATAAGGGCCAAAGCGGCCTTTGAAGACGCGAATCTCATCGCCCTGATCTTCGCCCAGAAGCTTGCCGTCGGGTGGGATAGCGCTTGCCTCTGCCTCGGGGTCAGGCGGGCCGAAGGGGCGGGTGTAGCGGCATTCGGGATAGTTCGAACAGCCGATGAAAGCACCGCCCGAGCGGGCCGTCCGCATGGATAGACGCCCGGCACCGCAGTTCGGACAAAGTCGGGGGTCGCCGCCATCTTCGAGCGGTGGGAACAGATGCGGCTCCAAAACCTCGTTGATCTTTTCCAGCACCTCGGTAATGCGCAGATCAGCGGTCTCGGCGATGGCTGCAGAAAAATCACGCCAGAATTGGCCCAATACTTTCTTATAGTCCGCGTCACCCGCGCTAACCTCGTCAAGCTGATTTTCCAAATCAGCGGTGAAGTCATACCCGATATATTTGCGGAAATAATTGGTCAGGAAGGCCGTGACCAAGCGCCCCTTGTCCTGGGGGATCAGGCGGTTTTTGTCTTTCTCAACATAGCCGCGATCTTGGATCGTCGTCACGATCGACGCATAGGTCGACGGGCGGCCAATACCCAGTTCTTCCATCCGCTTAACCAGCGTCGCCTCGGTATAGCGGGGCGGGGGCTGGGTGAAATGCTGCTCAGGATCAACCTTCTTTTTCGCGGCTTTTTCGCCAGTGCTCAGCTGCGGTAGGCGCTTGTCATCATCATCGGCCGCGCTGTCGTCCTTGCCCTCTTCATAGATCGCGATAAAGCCGTCAAAGACCATGACCTGCCCATTGGCGCGCAGCACAACCTGTTCATCAGCGCTGCTGATATCCACAACTGTCCGTTCCAGACGGGCAGCGGCCATCTGGCTGGCCATGGTCCGCTTATAGATCAGGTCATAAAGCTTGCGCTGATCCGCATCCGCGATCTTGGCGTCTTCAGTGCTGACACTCATCTCCGTCGGGCGGATACATTCGTGGGCTTCCTGGGCGTTCTTAGCTTTGTTTTTGTAGATACGCGGCTGATCGGGCAGATATGTGTCGCCAAACTTCGCCTTGATCGCATCGCGGGCACCGGCCACGGCCTCAGGTGCCATGTCGATGCCATCGGTCCGCATGTAGGTGATCAGGCCGGCCTCATAGAGCCGTTGTGCGACGCTCATGGTCTGCTTGGCGCCCATGCCGAATTTGCGGCTGGCCTCTTGCTGCAGGGTCGAGGTCATGAAGGGGGGCGACGGGTTGCGTGTTGCTGGCTTGGCCTCAACCGATTTGATCACCAGATCGCGGGAATTGATCGCCTGGACGGCCATTTCGGCCTGGGTTTCATTGCCAAGATCAAACTTATCCAGCTTTTTGCCGGCAAGCGTTGTCAGCCGGGCTTCAAAGCTTTGGCCGCGGGGTGATTCCAGCAGCGCCTTGACGGTCCAATATTCCTGGTTGCGGAAGGCTTCGATCTCCATCTCGCGCTCAACAATGATGCGCAGGCAAACCGATTGCACGCGGCCCGCTGATTTTGCCCCGGGCAGTTTGCGCCACAAGACGGGGGAGAGGTTAAAGCCCACGAGATAATCCAGCGCGCGGCGGGCCAGATAGGCCTCTACCAGCGGCTGATCCACTTGGCGTGGGTTCTTCATCGCATCCGTCACGGCGGCTTTGGTGATTGCGTTAAAGACAACGCGGCTGACGGGGGTGTCTTTCTTGATGACCTTGCGCGCGGCAAGCGCCTCAGTCAGGTGCCAGGAAATCGCCTCACCCTCGCGGTCGGGGTCGGTGGCGAGGATCAATTCATTGTCATTTTTCAGGGCGTCAACGATGGCCTTTATATGCTTTTTGCTATCGGAGGCGACTTCCCATTTCATGTCGAAATCATCGTCTGGCAGCACGGATCCGTCCTTGGGTGGAAGATCGCGGACATGCCCGTATGACGCCAGAACCGTGTAGTCCTTGCCCAGATAGCCGTTTATTTTCTTGGCTTTAGCCGGGGATTCGACAACAACAACTGGCATGAGAATCCTTCTTGGACACTATAATCACTTAAGTCGCGCAAGATGTGGCGTCTGTTATCCGAATGTCAATGGAGGGTATTCCCAACCCCAAAAAATGGGCGGGTTCAAACCACGCGTGCCAACAGGCCACCTGCTTGTCGCGCGATCTTACCTTCGAGTTCGAGATCGACCAGCGCCGGTGCTACCTGTGTGGCTGACCCTGCAAGGTCGCGCAAAAGCTGATCCTCTGCCAACGGCGCTGGGCCCAATCTGGCGAGGATTTCGGCATGCAAGGCTGCGCTGTCCCGCAAGTTTTGTCCGGTTGAATTTGACGTATCTAGTGGCAGTTCGGGATGTTCTTGCGCTAAAGGCGCCAAAGCCTCAATCACATCGTCGGCGTTCCGTACAAGCGTAGCGCCATCACGCAAAAGCATATTGCATCCTGCAGCCCTTGCATCAAACGGATGGCCCGGCACGGCCAGGACATCTCGGGCCTGATCCAGAGCATTGCGCGCTGTGATCAGACTGCCCGATTTTGCTGCCGCCTCAACCACAATTACCGCGCGGGCAAGGCCCGAAATAATCCTGTTGCGGGCTGGAAAATGTCTTGCTTGTGGCTGCAGACCCATAGGCGCCTCGGACAAAATCAGCCCCTGCATCGCAATATCCCCGGCGAGTTTTGCATTCTCTGCCGGATAAATTACATCAACACCCCCGGCCAAGACTGCAACGGTTCCGCCTTGCAGGGAACCATGATGCGCTGCTGTGTCAATGCCCCGCGCTAGCCCAGACACCACGACATACCCCTTCGCTGTAAGCTCTGTCGCAAGGCGTTTTGCCATACGCGTGCCCAAGGATGACGCATTGCGCGCGCCCACAAGCGCAATCATAGGGCGCTGTAGCAGGGATATATCGCCCAATACCCACAACAATGGGGGTGCATCATCAATGCCCAGGAGCGTTTCGGGATAGCGGGCGTCAGTATCTATAAGCAATTCGGCTCCGGCCAGTTCGGCCGCCTTGATTTCGGCCCTAACACTTTCGGTAGGGCAAATCTGATAGTCCGAAACACCTGCATCCTTAGCGATCTGCGGTAGGGCCCTTAGTGCCTCCGCTGCGCATCCATGTTCGGCTAACAGACGTCGGTAGGTCTTTATGCCAACTCGTCGAGAGCGCAATAGGCGGAGCCGGTCAACCGTGTCGTCTTCCGTGGTGGGGTGGAGTGGGGGGTGAGTGGAAGATTTTTGTGTCCCGGTCATCCCGTGCTCCGCCATATTGCCCTGACAGGGGTAGGGTGTGTGGGTTAATGAGGTATGAATGAATCTCGGCTTAAGCTAAGAAACTTGATTTAACGCTCGTAATATTTTGAAAAATATAAATAATCATAGATGCCCGGGTTCTTTGGATTTCACCGTTCCAATTGCAATTATGCCGTGATACCCCCCCATAAATGGTGGGTGCAAATATGGGCTTTGCGCACTAGGCAGACTTGCCCAACGACTCAGTTGCGAGATCCTAGATCTGGTCATTAAGGCGGAATCAAATTCTTAGAACCCCGTCTTTTCCGTCCCAGTACAAGTTTGATGCATTTTCACATAAGGCTGATCGCAACGGTGAAGTCCGCCATGTTGTGCCGCTCTTGAAATCAAAAACCCGACCCGGTTTTTGAAATCGCTTCAAATGTCATATTTTTTGCAGATTGCGCCATTTAGCTTGCGG
>JBCBGX010000122.1:0-6857 GCA_038526325.1 Pseudomonadota bacterium | reverse complement strand
CGCCGGATTCGTACTCAACAGTGCACCAACTCAAAATATTTCTGAACTTTTTGTGGTTCAGTGTCAATTGTCAGTCCTCTCGCTTATGTTTGAGAAGGGCTTTTTTGCCTCTTCACACACATGACGGACGAGAAACGCGCCAATCGACACTGAACCACAAAAAGTTCAGAAATATTTTGAGTTGGTGCACTGTTGAGTACGAATCCGGCGCAGAAAAATTTACTGCTGTCCTCCGGTCAGCTTCGGTTGGTGGATTGTCCTTATGATTGCAGCGATGCTGGTCATCCCGATTGTGGATGGGCTGGCAAAATACCCAAGCAACGATAACTCACCGTTGTTCATAAGCTGGGGCAGATATGCAGCCTTTGCCGCTCTGAACTTGCCAATCGCGTTCGCGCGCAACGGGCGGAGAATCCTGCCAACTGATGGCATTCCGCTTCACGCCACCCGCACACTCTGCCTCGTCGGGGCAATGACGCTGAATTTCTTTGAAATATCGAAGGTGTCGCTGGTGATCGCCGCAAGTGCGTATTTTGTTGGTCCTCTGGTCGCTGTCGCCCTGTCCGTCATATTCCTCGATGAGTGACTAACCGTCGCCAAAGTTCTCGGTATGTTAGTTGGACTACTTGGGGCATTGATTGTCTTGCAACCAAGCGGAGATTTTGACGTGTATGCACTGCTCGCATTGGGTGCTGGGTGTCTCTTCGCGGTGTATTTGGTGATCACGTGCCAGACATCTGCTCAGAGCGACCCAATTAGGACTCTTTCGTTTCAATGCCTGTTCGGCACCTTATTGCTGACTCCCCCTGCAATCTTTGTTGTTGAGACATCGGCATATGGCTTGATGCCGCTGTTCGTCGGCTTTGGCTCGTTCTCGCTGTTGGGTCATTTCTTGGCCATTCTTGCCTTTCAAAAAGCAGAGGCATCAACCCTAGCACAGCTTGTGTATGTCGAGCTTATCGGTGCAGCTGCAATCCGGTTTTTGATTTTCTCAGATGTCCCAACACCGTCGACCATCGTGGGAGCCGGTTTAATTGCCACGGCCGGTTTGGTCGCCTCAATTAGACCACGAGAACACAGGCCGCGCTGAGGAGCCAGGCGTACAACCCGACATTCATCATCACCGCAGTATCGGTGAGTTTGGGCTCAGTGCCGACATTCGCCACCTCATCTGGTGTGATCTTATCAGTCGGCGAAAAACCACAATTGCAATAGCCCCTCCGGCAATGTCAGGTTAGTTTGATGCAACCCGAACATGATGGAGCCGCCCATGCTCGAACGCCTCACCGCCTTTTTCGGCAACCCCGACGGTTACAAGACCCCGCTGCCCGAGGCGGATGCGCCCCATGCGCTGGGCGCGCTCCTTGTTCGCGCCGCCAAAGCTGATCACGCCTATCTGTTCGAGGAAATCGCGACAATCGACAAGATCCTCGCCAAACGCCACAATCTAAATGTCGTAGAGGCTGCCAAGATGCGCGCCGAATGCGAGCTTCTGGAAAAAGAAATCCCCCGCACCTCCGAAATCGCCTCTATCCTTGAACACGCGATCAGCACCGAAGAAAAAGAAGCAACTTTGACCGCCCTTTGGCGGGTGGCTATGGCCGACGGTAAAATCCACGCCGAAGAAGACACGCTTCTGCATCGGATCGAAGAGGTGCTTGGCGTCCCCTCTGCCCGCGCTAAGGAGCTTCAGGAGCAGGCGCTTGGCTAAATGGCCAGCATCGTTTACGTCTACTCAGCCCATTCCGCTTTTGCCTATCTGGGATCAAGCGAACTGGCACGCATCTGTGCAAAACACAACGCCACGCTCTTCCACAAACCCATCCTGCTGTCCCCCGTGGTCGAGGCGCAGGGCAGCCAGCCCTTTCACGACCGCACCCAGGCGCATGTGGATTACTTTTTCGGGCGCGAAATTGAACGCTGGGCTGAATACCGCGATGTTCCCGTCATCAGTTACCGCCCCACCTTTCACGATGCCGATTACAGCCTCGCTTCAGGCATGATCCTCGCCCTTGGCGACACCGGCGCCGCCACAGACGCGATGGCCCATGCCATCCTGGAAGCGCATTGGCGCGACGATGCGGACCTGTCGGATCCGCAAACACTGGGCGAAATCGCCACCAGCCTCGGCCACGATGCCCAAACACTGAGCGCCCAGGCCGCCTCTGCCGACATCCAGACGCAGCTCCAGACCAATTCCGATTGGGCGCGTGACCAGAATATCTTTGGCTCCCCCACTTATATCGTGGACGGTGATCCGTTTTATGGCCAGGACCACCTGACCCTGGTCGACCGCGCCTTGGCCCAGCCCTTTGCCCCCGGCAGTTGGAGCAACCCACAAGTAGGGTAAGTCACTGACCCTTAAGCCGCGCTGACGTGATCACTTTACTTAGACGAGATCTAGAGCGTCGTCTGTCTTGAAATCACAAATCTGAGGCTGATTTTTTCGATTTTGCCTTAATTGCGTCTGTTCCATGGGGCCGATCAATGGCTTACGGTTTTTCACATGTCGCATGATAAGCTGACGTGCACGGGGCCCCTGTACAATTGGCCGTGCCGCTGTCCGCCTTTCGCATAGACGGGTCAGATCACGGCGCGTCAATCCCAGCACCGTTAATAATTCATCGAGCTGCCCGGCCGGAATTGCTTCGATGGCTTGTGACCCCAGATAAAGGCTCTCGCACGGGGCACCATCCGCAAACAGCACCTCGTGGCGCGATAACATGATATGATAATAAGTCACGTCGCGAGTTGGCATTTCAAGCGAGACGCCAGGAAGGCCCAGTAAGTCTTTGGCCGGAATAAGCACCTCGGGCGCATCAAACATTCGCCTTGCAATTTGGCCCTTCACCAATACACGGTGCTGCCTCGACAGGCGGAGGTGACGCTCCGGCAACCCGTTTCCAAGGCTTCCTTTGGAAATCCGGACCGGACAGAGGTTGTGTGATATCGCAACGTCAATGGGGGACCATGTTTTGCCAAAGACCCAAGCCACTTCCTGAACGCCATGGTCCAGCGTGACCAATTGGTCGCCCGGTCTCAAATCCTCGACCCGCCTTTCCCCATGAGGCGTGCGTATCGCAGTCCCATCGGCGAAACAAACATTGGTTGTTCCCGGCGTCGGCCCATCGGTGACGAAATTGTCCGATCCGTCAATAAGCCTTTGCAACGACAATCCGTCGGTATCATCGCCAAAGTCCTCACTCGTCCCGTTCCGGGTCGCGGTTACTGAAAACCCAGAGTAACCGCCGCCACCCAATGTCGGATCATCCAGTTCATCACCGTTGAATGTGGCTTGGATAAATTCGTCATTGGTGGGGTCATAGACCGTGACATTGTCACCGCCATTGTTGATCAACGCGGCTCCTCGGCCTGCATCAAAGAACAGGTCGCCTGGGTCACCCGTTGGTAGGCTGCCGCCCGATTGCACGCCGGACATGACCATCGCATGCGCACCGGGTTGCAAGATCGTACCTGGAGGAAACGTAAACCACTGCCCTACCCCACCATCCCAGAGTTCCAAGCCAGAGATATCGATTGCGACTGAGGAGGTGTTATATAACTCGATATATTCGTCCGTCGCACTTGCGGTGCCGTTTCCATCGGTGTCGAAGTTGTTGGTGGAACCGTTTGGATCAACGAGAATTTCGTTGATGACGATCCCTCCCAAAAGTGTGTCAGCCATGGCGTCACCTCGCGCACATTGAAAACATACCGATCAACAGTCTTTGATGTGTGGCAGCATGTTAACGCCTTTTGGGCTGGCTTTGCTAAGCAATTTTGCACTTTTGGGCGCGCATGCCTGGCTCTGAGTCAGAGGTTGTCAAAGGTTGCGCTATCCATAAGTGGCAATACAGGTTCCGGCGTCATCGCTGCCAAATGCCCAGCCTTGTTGCGCACATGGGCGCCCGGAACAACAAGCTGGGCTGATCTGCGCATCAGATCTGCTAGCTTACATGTCGCACCTAGTGCGTCGTCCGTAAAATATGGAACGCAGATTTTCTCTGCGACAAGACAAGTGAAATGGTTGTGCCTGTCCAGAAATCACAATCCGAACCCGATTTTTCGGATTGCACATTAAGCTTAGGCGCAGAATTGACGCTTTTGTATCCTGCAGCACTCTTGCAAGGCCGGCCTAAATCACGCCCGGCCAAACACTAACCGCACGTTGCGTGTCAGACAGCGACTTTGCGGCTTTCGTCCAGGTAAATCTCGCGCAGGCGGGTGGCGACCGAGCCGGGAGTGCCCGCGCCGATGGCCACGTCGTCAATCTCGACCACCGGCATCACGAACGTGCTGGCCGAGGTGATGAACGCTTCATCGGCCTCTTGCGCCTCAGCGATGGTAAAGCTGCGCTCTTCCACCTTCATCTGCGCCTCTTTTGCAAAGCGCAAAACGGCAGCACGAGTGATCCCGTGCAGGATCTCATTACCGAGATGACGCGTAATTATTGTATTGTTTTTAATGATATAGGCGTTGTTTGACGTCCCTTCCGTCACCGCACCATCCTCAACCATCCAAGCGTCATCCTTGCCTGCCGCCTTGGCCATCATCTTACCCATAGACGGGAACAAAAGCTGCACCGTCTTAATGTCGCGCCGCGCCCAGCGCTGGTCCTCGATCGAGATTACCTTGATACCGGTTTTGGCGGCAGGGCTGTCCGCAAGGCCGGGCTTGTTCTGTGTGAACAGGACAACCGTTGGCTCTGTCGCTTCAGGATCGGGAAACACAAAATCCCGATCATCTGGCGCACCTCGGGTGATCTGCAAATAGATCAAACCTTCCTCGACATCGTTTAACTTCACTAATTCTCTGTGAATTTCCAAAAGGTTAGGCAGACACGCGGGATGTGGCATATCCAGTTCACCCAAAGACCGTTCCAAACGTTTCGAATGCCCCTCAAAATCAATCAGCTTACCGTCAAGCACCGATGTGACTTCATACACGCCATCTGCCATCAAAAACCCCCGGTCAAAGATCGAGATTTTCGCTTCGGTTTCAGGCAGATACTCGCCATTGACATAGACTGTGCGCATGGTCATCCCCAAAGTGCAGCGGCGGGCGGGTGCACGCCAAGTTCATCGAATAAAAGCGGTGTGTCCCGGTCTTCTGCCAATAACAGCGGGCCGTCAAGATCTGTAAAGGCCGCACCCTGCGCCAGGATCGTCGCCGGGGCCATCGCCAGCGACGACCCCACCATGCAACCCACCATGATCCCGTAATCCTCTGCCTTCGCTTCGCTCTTCAACGCAAGTGCCTCGGTTAACCCTCCGGCTTTGTCTAGCTTCACATTCACCATGTCATATTTGCCGCGCAACCCCGGCAGGCTGGCGCGATCGTGGCAACTTTCATCAGCACAAACGGGCAAAGGCCGCGCGATTTCTGCCAGCATGTCATCACTGCCTGCGGGCAACGGTTGTTCGACCATCTGCACACCAAGCCGGATCAGATGTGGGGCCAGATCGGCATAAACATCCGCCGTCCAGCCTTCGTTGGCATCCACGATAATAGGCACATCAGGTGCACCCCGCCGCACAGCCTCCAGTCTTGCCATGTCGTCCGGCGTGCCCAATTTGATCTTGAGCAAGGAGCGCTTTGAATTCTGTGCGGCCTGAATTTCCATGGCGTCGGGCGTATCAAGCGATAGTGTAAAGGCCGTCAATTCGGGCTGTGGCGCCGGGACACCCAAGAGGTCCCAAACACGTTTGCCCACGCGCTTCGCCTCCAGATCCCAAAAGGCGCAATCAACCGCATTCCGCGCCGCGCCAGCTGGCAGTAGTGCTTGCAAGCTGTCCCGCGTCACATCAGCGGGCAGGCTTTCAATTTGGGCCGCGACGCTGTCCAAGGTTTCACCATAACGGCCGTAAGGGACGCATTCGCCTCTGCCGGTGCCGTCAAGCGTCACGGTTAGAACATGCGCCTCGGTCCGCGACCCACGGCTGATTGTGAAAACCTGTTCGAGGCGGAACGTATCACGGGTCACTTCAATTTGCATATCGAGCCTTGCTTTTGATGAGTGTCGATACCTATGCCAGAGGCGCAGAAATCAAAGTGCTTCCAAGGCGTCGACCAAGCGGCTCGCCCCCTGGCGGAAAGTATCGACCGTTGGCAAGCCCATCCGCGTTTCTACTTCAGTCATATACGCCAGCGCCTCATCTTCGGGCAGATGCTGTGTGTTTACCGAAACCCCGACAATCTGGCACGCGGGGTTTGCGACCCGGGCGATTGGTAGGGCTGTGTCGCGAAGGGTTTCAATACTAGGCAGATCATAGTCCGGCAAGCCGCGCATATGTGTCCGCGTCGGTTCGTGTGCGAGGATCATCGCATCCGGCTGGCCGCCGTGTATCAAAGCCATTGTGACGCCGGAATAGGAGACGTGGAACAAACTCCCCTGCCCCTCGATATGGTCCCAATGGTCAGGGTCATTGTCTGGCGTCAGATACTCCACAGCCCCAGCCATGAAATCCGCGATAACAGCATCAAGCGGCACACCACCCCCTGTAATAAGGATCCCTGTTTGGCCGGTGGGGCGGAAGGTAGATTTCATGCCCCGGCGCTGCATCTCGGCATCCATGGCCAACCCAGTATACATCTTGCCCACCGAGCAATCGGTGCCGATAACCAAGCAGCGTTTGCCGGTCCGCTTCTTGCCGTTGGCAATCGGATAAGCCACTGATGGAATACGCACATCGAAGAGTGTCCTGCCATTCACGCGAGCCGCAGCGACAAGCTCATCCTCATCTCGCAGCAGGTTGTGCAAACCAGAGGCAATATCGAACCCCATTTGTAATGCTCTGACCAGGACATCCTTCCAGGCTTGTGAGATGAAGCCACCCCGGTTGGCCACGCCAATGACA
>JBCBGX010000121.1:0-6995 GCA_038526325.1 Pseudomonadota bacterium | reverse complement strand
GACACTGGCGTAAAATCATAAACAGGGGTGTCGGTGAGTGACAGCACCTGCAAAGACGTCAAACCGGCGATCCCGGCAATATCAGTTACGCCACTATAGCTGAGATAGAGTTCTGATAACTCCGCCAGACCGGCCAACGCGTCGGTATCATAGATGGGCGTTTCGTACAGGTTGAGGCTTTTCAGACTTTTTAACTCGGCCAGCGGCCAGATATCCCGGACCCGTGTCTTATAAAGGCTAAGCGTCCTTAAGGAGGTCATGTCAGACAACGGCGTCACTTCAAAAACATCCGTTTCGCTCAGGTCGAGAACTGACAGCGGCAAACCCTGCAGGGCCGAGATATCGGCCAGATTGTCCACATACCGCAGGTCCAGGACCGTCCCATCAAAGCCGGCATTGACGCCCCAGATGTCCATAGCACGCAAATCGGGGTTGTCGGCCTGAAGCTCTTCAGCAAGGGATCGGATCAGCGGTTCGACGTTATCTGGGAGACCGCAGGTGGTTTGAAGCGCCTGATGATATATATAGCCAACCCGGACGATATCATTGGCACTGTCTCGGACATAAACGCGGTAGTAAGGAAAACCTGCGTCGTTGATGGTCACGTCTTGAACATCGACAGCGATCTTGTTGGCCAAGCCCGCGATAATAGTTGATCCGGTGGTGCTGGGCGCGTTGCGCAAATTGGTAAAGGTTGACCCTGCGTTGCAGACCACAGCGGTATCGCCAGGCTGAAGGGTTGCAACCTCGGCCCTATCGGCAAGGGCCGCCGGTGTCGACAGGCCTACAACTGCCACAATGACACAAATTCTGATCATGGTGACGGTCTCCTTGCACCCGTCAAAACTGCATCCATATCGATGCAGGCGCAAATCCCCTTTTCTTCACGGCGAAATCATGCGCGGCTGCAACGTAGTTTG
This sequence comes from Pseudomonadota bacterium, assembly GCA_038526325.1. Taxonomy (GTDB): domain Bacteria; phylum Pseudomonadota; class Alphaproteobacteria; order Rhodobacterales; family Rhodobacteraceae; genus Yoonia. Next base: position 6,075 of record JBCBGX010000121.1, on the reverse strand, counting down.
ACCTCAACAGAGGCCTATCAGTCCGAATCGAGTTTCATCCAAAATCGCACCAGGATCATAAAGTTCCGTGATTGCGCAGCGATTCACCCACATGTTGCGCTATCGGCAGGCATCTGCGCAAAGGAACGATTCAAGGAACAATTAACCTGCGATTAACCTTGCCATTTCCATTTCTGCATCAAAAGATGTTTTCAGTCACGCTTAGCCAGCGTTCTAAACAACACATGTCTGCATCAAAAAAATGCAGCAGCAGGGAGATTCTCATGACACTCATGACAAAACTACTCGCCACTACCTCGGCCGTTTTAATCGCCTCCTCTGGCGCACTTTATGCAGATGGCCATGCAACACACCCGGAAACCGGCGAGGTACTGGCCTCTGACCAGACCTTTACGTATCGCGATTTGGATGAAAGCCCGTCCATCGATCCAGGCCTTGCCGAGGACAGCGCCGGTGGGGACATTCTGCGCGATCTGTTCGAGGGGCTTTATAATCAGGATGCGACTGGCAACCTGGTGCCCGGTGTTGCGCTAAGCCATGAGGTCAGCGACGACAACCTTGTCTACACATTTACCCTGCGGGATGACGCCAAATGGTCCAATGGGGACACGGTCACGGCAGGTGATTTCGAATATGCCTGGAAGCGTGCGGCGTCGCCAGAGCTGGCATCCCCCTATTCGTGGTTTATCGAACTTATGGCGCTGGAAAACGCACCCGAAGTGATTGCCGGAGATGTGGATCCGTCAGAGCTGGGCGTTACCGCGATTGACGACACAACGTTAGAGGTGCGGTTGACCCAGCCCCTGCCCTATTTCCCGCAGATGCTGACCCATTTCACAACCTTCCCTGTGCATCAGGCCACGGTTGAAGAATTCGGAACCGATTGGACCAAGCCAGGCAACATGGTCTCAAACGGTGCTTACATGCTGACCGAGCATGTGCCGCAGGAAAAGCTCGTCCGCGAACGAAACGAGATGTATTGGGACAACGACAACACGATCATCGAAAAGGTCACATCACTTGTGATCAATGATGAAAACGTGGCGCTGACCCGCTATCTGGCGGGTGAGTTGGACCGGACTGACGTGCCCGCAGGTCAATTCCCGCGGCTGGCAGCGGAATATCCGGATCAGGCTGTATCGGTGCCACTGGCCTGTTCCTATTACTATATGTTCAACCTGCGTGATGGCGCACCAGAGGAGATCCAGAACACCGATGTGCGCCGTGCGCTAAGCCTAGCAATTGACCGCGATATCATCGTCGAAAACGTGCTGGCTGGCGGTCAGAAGGCCGCTTACACGTTCACGCACTGGGCCACAGCAGGATTTGAAACACCCGACATTCCCAAAGCCTCTATGACGCAAGCTGAACGCAACGAGATGGCGCAGGAACTGATGGCCAGTGCCGGATATGGCCCAGATAATCCGCTTGAGATTGATCTGGTCTATAACACGTCTGACAGCCACAAATCGGTCGCTATCGCGATCAGCCAGATGTGGAAGCAAACCCTTGGCGTCGAAACCACGCTGGCCAATCAGGAATGGCAGACATTCCTTGAAGCCCGTTCAAATGGTGATTTTGAGGTTGCCCGTGGCGGTTGGTGCGCAGACTATAACGAAGCATCGACCTTTCTCGATCTGATGCAGTCTGAGTCGGGTTATAATGACAGTAAATACGTGAACCCTGAAGTAGACGCATTGTTGGCCGAGGCCAAAACATCGGACAATGCGCAGGCAAATTATGACCGGGTGGAAGAGTTCATTGCGCAAGATGCGCCGATCATTCCGATCTATCACTATGCGTCGGTCAAGATGTTTGCCGAAAACCTCGAAGGATGGCCCTTCGATAACTTCCAGCAGAACTGGTACTCCAAGGATCTTTATAAGATCGCTGAGTAATCACATTGAGTGATGAACCGCGCCCACTTGATTGGGGCGCGGCTTTCCCCTTCTGTTAGGACCTCTAAGACATGTTGAGCTTTGTGATCCGCCGCCTTGCTGTGGCCGTCCCGACACTTTTGATATTGGTCGTTCTGTCCTTCATTTTGATGTATTCGGCCCCAGGCGGCCCGTTCAATTCCGAACGCCCACTTCCGCCTGAAGTATTGGCAAATATCGAAGCCAAATACGGGCTGGACAAACCGTTCTGGCAGCAGGTCGTCAATTATGTCTGGAGCGTTGTGACCGCCTTCGATTTCGGACCGTCCTTTCAATATAAAGACCGCACTGTCAACGATGTGATTGCGCAAGGGTTTCCTGTCACCTTGACCTATGGATTTTGGTCCTTCGTTGTCGCAGTGACCGTTGGCGTTTCACTTGGAATCGCAGCGGCGATCAAACAAAACTCGTGGTTGGATTATCTGGCTGTCGGAATTTCAATCGGAGCCCAGGTGCTACCGAATTTTGTAATGGCGCCGATCCTGCTTTTGATCTTCACATTGTGGCTGGGCTGGCTTCCCGGTGGCGGCTGGGAGGGCGGACAGTGGCAATACCTGATCATGCCAGTGATTGCCCTTTCGACGTCTTACATGGCCTCTATTGCGCGCATCACCCGTTCATCCATGCTAGAAGTGCTGAACACCAATTTTATTCGCACGGCCCAAGCCAAGGGGTTACCCATGCGCCGCGTCATCTGGCGGCATGCGATGAAGCCCACGATCCTGCCGGTCCTGTCCTATCTGGGACCAGCATTCGTGGGCATGATCACCGGGTCGGTCGTGATCGATGTGTTCTTTTCCACCGGAGGGATCGGGCAGTTTTTTGTGAACTCCGCCTTTAACCGCGACTATTCCGTGATCATGGGGATTACCATTCTGGTGGGTGCCCTCACGATCTTTTTCAACCTTGTGGTCGATGTGCTTTACGCCTGGATCGACCCCAAGATCCGGTATTAAGGGGGCGAGCAGATGTTTCCTAACAGAGCTGCTGTCGAGGGTGTCGGAGATGCGATGGAACTGGCCGAGGTGAAGGGCCGATCCCTTTGGGCCGATGCCCGCACCCGGTTTTTTCGCAACAAGGCCGCTGTTGCCTCGCTGATCATGCTGGGTTTTGTGGCTGCCTTTGCGCTGTTCGGCGGATTTATTGCGCAGTACGACAATGACTTCGTCAACTTCTCCTTGATCGGCAGCAATGCTTATCTTGGCGTGCCGTCGCTTGAGACAGGGCACTATTTTGGGACGGACAGCAATGGCCGCGACCTCTTTGCTCGCACGGTGCAGGGCACCGGCATATCGCTGATGGTGGGCATAGTTGGCGCGCTGGTCGCTGTCATCGTCGGCACGCTTTATGGCGCGACGGCAGGCTATTATGGTGGCCGTGTGGACGGGTTGATGATGCGGGTTGTCGATATTCTGATGTCGATCCCGTTCATGTTCGTACTGATCTTGATGCTGGTGATCTTTGGACGGTCCATCTTTATGCTGTTTCTAGGGATCGGTCTGATCTCATGGCTCGACATGGCGCGGATCGCGCGCGGCCAGACGCTGACGATCAAGAACAAGGAGTTTGTTGAGGTCGCGGTGGCTACAGGCGTGCATCCAACCAAGATCATCCTACGCCATATCGTGCCGAACTTGTTAGGCATCGTGATCGTCTACGCCACGCTCCTGGTGCCAAACATGATCATCTTTGAAAGCTTCATCAGCTTTCTGGGCCTCGGTGTGCAGGAGCCCGCGACCTCACTAGGCGCGTTGATCAACGAAGGCTCGCGCACCATGCAATTTGGCTATCACTGGCAAATCGCTTTCCCGCTTTTCTTCTTTGTCATCACGATCTTCGCCTTTTTCTTTGTGGGCGACGGTTTGCGTGACGCGCTCGACCCGAAGGACCGATAGACATGAGCCTTTTGGAAATCGAAAACCTGTCAGTCACCTTCACAACCGCAGATGGCGACGTGAACGCCGTGAACGGCGTGACCTTCAACATCGACAAAGGCGAAACGCTGGCGATTGTGGGCGAATCCGGCTCTGGCAAGAGCCAGACCGCCTTTGCCGCGATGGGGCTTCTGGCCAAGAATGGGCGTGCGTCGGGCATGGCGCGTTTTGATGGCAAGGACCTTCTGTCCATGAGCCAGCGCGATTTCAACAAGATCCGCAGCAAAGATATGGCGATGATCTTTCAAGATCCGATGACGTCGCTAAACCCTTACCTGCGGGTCAGTGATCAGATGGCCGAGGTGTTGATGCTGCATCAGGGCATCAGCAAATCGGAAGCCATCAAAGAGTCTGCGCGTTTGTTGGACGCTGTCCGCATTCCGGATGCCGCAACCCGCATCAGGATGTATCCGCACGAGTTTTCGGGTGGCATGCGCCAGCGGATCATGATCGCGATGTCTCTGTTGTGTCAGCCGCGCCTCTTGATCGCAGATGAGCCGACGACTGCCCTTGATGTGACCGTGCAGGCGCAGATCATGCAAGTGCTGGCCGATGTGCGCAATGACTTCGGCACAGCGATCATCCTGATCACCCATGACCTTGGGATCGTCGCGGGGTTCTGCGACCGAACACTGGTCATGTATGGCGGGCAGATCATGGAGGAAGGGCCGACAGACGATATCTTTGCCGACCCGACCCACCCTTATACAAGTGGCCTTTTGAAGGCAGTGCCGCGTCTGGATAGAGAGACCACGACATTATCGACCATCGCGGGTGAGCCGCCAGACATGTCCCATCTACCGCCCGGTTGCCCATTCTCGCCCCGGTGTGCGCAACTCCTTGGGAATTGCCGCACGGAACGCCCCGCGCTCACAACGCATGGCACCCGCCGCCGCGCCTGTCATTTGCCACTAAAAGAGGTGGCATGATGTCCCCGCTTCTGTCTGTCCGCAACCTATCAGTCACATTCGATGTGCGCCGCCACGGGTCATGGCCCTGGACCCCACCCTTGAAGCTGCATGCCGTGTCTGAGGTGTCTTTCGATATCCAACCGGGCGAATGCCTTGGTATCGTCGGGGAGTCCGGCTCTGGCAAGTCGACCATCGCAAGGGCCGTTGTCGGCACGCTCCCCTCCTCTGGCGGAAACATCTTTTTCGAAGATCATGACCTTGCAAATATGGACCCCCGCCAGCGGCGCGGTCACAGGCGCGATGTGCAGATGATCTTTCAGGACCCACTGGCAGCCTTGAACCCGCGCATGACCGTCGGAGAAATCATTGCCGAACCACTGATCACCCATGAACCAAGCACCTCTCGGCAAGAGGTCAAACAGCGCGTGGGCGAATTGATGGAGCGGGTCGGGTTGCTTCCCAACCTCATCAACCGCTACCCGCATGAATTCTCAGGTGGGCAATGCCAAAGGATCGGGATCGCACGCGCGCTTATTTTGCGGCCCAAGCTGATTATTTGTGACGAGCCTGTTTCGGCCTTGGATGTGTCTGTGCAGGCGCAGGTGATCAACCTTCTGATGGAGCTTCGTCGCGACATGGGTCTTTCGATGATCTTCATCGCCCATGACCTGAGCGTCGTGAAACACATCAGTGATCGTGTACTAGTCCTTTATCTAGGACGGGTGATGGAAACAGCAGAGAGCCACAAACTGACCACCGCGCCGGAACACCCTTATAGCCAAGCGCTAATCTCTTCAGTGCCAATCCCAGATCCAGTGCTGGAACGCGCGCGACCGCGACCGATCCTGGAAGGTGAACTTCCATCGCCGTTGCGACCACCATCAGGTTGCGTTTTTCGCACCCGATGCCCAAAGGCGCAGCCAGATTGCACTGAGGCGCGCCCAACGCTGAAGGATATCGGCGACCGCCACTATGTGGCTTGCCCCTATCATGAAGCGCAGCAAGTCTTGCTAGCCGGCGAATAGGGACAACACAAGCTCGGTCTTTTCGACGGTCTCGCTATCGCACCGAAAGGGATCATGACCCTAATGACTTACAGCGCATTTGGGTTGAATTGTCTCTTTAAGCCCCCATTCACGCCTACTCGGTTAGCCGTCAATTTGGGTGAGACAAAGGTGGATGGAAATGAGTGCAGGATCAAATGCTCCGGCGATAATAAAAAAGAAAAAGGTCATTAGCGGAGGTGGCCATCATGGCGGTGCCTGGAAAGTCGCCTATGCCGACTTCGTAACA
>JBCBGX010000120.1:0-7084 GCA_038526325.1 Pseudomonadota bacterium | reverse complement strand
CAGGTCTAGCCGCCGTCCAGACAGCATACGTTGCCATGCGCGAGGGTGCGATTTGGGCATAATTTTTCCGCTTCGGTTTCCTGCTCAGACATAGAATGGTCACGGCCAAGGGTAAACGTATCCGGTCACCAATTCTGTCAAAAGGCAGCATGCCGCAAGAGTTCATGGGTTTATATAACGCCGCGACGATGATTGATCTTGGGCTGCCTGACCAATCCGAGCTGCACATTCCATAAAAGGTTAACACCTCCGAATTAGGCATATGCAATGCGCTTAAAGTGACCTGTCTTAACTGCGGCACTGCCACCATTGTCGTAACCGCAAGGCCCTGCTATCAGCGCGTCAAATTGAACGGACATGCCGCAGGAGGCAGAAATGAAAGATTACGTTGTCAAAGATATTGAGCTAGCAACTTTTGGCCGCAAAGAGTTGGACATCGCAGAAACCGAAATGCCCGGCCTGATGGCCCTGCGCGAAGAATATGGTGACAAGAAGCCACTGGCAGGTGCGCGGATCGTGGGCTCGCTCCACATGACGATCCAGACCGCTGTGCTGATCGAAACCTTGGTCGAACTTGGGGCGGATGTGCGCTGGGCCTCTTGCAACATCTTCTCCACCCAGGATCATGCGGCGGCGGCAATTGCGGCAGGCGGCACGCCTGTTTTCGCCATCAAGGGTCAGACATTGGAAGAGCATTGGGATTACCTCGACAAATCCTTCATGTTCCCCGAAGGCCCAAACATGATCTTGGATGATGGGGGCGATGCGACGCTTTACGTCCTGCTTGGCGCACGGATGGAAGCCGGTGAAGACGTGTTGGCCGTGCCCACCTCGGAAGAGGAAGAGGTGATCAAAAAGCAGATCCAGAAACGCATGGCCGAAAGCCCAGGCTGGTTCGCCAAAACCAAGGCGGCGATCAAAGGCGTGTCTGAGGAAACGACAACCGGCGTGCACCGTCTTTATGACCTGCACAAGAAGGGGCAACTGCCTTTCCCTGCGATCAACGTGAACGATTCTGTCACCAAGTCGAAATTCGACAACAAATATGGCTGCAAGGAATCGCTTGTTGACGGTATCCGCCGTGCGACGGACACGATGATGGCCGGCAAGGTCGCCGTGGTCATGGGCTATGGCGATGTGGGCAAAGGCTCTGCTGCCTCGCTCGCTGGGGCCGGTGCCCGGGTCAAAGTGACCGAAGTAGACCCCATCTGCGCCCTGCAGGCCGCCATGGACGGGTTCGAGGTCGTGCTGCTGGAAGACGTGATCGACACAGCTGATGTCTTCATCACCACCACCGGCAACAAGGATGTCATCCGGATCGAGCATATGCGCGAGATGAAAGACATGGCCATCGTGGGCAACATCGGGCACTTCGACAACGAAATTCAGGTGGCCGCGCTCAAGAACCACAAATGGACCAACATCAAGGAACAGGTGGATATGATCGAGATGCCGTCAGGCAACCGGATCATCCTTCTTTCCGAAGGGCGGCTTTTGAACCTTGGCAACGCGACCGGTCACCCGTCTTTCGTCATGTCGGCCTCTTTCACCAACCAGGTCTTGGCCCAGATGGAGCTGTGGAACAACGGCGACGCCTACGAAGTGGGCGTGCATATCCTGCCCAAGCATCTGGATGAAAAGGTGGCGCGCCTGCATCTGGGGCGGATCGGGGTCAAGCTGACCGAGCTGAAGAAAGAGCAGGCGGACTATATCGGCGTCACCGTCGAAGGGCCCTTCAAGCCAGAACACTACCGGTACTAAATCCGCATGCGGCACTCCAAACGTCAGGCGATGGCGCAGGATGCCGCGAAGAAAACGCAAAAAACCAAAGGACGCAGCCTGGCCTTTGTTCGAGGTCTGGTTGCGGTCTTCTGTGCGGGGCTGTTGGCGTTTGGCGGTTATCAACTGCTGGTGCACCCCGACACACCGCTGTCACCGCATTGGAACCCGACCCAGCCCCTTGTCGTCAGCCAGCCGGTCACACCTCTGACCCAATGGAAACTGAACCGGGCGCTGGCCTCGACCGAAAGCTGTTTGGCAGCGCTTGGTGGCTTTGCGTCATATGACGTGATGTCAGACCTGCAGCAGAACGCACAATGCGGGATCAAAGGCCGCGTGAGCTTGCAAACGGTTGGGCAATCTCGGCTGCGTCCAATAGAAACGCGTTGCGCGATTGCGTTGCGAATGGCCATGTGGGAACGGCACGGATTGCAACAAGCAGCATGGGACATTCTGGGGACAGAGCTTGCCTTTATTGACCAGTCCGGCAGCTACAATTGTCGGACCATTCGCACGACGTCCGGCCCATCATCGCGGATGAGTACTCATGCGACGGCCGATGCCATAGATGTTTCAGGGTTCGCTTTTGCAGATGGCCGACAGTTAAGTCCGTTACGAGACTGGGACACAGGTGGGGAAGAAGCTGCGTTTCTGCGTGCCGCGCGGGATAGCGCCTGTGACTGGTTTCGCGTGGCGCTGTCACCAGATTACAACGCCTTGCACGCGGACCATTTTCACTTGCAATCGGTTGGTTGGGGACTGTGTCGCTAACCGATAGGCAGGGTCCTGCTGGTCCTGCCTACCGGTCAGTAATCTGCGTGTCAGAAGTTGAACGCGACCCGCGCCTTTACCGTCGTCACTCCGACATCGGCACCAGTATCATTGTAGTCGTCGAATTCGTGCTGCAAGATCTCCGCGCCGACAAGAATGTTGTCTGCCACTGGAAGATCGTACCCAACTCCGAACAGGTAGCCTTCGCCATCGCCGATAAAATCAGGTGATGTAGCCCAGACCGCACCGACCGTCCCATACGCTAATCCGCCGCCAAGTTCCGTTCCGACGCGAGCCTTAACGCGGGTGGTCGACTCTACCTCGGCTGCCCCATCAGCAATATCATATTCTGTCACGTCATAGTCGATCTCACCGCCGAAAACGACAGCCCCGTTCTGAAAATTGTAACCGGCAAACACGCCGAATGACGGGCCATCGCCATCAACCTCAAGCGCCTCGTCCACATCAATTTCTGCAGTTCCCAACTGGGCGCCAGCATACGGCCCTGTCCAATCGGCAGCATGGCCAAAGACTGGCGCAACGGCCAGCGCGGCGCCAAGCAAGATGTTTTTCATAGTCATGTCGTTTCCCTTTTTGCGTTAGTCATCAGTTTACGACCGCAGCCGCTCGTCGGATGCCTGAAAAGCGTGAACGTTTTTGTGAACGCAAGACCTCGATGTCAGATGTCGACATTGTTGCAAACGCTGCTAGCCGCGCGCGATACAGCAAAACATCGCCTGATTTACCGTTGGGCCTTTACCAAGTGCTGCTTGTACCATTAACGTGCAGGCGCGTTGCAAGCGCAGCGGCTATTGACCAAATAACACGAACATCGGGGACACTTTCATGGGTAAACGAGACGATTTGATTGCAAAGTATGCAGACGACCTGAAGAACAAATGCGGCATGGCGCCGGACATGGATCTTCTGACCAAGGTAACGATTGGATGCGGTCCTGCAATTTACAATGCAGATGCATCAACCGTGGCAAGCAGCCAACCCGATGAGCTTGAAACTGTCAAAAAGAACTTCCTCATGAAAAAGCTTGGCTTGAAAGATAGTCCAGATCTTGACTCCGCGATCGCGTCCGTTCTGGAGACTTACGGGAAGTCAGAGCGCAACAAATACCGCGCTGTGGTGTATTACATGCTGACAAAACACTTCAAAAAAGAAGCTGTCTACGGCTAGGTGTCCGACGAGCTTTGACTTATGAACACCCGCCATGTGAGCGGGTGTTTTTCTTTCCTAGCCTAATTTAGTTAAACTTTTCGTAGTAAAACATTTGCTCCAAACGGGCCTGAGCCCTTAGTAAAGAAGCGGGATCAGAATGATCCGGACCTAGAGATTCGATTGCGTGTGGTGGTTTGGAACACGCGGGGTGGACGAGGGTTCGGGCATGGTCCGAGCCCTCGTTTTTGTTCATACCAACATCAAGACAGCCCCTATGATGGTCGCGGCGGCGGTGGCGTACCCACCGTCAATAAGGGCTAGTTTCCAGGGTCGGTCAGAATACCCGGTATTGATAAATATCCACGGTGTAATGAAGAACAGGCCGATGCCAAAGCCAGATTGTAGCCCTTTACCAACCGTATCAATGCCCGACAAAACAAAGGTATGTCCCATCATCCCCGCGACCAGAATGATGCACAAAAACGAAACGATATAAGGTGTCGGGTTACTGCTGTTTTCTGGTTTCCCGTCTGGTCCAACGGCAATGCTTGCAGCCTCCATCCAAGGTTTCGACAAGACCATGTAATAAATTGCGCCAAAGGCAAAAGCCGCAATTGCAGCGGCCAACACTGAAAGAAGTCCCATAATTCTCTCTCCCCCTTACTGTGGGGAAGTATGCCCAACCAAGCTGTCGCAGGCTAGGGCTGCGTATCTCCCATTTCGCAAATGATACGCCACTCATCCTCAGTCACGGGCTGTACGGACAGGCGTGAATTGTTGACCAGTACCATGTCCTTCAGGCGCTGTTCAGACTTTATGGTCTCGAGGCTGACAGGTCTCTCAAACGGCCGCACAGCCTTGATATCGACACAGTCCCAGCGCGCATCATCGGTTGTGCTGTCTGGGTGGGCTTCGGCGCAAACTTCGACAATGCCAACAATCTCGAGCCCGGTGCGCGAATGATAGAAAAACCCTTTCTCGCCAAGCCTCATTGCGCGCATGTTGTTGCGGGCTTGGTAGTTCCGCACGCCATCCCATTCCTCGCCAGTTTCGCCTTTGGCGACTTGCTGGTCCCAGCCCCAGACATCGGGTTCAGATTTGAACAACCAGTATGCCATCACCCAATAACCTTCTTCCAAGCGCGCAGAGTAACCTCGCTGAACAGTCCAGCTTTGGCATAAGGATCGCCGTCTGCCCAAGCCTGCGCCGCCGCCAGATCTGCCACATCCAGCACGATCAGTGATCCGCACATCTGTCCCTCTTCATCCAGAATTGGTCCTGCCATCTCGACAACGCCCGTCTGCTCGATGTACTCTAGATGGGCCGTGCGATTGTCCATGCGGGTCTGTAAGGCACCTGGTTTGTCTTTGGTGAAAAGGGCAAAGCGCATTCATTCTTCCTTTAGCGGACGTGACAAGAGCGCGTTCAGCGCTGTTGGCACATCGGTTTGGCCATCTGTGAGGTCGGCAACGACCTTGCATATTGGCATATCAATACTCAGGTCTGTCGCCAATTGACGCACAGCCCGGGCTGTCGCGGCGCCTTCCACGGTTGTCCCTGTGTCAAAATCCCTGCCTTGCCCCAGCGCAAGACCATAGCGGTAATTGCGTGATTGTTCGGACGTGCATGTCAGTACCAGATCTCCAAAACCAGAAAGCCCTGCGAGAGTCTCAGGTCGCCCGCCTAATTCAACCGCAAGCCGCTGCATTTCAGGAAACCCCCTGGTGATCAGCGCTGCGCGGGCACTTTCGCCCAGTTTGGCACCAAGTGTTACGCCTGACGCGATGGCCATTACATTTTTGAGAGCACCGCCAAGTTCGGCCCCGACGGTATCGGTCGTTCGATAAAGACGCAGCGCCGTTGTGGACAATGCCATTTGCATGATTGCCCCAGCCTCATCATCAGCACAGGCAATAGCCAGGGCCGTGGGCAGACCCCGGGCGATGTCAGCGGCAAAACTGGGGCCGGTCAGCATCGCCGCCACTGCGTCAGGTACCAGATCCCGGATGGTGCTTGCAGGGCCGGTCATGCGGGTCAGGTCGATCCCTTTGCAACATGCAACCAAATGCTTACCCACTAGATTAGAGGCATGCGCAGTCAGAAAATCCCGCAAAGTTTGCGCCGGTATTGCCAACAAAATGATGTCGCAGGCAAATAGCGGGTCCAGGTCTGTGGAAAAAGACATGTTTGCTGGCAGTGCGACCTCAGGCAGCCGAGCGTTAGACCTATCCCTGCGCATGGTCGCAACGGCAGCTTCGTTTCGCGCCCAAAGGATGATGTCGTTTCCGTCTAGAGCAAGCGCGACCCCCAAAGCGGTCCCGAATGCCCCACCACCTGCAATGCCAATGTTCATGCCTTCGCCCCTTTCTTGCCGGACCCCAGCATGGGCACGGCCTGATTATCGAGCGGCCAGCGCGGGCGGGCCGACAGGTGTAGGTCGTCGCTCTCGCCATGTATCATCCGCTCCATACCGGCATAGGCAATCATGGCTGCGTTGTCGGTACAAAGATGCAAAGGCGGCGCGATAAAGGCGGTATCGCTCCGTTCACACAGCTGCTCGAGCGCGGCACGGATCTGCAGATTTGCCGCCACCCCACCAGCAATGGCGAAGCCTCGTGTCGCAGGGTCCGTCTCCAGATATGTTCGCAAAGCACGGTTTGTCTTTTCTCGCAACACATCCGTCACAGCCGCTTGAAAGCCTGCGCAAAGGTCGGCTTGGTCCTGCACTGTCAGCCCCCCCTTTTCCGCGACAATTCCGTCACGAGCGCGCAGAATTGCAGTCTTTAGCCCAGAAAAGGACATATCGCAGCCCGGTTGACCTAACAAAGGTCGTGGCAGGTTGAAGCGGTCCGGGTCTCCGCGAAGGGCTGCCGTTTCAACCGATGGGCCACCTGGCTGGGGCAAGCCGAGGATCCGGGCGGTTTTGTCAAAGGCCTCACCCGGCGCGTCATCAATTGTACCGCCAATTCTGCGATAGCGGTCATAGTTCTCAACGATCAGAAACTGACAATGGCCACCAGAGACAAGAAGCATCAGATAAGGATATGCCACCTGATCTGTCAGACGCGGGGTCAGCGCATGGCCCGCCAGATGGTTCACCCCGATCAGAGGCAAACCGGTCCCGGCGGCCAACCCCTTGGCACACATGACCCCAGACAGAACACCACCAATTAGCCCAGGGCCGGCTGTTACCGCGATACCATCAAGGTCGCAAAGCGCCATGTTTGCCTGGTCCAGAGCCTTTTCCACACATATGTCCAGTTTTTCAGCATGGGCACGTGCCGCAATTTCCGGGACAACGCCGCCAAATTCTGCATGCAAACCGGATTGCCCAAAAACAAGCATTCTGTCATCGATTGTTTTT
>JBCBGX010000119.1:0-7119 GCA_038526325.1 Pseudomonadota bacterium | reverse complement strand
CACCTGGCCGCGATTGTCAGCGGGCAAGCAGAAGCTGAATATGACCTTGGGATGCGGGTCAATCTGGGCGGGACCAATGCGGTTCTGGCAGCGGCCCGCGCGCTTGGGCCCCAGACATGCGTCATCGGCACATCTTCGTTGGCCGTCTATGGTCACCACGCGTCGGAGCCATTGACTGAGGCGACGGCCATTCAGCCATGCAACACCTATGGCGTGACCAAGGCAATGGCAGAACTTGTAATGGCGGATCACCGTAGGCGGGGCTGGGTGGATGCGCGCACCTTGCGGTTGCCCACTGTGACAGTCCGTCCCGGCAAGCCAAACGCGGCGGCCTCCTCTTTCGTGTCATCGATCATTCGCGAGCCGTTGGCTGGTCTAAGCGCGGTCTGCCCCGTTGACGCATCATTGGCGCTTTGGGTTGCGTCGCCCGATATGGCGGTGCAGGCGCTTCATCACGCACCAAGCGTCGCGCGTCAGGATTGGCCTGATTTCGGTGCGTCAATGTGCCTGGCATTCGCGTGACGGTGGCCGAGATGTTGGCCTGTCTTGGCGACAAGGCAGCGCTGGTAGACATGGTGCCTGACACCGCGATTGAGGCGATTGTTGGCACATGGCCCAGCCAGTTTGATACCTCTTTGGCCAAAGGTTTGGGGTTTCGAGGTGATACCGGCTTTGCGGATATCTATGCTCAAGCCTGCGGCGACAGCGTTTGACAAAATACCTGAAGCATCTTGTATCATCTAACGCGCCCCAATCTCTGATTTCAGGCAGCGTTAGATGGTTCAGGTTTTTCGCATAACGCTTTAGGATGCTGCGACCCAAACGCGCAATGACCCGACAGGTTGAAAACCAGCAGAATGAAGATGGCCCAGTCCGACGCCCCTGTCATAGCTGACCAGCGGCTTGCCGGGGGCCAGTGATGCGGCAGCAGCGGCGGCCTGTGAATAGATGTTGGCTGTTTCGTTGCGGGCGAAGATATTGGACACCCCGACACAGTCGGCGGACCGGTTCGCGATGCAGCCCGCAATAATTTCTTCGTCCTCGATGGCTGCAAAGAAGGCAATGTCTGGGTTGTCACGCAGCGCGTCGGGGAACATGCGCTGATCCGTTGCTGAGCCAGCCGCTTTCCACGCGGTTTCCCAGGCAAGCAGTGCGCCCGATCTATCGATACGCACCCAATTTCCAGGGGCCAAGGAAGCACCTGGATGCCAGAGCCAAGTCGCCTCGAACAGGGATGTCAGGCCGGGAATTGGTTCTTTTATCAGGCAAAAACTGTCTTTTAACCCGACCATGTGCCCGAAGTTGTCAGCCTGTTTCGCGACGAGCTGTCGCAGCACATCGTCAGGTATGGGCGACAAAAGTGTCATCGGGCTGTAATAGGGCGGTGGCGGGTCGATGGCGCGGAAAGCTTGATCATCCCGGATGTAACGCAGCCCATGCGCATCAAAGATGGCCTGATACAGATCTGCGTTTTTGCGCGCCGCCATCTTTGCCCGGTGGATCATGGCTTAAGGGTTTTCCGGTCCCGGCGCGTCTTCCCAATGGATATTCATCGGCGCATGAGCGACAGTGATTTGTGTCACGCGGTCATCCTGTGTCTCAACATTCACCACACATATTCGGTGTGAATCCTCAGCCGGATTTCCAAAGGCATCAAAGGGTTTCCCACCCGCTGACTTAAGTTCCCGAGTGGTTATGCCCACGCGCAACCCGCCCAGCGTCATCCATGCGGGATCGGTGATATCGAGCAACGTGACCGGGTTATTGTGCGTGATCGCGAGCCCGGGCAAATGGACCACGTCACCTTCGTGCAGACCAGCAGCGATGCGGTCTTTTGCAGCGGGGGCCAGGTCTTCGAGATGATCCAGAATGCGGATCACAACCGCACCATCATCCGACCTTACGCCGCAATGCCGATCAAAACTGTAGTCCTGCGCCTCGCTCATTGTCGCACCCACGATCAGCAAGACCGCCAAATAATGCGTGTCCATACCGAACTCTGACCGACAAGGATAGGGCCGTCAATCCAAGGCTGACATCAGGCCTTGCGTATCAGATAAACCTGCGCATTGTCGGTGTCTGACGTTCCAACCAATTCATGCCCCGCCTCGTTGCAAAAATGCGGCACGTCGACAATGGCCGCGGGGTCATCAGCCTCCATCCGCAAGACTTGACCCGACTGCAAAGCCTGCAGGCGTTTTCGCGCCTTCAAAACGGGGAGAGGGCATAGTAGCCCTTTGGCATCCAAGTCTGCATCAAATGTCATGCGTCTGGAGGTAGGCGCGATGTTTCAGATTGTCCACTAAGTTGTGACAAGATGGCGGGTGACCTACACGCCGCAGTCGCCTAAGCAGGGGCAAAGGAGAACGTATGCTGGATTCCGCGCTTATTTTGGACGCCACATTGCTGCCCGCGATGATGGTCGCGACTTTGGCAGGTCTTCTGTCGTTTCTCAGTCCTTGTGTGTTGCCTATCGTTCCCCCTTATCTCGCCTATATGGGCGGTGTGTCCGTTAGTGCGATGGATGAAACGGCACATGCACGACGTCGTGTCTTGGTCACGGCTTTGTTTTTTGTCTTGGGTCTGTCGACGATCTTCGTGCTTTTGGGGCTGGCCGCATCCACGATGGGGCGCGTGCTATTGCAGGCCCAAGGGTGGTTTGTTCCCATAGCGGGCATTATTGTGATGATATTCGGCGCGCATTTTGTGGGTGTGTTTCGGATTGGGTTTCTGGATCGTGAGGTTCGGGTTGAAACCGGCGACCGGGGCGGGTCCGCCTTTGGCGCCTATATACTGGGCCTTGCGTTCGCCTTTGGCTGGACACCTTGCCTTGGGCCGATCCTTGCCGCGATCCTTAGTCTGGCCCTGTCCGAAGGAGATGTCGCGCGCGGTACGGTCCTGATGTCCGTCTACGCATTGGGGCTTGGCATTCCGTTTTTGCTGGTGGCCGCGTTCTTTCCGAGGATGAAGCGCCCAATGGCCTGGATGAAGCGAAACCTGAACCGGATAGAGCGGGCGTCTGGCCTGTTGCTATGGACGGTTGGATTGATGATGGTCACGGGCCAGTTCACAGCGTTCAGCTTTTGGCTGCTTGAGCAATTTCCCGCCCTGGCGTTGATAGGGTAGGCCCTTAAACTCTGCGCTTGTGTCCGCTAACCTGCTTGGAACGGGACATCAGGTAGAGTTTAGATGAGCAGCGACGCAACACCGGTTAGCCAACGCAGGGTGTTCCATATTCCCGGCTATGATCCAATGCCGCCGCGCCGGTATCGCGAGCTTTATCGCAGCGAAAGTGCCGCCCAAGCGAAGATCAGCGGGTACGATATTTCCGTTCATGCTGGCCCGGCAGAGGATACTTTCAACTGGGCAGTGAAGGCACGCATGGATGGGCAAGATGTGGTTTCACGTGTCGACGTTCTGGTTTGGTCCGACATTGTGCGTGACAGCATGGCCCAGTCCATCCCGGCCACATATTGGCAACTGGTTCAGACTGCATGGATTTACATCACAACCGGCACGTTGCGGCGCCTGATGTGGATGCGGAAAGGTCCGGTGATCGCGGCACTATACCCGGTGGCCATGTTACTGGCCCAGTTGGCTGTCGCTGTTTGGGTTGGGACCATTCTGGGGCGTTGGGTTGAAGCCGGTGTAATGTGGCTTTTGTCGCTCACAGGCCTGACAAAGGGGGCGTTTTTTACTGTCGTTGGCACAATCGCAACAGGGCTTGGCTATGCGATCTGGGCCATGGTGATGTTTGTGATAATGCGGTGGTTCAAATCGCTGGATAACAAGCTATTCGCCTATTATCTCATGCATGATTACGCGTTTTCATCGCGGCTCATGGGGAAAAACCCGCCTGAGCTTGAGGCGCGGATGAAAGTCTTTGGCGACGAGATTGCCACCGCTTTGGCCGGTTCGGTGGACGAAATTCTTGTGGTCGGGCATTCCTCTGGCGCGCATCTGGCAGTCAGTATCTTGGCTGACCTGTTGCGGGACGGGCGCGTGCCCAAAGATGGACCAAAGCTCGCTTTTTTGTCTTTGGGGCAGGTGGTTCCGATGATGTCGTTTCTGCCCAAGGCGCGCAGGCTTAGGTCTGATCTGGCGTATCTTGCCACGCAAGAGGCGATCACCTGGGTCGACGTGTCTGCCCCCGGCGATGGTTGTTGCTTTGCCTTATGTGATCCCGTTGCTGTGACGGGTGTGACGCCGCCAGGAAAGAAATGGCCCCTGGTCATTTCGGCAGCCTTTACCCAAAGCCTGTCTCCGAAACGGTGGAAGGCCTTACGATGGCGGTTCTTTCGGCTGCATTTTCAATATCTCTGCGCGTTTGATCAGCCGAAGGATTATGACTACTTCCAGATCACTGCCGGGCCAAAGACATTGGCTGACAGATATCGCGGGCGCGGGCCGTCGGCCTCTCGTATCGATGTGCCCGTTTCAAAATATACATCCATTATCCCATGACCGGCCGTCTGCCCCCAAAACCGACAGCCCGGCCCGAAAGGGTATCGCTCTGGCGGTATCTGCAGCTTTTTCGGCAGGATATTCTGTCGGCGCAACCGGCCAAGCTTTACCGTGCTTGGATGGCCGAGTTTCGCACGCCGTTTTTCCGTAGTTTTCTGGTGAACGATACGAATTTGATCAAGGTCGTACTAAAAGATCGCCCCGCAGATTTTCCAAAGTCACATCGGGTAGGGGCAGGCTTGCGCCCGCTTTTGGGCAACAGCGTCTTTCTGACCAATGGCGATGTATGGGAGCGGCAGCGCCGGATAATTGATCCGGCCTTTGAGGGCGGGCGGTTGCGCGACACGTTTCCAGGAATGGTGGCTGCAGGGCAGGCAGGCGTGGCGCGGATAACGCCATCCGACGCCCCGCAAGAGATAGAGGCGATCACCAGTCATATCGCGGCCGACGTCATCTTTCGCACCTTATTTTCGATCCCGATTGAGGACGCGCTGGCGCAACGTGTCTTTGCAGAGTTCCAAACCTATCAACGCAGTCAGCCCATTATTAATGTAGCGGCTTTCGTTCAGGTCCCGCGTTGGGTGCCACACTTGTTTCGACGGAGCACGACAAGATCAGCGGCGTCGATTAGGCGATTGATAACGGAACTCACCGACATGCGTCTTGCGCAGATTGAAAAGGGTGACGCGCCGGATGATCTGGCGACCAAGATCATGACGACAAAGGATCCTGTCACGGGGAAATGCTTTAACAGGGATGAAATGGTCGATCAGGTGGCCATCTTTTTTTTGGCGGGTCATGAAACAAGCGCGTCGGCTTTGGCCTGGGCGCTTTATCTATTGGCACTTTATCCTGACTGGCAGGACAAACTGGCAGAAGAGGCGTCAGCATTTAATGATGATTTCAGCCAACTCTCACATTTGGCCGTTACACGTGATGTGTTTCGTGAAACGCTTCGCTTGTATCCACCGGTTCCAATGATGGTACGTGAAGCTGCGAAAGACGAGATCTTTCGCAGCCGTCACGTGAGGCGTGGTGCACAGGTGGTCCTATCGCCTTGGCATCTGCACCGGCACAATCGAACCTGGGATAACCCAGACGCTTTTGATCCGACCCGATGGAGCACGGACAATGGCCGTGATTGCGCGCGCCGCGCCTACATCCCTTTTTCGGCCGGTTCTCGGGTCTGCACCGGTGCCGGTTTCGCCATGATTGAAGGGGTCGTTTTGCTGGCAACCTTGCTGCGCGTTTATCGGTTTTCTTTGTCCGATCTGCCTGAACCTGTCCCTTTAGCGCATTTGACAGTGCGCTCTAAAAATGGGGCTTGGCTACGAATCACGAAGCGAGTGTCTCTGTAATTTGGCCAATCGGTAGATGCGCCTATTTTTAATGCAAATTGAGAAACCGAAGGTGATACAATTACGGCGCGAAAAACTGTACTTTTGGATAGGGTTATTTCAAATCAGCCATAAAATAAGGGCGTTTACGCGGGTTTCCGCCGCCAAACTCACGCGCTCGTGATTGCGACAGAGCCTTTTTTGTGCCACAAACAAGCATGGCGCGAGCTGCTGCGCAAATAGGCAATTTGGGGGGCAACCAATGACTATTTCACTGCCGGGATCTTCGAAACGTGGACTTGCTTCGCTTCTTGGTCGAAGGAAGGAAGAACAGACCTTGAAAATCCAGCCTAAGAAAAAGCTGGAAGGGCATGAAGTGGCACGCTTGTTCGACAAGCAAAGCCGTGCGGCAGAGGCTAAGCCGATCAAACCTGCCAAATTAAATGATACAGAGAAGCAGGATCGCGAGCGGCTGACGAATTTGCGCGGGGCGCTTTATTCTCGCGACTGATCCTTCTGAACAGTTTCAAAGATGTAAATCCGCAGGGCCGAGGCGAGACCGATATCTCCCCGGCCTTCATCTATTTCTGCGGCTAGCCCATTAATTGTTTTTCCATCGCGGTCAGCAATCTGCTTGAAGGCAACCCAGAAAATATCCTCTAACGAGACGCTTGTGCGGTGGCCCCGGATTGTCAGGGATCGCTTCACCGGTCGACGGTGCTGCGTCCTAGTCATCTTCTAGCTTTAAATTTGACAGGCGCTCGTTTGATTGTTTCTGTTTGGCGGCCTGCAACTGGCGGTCGGCCTTGGTTAGGCCAAAGCGAACTGCATTTTCGTCTGCTTTCGCTTTGGCCTTGGCTCTGGCCCGTGCCTTGCGCGCCTTGTTAAGGTTGATGGGTTTGGCCGTGCCGGTCATATGCTATTTGGGGCCGATCATGTCTTCGGGTCGGACCACTTTTTCAAAGGTGTCTTCGTCTACAAAGCCGAGATTGATCGTTTCTTCCTTCAGCGTGGTTCCATTTTTATGTGCGGTTTTGGCGACCGTCGTCGCGTTATCATACCCGATTGTCGGCGCGAGCGCTGTCACCAACATCAAAGATTCCCGCATCAGCTTTTCGATCCGGTCTTCGTTTGCCTTGATGCCGACAACACAGTTGTCGGTAAAGGCGCTGGCCGCGTCGCCGATCAGTTGCATGGATTGCAATACATTATAGGCCATCATTGGCTTCATTACATTCAATTCAAAATGCCCCTGTGAGCCCGCAAATCCCACAGCGGCGTCATTGCCCATCACATGGGCGCAGACCTGGGTAATCGC
>JBCBGX010000118.1:0-7157 GCA_038526325.1 Pseudomonadota bacterium | reverse complement strand
CTGAGCATGTATCAGAACCACCGGATCCGCCTGCGGGTGCAGATCCGGGAAGAGGACATGCTCAGGAAATGATACACGACATCAAACCGCTTCGCCCGGCTGGGGTAATCGACGGCTGTGATATCGATCAGCGTCGAAAACTTGCAGGTCTGATCGGTTTTCAGAAATTCCACAAAGCTGACAAGCGAAGATGGCGCAACCGTCACCGTCAACTCATCATGGGCGACGTCCCATGACAGCACGCAATCGGTGCGCTTAAGCTCCAGATGGGTGCCAAGTTCTTGTAGGGCTTCGGTCATTGTCTGTCCTTCCTGATGTGCGATTTAACGCACGATCGTCCCGGTCCGGCGCATCTTGCGTTGCAATTGCAGGATACCGTAAAGCAGCGCCTCCGCCGTTGGCGGGCAGCCGGGCACATAAACATCCACCGGCACGATCCGGTCACAGCCGCGCACCACGGAATAGCTATAGTGGTAATAGCCACCGCCATTGGCGCAGGAGCCCATAGAGATCACGTAACGCGGCTCCGGCATCTGGTCGTAGACTTTGCGCAAAGCCGGCGCCATCTTGTTGGTGAGCGTTCCCGCCACGATCATCAGGTCCGACTGGCGGGGGGAAGCACGTGGGGCTGTCCCGAACCGCTCCAGATCATAGCGCGGCATAGAGGTATGCATCATCTCAACCGCGCAACAGGCCAACCCGAAGGTCATCCAGTGCAGCGACCCGGTCCGCGCCCAGTTAATGATGTCGGCGGTCGAGGTGACAAGAAACCCCTTGTCCTGCAATTCTGAATTAATCAGCTGCGCGCCGTGTTCCTTATCGGCCCCAACGGCGGTTCCGGTCATGACACCCATGGTGGCTCCCTTTATCTGGCAGGGTTGCTGCCTTTGGCTGGGCTCACGTGTAGCCATCCCAAGGACGGGCGTCAACGCGATCCGGTGCCGCAGAAAGCCCTAGCCGCCAAACTTTTTTCGCCCCTCAAAGAATAATTACCAGAACCGACGCGTAAGCCCGATGACATACCGATCCCCGCGTATGGAGCGCTCAAGATGAAACGCCGATCAACACCTCTCGTTCTGGTCTTGGTTATGTTCACGAGTATGGCTGCCTGCAGCACCGGCAGCGCCGGCGGAGGTGACGTTGCCGGTGGCGGCGCTGGCGGCGGTGACGTTGCCGATGGCGGCGCTGGCGGTGCTGATGGCGGCGCTGGCGGCAGCGACGGTGCTGATGGCACACCACCTGTCGAACCAGCGCCCGAACCACCCAACCTGTTCTTTGGCACGACAGACCCGGCAGCCTCTGGCAACGGGGCGGATTTCGCCACAATCTCAAATGGAACCAGTAATTTGGACGGCAAAACATTTAATGTCCGCATTGTCCGCACCAATGGGAATGCTGCACCCGATCAAGTTACGCAATAGATCAGTGATGGCACAATGGTTCGCATCGACGCCGCGAATTACGGCCTGACGGTCGATGGAGAAACCTTTACCTTTGTTGACGGCTTTGCCGATGTGAACGGCAGTAATACACAAGGCTTTGCCAGGCCGGATCTGCGCGCCAATCATGCGGCGGTCTACCGCCTCTTGTCCGGTCGCGCAATTAACTCCTCAGTCAATTTCAGCGATATAGCGTATTTCGTCATTGGCGCAGAGACACACCCCGATAACTTCGAAATCCTGTCCGGGTCAGTCTCATATTCGGGCAATATCGAGGCGGTGGGCGTGCGTGCCGATGATCTACCCCGTGCCATCCTTGCGACAGGCAGCGTAGAACTGACAGCCAATTTCGGCAGCAACACTATCGCCGGGAATGTCCTGCTTACGGCTGAAGATATCGACTATGACCTGTCTTTGGGCACAACGGCCATCACCGGCAACGGTTTTGCTGGCGACCTGACCATCGCGGATTGCAGCGGCGTGTCCTGCACCTCTGACAGCCAGATCGGTGGCGTTTTCTTTGGTTCCCGTGCGAATGAAATCGCGGGCATCGCACAACTTGATCTGTCGTCAACCGATGCGGACGGAACGACCAGCACATTCACGGGCTCGGGCGGTTTCACAGCTGACCCGGAGCTTGAATAGCAAGCCCTATCCAACGCCACGTCCTACCGCACAAAACCGGCGCGCCTGATACCCTTCGTTCAAGCGCGCCCTTTCTCTTTCTGCCTAAGGCGAAGCCAATCTTGGGCGCGCCCGGCAATGCCGCCATCACTCATTTCGTGGCGGCATGCCGTAAAGTCAGAAACAATATGCCCAACTTTGCCCACATTTTAGCTAAAGAGACGACGCAATAAAGTTTAAACAATTGCGTTAGCGCCCTAGGCGACTCACGCGGTTGTGAACCGACCGCGAAGATGCATGGCAATGGAGGCCAAATGAGTATGATGAACCCAAAGAATGCCCGTCGGCTTGGCATGGCAACCGTTGCCTGTGTTGCCATGGCCACCAGCGCGCTTGCGCAAGAGGTAACGCTGCGGTCTAGCGACGGCACTGTGAACATGACCGGCAATCTGGTCAGCTTCGAAAACAACACTTACACAATTGAAACTCTGCTGGGGCCACTTCGCGTCCAGGCCAACCGTGTGACCTGCTCGGGCGAGGCTTGCCCTGACCTGAGCGTGGCCGACGTTGATCTTGCGATTTCCGGCTCGGAAGAGATCGGTGCAGGTCTGATGCCTCTGCTTGTGGAAGGTTTTGCAGGAAGCAAAGACGCCGCTGCTGATATCGGCAATACTGCCATCGAAGGTCAGTTTGTCGCGAAACTTGTTGGTGACCAGGGCTTTGGCGAAGATATTGCCAACATCCAGGTGACCGGATCCAGCGCGTCCGAAGGAATCGCCGATTTGCTGGCTGGGCGCTCTGATGTTGCAATGACGTCTCGCCGTATGGCCCCGCAAGAGGCGGATGCCCTGCGGGCCGCGGGCGCCGGCGACATGTATTCACCTGCCCAGGAACACATCCTTGCAGTCGACAGTCTGATTGTTGTGGTCCATCCTGACAACCCAATCAGCACCATGGACGTGCGCCAGATCTTCGGCATCTATAGCGGTGCCATTTCAAACTGGTCCCAAATCGGTGGCCCCGACCTACCCGTTCAGGTCGTGCTGCGGAACATTGTTGGCACAAACCGCCAGGACGCATTTGAAAGCAGCTTTTTCGGCAGTGCTGACGTTCAGCTGACGCCAGACGCAGAGATCGTGCCAAGCAGCAATGCCGTTGCGCAATTCGTGAACCAGAACCCAGGTGCCATTGGTGTTGTGGGCTATGCTTTCCAGCGTGGTGCCAACACGGTCAACATCATCAACCAATGCGGGATCACCATGGTGCCCGACGCATTCTCGGCCAAGACCGAAGAATATGCCTTACAACGCCGATTGTTCCTTTACACCCGTGCCGATAGCCAGAACGCAGATGCCGAAAGCTTTGTTGATTATGCATCGTCCGAAGAAGTGGACGGCGTGCTGCGCAAAGCTGGGTTCATTGGCTTTAACGTCGACCGCAAGGAGCAGGCCCCGTCCGATCTGCGCGGCGTCGCCCTTCGCAACACGGCTGGCGGTGCCCTTGAACAGCAGACTGCGCAGCGAATGCTGGGCCAGATGCAGGACTTTGACCGTCTGTCGACAACCTTCCGCTTCCGCACCGGCTCGTCGGAGTTGGATGAACGAGCACGGATCGACAAATTCCGCCTGATTGACTTTTTGGAAGATCAGCCAGCAGGGTCCGAAGTGTTGTTTGTTGGCTTTACCGATAGTGTCGGCCGGTTTGACAGCAACCTGAATCTGGCAGAGCGCCGGGCAGCTCAGGTCGCCGATGAAGTCCGGGCCTCTGCCGGCAACAGTCTGTCCGGTGTCAGCATCACATCGGTCGGGTATGGTGAAGTTGCACCGTCAGGCTGCAACGAAAGCGACCAAGGACGTCGGATCAACCGCCGCGTTGAGGTCTGGATTAAGTCGCCAACCTAAGACTCTGCGTTCGCGAAGAACGCTTTCAATCATTCGAAAGGGCCTAGCGCAAACCAGCGTTAGGCGCTTTTGATTGGTCTCTTAAAAGGGAAAAACATGTTTGACAAAATACGACCCCACGTTGCTGGGCATTGGCAGCTTTGTGCCAACGTTCTAACTGCAGCAACTCTCAGCCTCGCTGTCGCAGGGACAGCAACGGCACGCGATATCCTGCAGGATGTTGGCGGGAGCGAACGGATCAATCTTGCTGGCCAACTCAGCACGCTCAGCCAGCGTATCATGGCGTCCGCATGCAATTTGCACGCCGGTGTTGCTGTTGCTGAGAGCAATGCGGTGCTGAAAATTTCCGCCGAACAGTTTGGCCGGATCAACGATGCGCTGCTCTATGGTAACCGAAGCTTTGGCATCTTGGGTGAAGAAAAGCGTCCGCAAACACTACAGGTCATTGCTCGGCTTAGCTCTGAATGGGAGCCTGTGCTTGAAGACGCCGTTGCAACCGAAGTGAATGGCACAAATGATGCGCAAATCGCGCAAATCGCAGATCAAAGCGATGCCTTGCTGCGAACAAACGCTATTCTAGTAAGCGAGATCACCGGACAATATGCCGATCCAGTGTCGCTCTTACATGCGGATGCGTTGTTGATTGATCTTGCTGGCCGGCAGCGCGTCTTTACTGCACAAATGTCCAAAGATGTCTGCCTCATCGCGTCCGGGATCAACACCGTGACTGCCCAAGCCGACCTCCAAAGCTCGATGAAGTTGTTCCAGGATACACTGTCAGCCCTGCGCAACGGCATGGAAGAGGTCGGCGTCCGCCCGCCCCCAACAGAGCAGATCGCTGATGGTTTGCAATTCGTCGTTGACGAATGGGACGCTGTTCAACCTGACCTGCAACAGGCTTTAAATGGCGAACAGCTTGATGCTGAAACACGGCAGCAATTGTTCTTTGCATTTTTGGGTATGGAAGCCCGTATGAACAATGTGGTCGTGATGTACGGCAAAAACTCCAAGCTCTGACCAGCCGCGCCCATAGCGCAAAAGAAAAAGGGGTTGTCCATGCGACAACCCCTTTTATCTGTTCAGGGCAAGTAGCGTGCTGCGGCGTTATTCCCACTCGAGCGCGCCTTTTTTCCATTCATAGGCAAAGCCCACCGTAAGCACCGCCAGAAACACCATCATCGACCAAAAGCCCACCATGCTCACATCCTGGAACGCTACCGCCCAGGGAAACAGGAAGGCAACTTCCAGATCGAAGATGATGAACAGGATCGAGACCAGATAGAACCGCACATCAAACTTCATCCGCGCATCATCAAACGCGTTGAAGCCACATTCGTAGGCTGACACCTTTTCAGGGTCTGGATTACGTACCGCAACAATGGCTGCGGCCAAAATCAGGATCAGGCCCAGCGCAATTGCGAGGCCCAGAAAGATCATGATCGGCAGATATTCTGACAGCATTTCCTGCAAGGGCAGATCCTTTCCCTGTCACAGCGCCTAAAGCGCCATTTTTTGTGGCTGGAGGTGGGATACAACTCGACCTTGGCAGGGTCAATACAGGTCTACCGACACAAGGGTAAGTTAATCGAGGTTAGGGGTCTGGCCTAAACACCAGATCAAACGTGCAATATCGCCGCGCCCAATTGGTCAATGAAGGGCCAACAGGCTCTCTGAAAGCGCTTATCAGTCCGTCTGTCCCACCTGAGGCTCGCGGGGCGACAAGATGGCGCTGGCGAGCGACAGCAGCGATACGCCATGCGCCAAGCCGTTAGTCCGTTCCGCCTCTGACAGGATTGTGTCGGCACATTCCGTCATGTTGTCAGCCTGCTGATCGGTCAGCCAATACATCGCATGCATGCCCAAGGTAAAATCACCCGGCATCTCGACCGTCTCAACGCGGCACCCGGTCTCTGTTGGGGCAAAGGTCTGCGCCGTGGTCGCGACTTGGCCATTTGGCAGCACGAGCATCACTTGATGCGTGGTCTCGTCAGAATGCAGAACTTTCCCGGCGAGGCGCGCAATAAACGGTTGATCGGGGTTTTCCGGGTCACTTACCTGGGGCGCAACAATCGCGACATCAAACAGACCATTACTGTCCGCACTGCCGCTCAAGACACGCCCGCGGCGGGTTTGGGGCTGTAGTGCGAATTGGCGGCGCGCAACGTCGACAGAGCAAGGCACCTCCATGGCGGCCTTCACGCGCAACTTAACAGCTGGTCCCGCATATATGATGACGGACAACACTGTCTTTGCCAGCGCCATCATCAGACCCGCCGATATCACTGCAAGCGCCACTAACAACATATAGGCGGCGCTCGCATTTTCAGCCGGTGCCATCCACGCCACGGATTTGATCCAAGGGGCAGACACGACCAAAGATGTAACTGCAAGAGACAGGCTAAGAGTTTCGGTGGCCACATTGGGAAACAGCATCACATGCCCGACCACCATGACTGCGACGGCCATCGCACCCAGTGTTGCGCGATCTGGCGCAAGGAATGACGGGTCAAGCGCAGACCCGATCAACATCACACCGACTGGGATCATGATTGCAAGCGCCACAAGACGGCGCAACCGCGTTACACGATAGATCATCTGTTCTGGTGTCGGCCAATCAAATAGCATGCACATCTCCCCTTTGTGCAGAGTAGATGAGCTGAATCAGTCCAAAGTGAGACGGAAATCTGTCGGACTTATATTTTCGTTAATTATGGTTACTTTTCGGTAAATGACGCAGCGTTCCAAGCGGCTGGGCGCTTTTCAAAGAAAGCCGCGATCCCCTCTTCCGCTTCACTACTGTTCCATTGCGTGATCAATGCATCGATAGAACGATCCACTGTTTCCCGATCAATGACCGGTCCCAAAGATCTGGCAAAGGCCTTTGCAGCCGAAACAGCACCCGGTGCACAGGCCAAATAGGGCAAGACTTCCGCTTCAATACTGGCGTCCAGGTGGCCCGCGGGCACGGCTTTGGCGATTATCCCGAGTTCGACGGCTTCTGCAGCACCGAATATCCGCCCAGACATAAACACCCGCCGCGCTTTCGCCTCCCCCATGCGCGCCAGCACATAAGGCCCGATGGTCGCGGGGATCAGACCCAGCTTTGTCTCTGTCAAACCGAATTTCACGTGATCCGCCGCGATCGCCACATCGCAAACGCAGGCCATCCCCACACCGCCGCCAAAGGCATTGC
>JBCBGX010000117.1:0-7197 GCA_038526325.1 Pseudomonadota bacterium | reverse complement strand
GGGTGACGGACGCATGACGGGGCCTGCGGCCGTCACCCAACGTGCCGTCGCCCAAGCTCAAGACCTGATGAGCGATATGTTCGCTTGGCCATTCAGGAAGGCCGACCCATGTTCCGGGACGGTGATCAAAACTGGTGCGCGGTTCAATCCCATCCATGACATAGACGCGGTAGTCTGCGTCGCTTTCTGCCCCATTCGGAACGCCTTTCAACCAGCGATCCCACCAACGAAGCGCTTCGGTCAGAAAGTCGATGCGCGGCTCTGGGGCGGCAATATGCGGATACTTGTGGTTCCAGGGCCCCATGATGGCTTTGATAGGACCCGAGGTTTGCCCCTCAAGCAGTTTTGCAGGTGTATTGCGGTACCCGTCATGCCAGCCGCCGATGGTGAGCACGGCAGCTTCGATCCGGGAAAAATCCTCGCAGACCGAACCGTGTTTCCAGTAGGCGTCGCGTTCAGAATGTTTGATCCAGTCGCTGATCAGGAACGGGGTGTTTTCCATCCGCTCAAGCCAGATGTCGCGCCATTGGTCGCCGACAAGTGCCGGATCAGGTGGCATCGAAAACCACGACATTACCGTGGCCGCCCAGCCCACGTTTTCCGTGAGCTGGCACCCGCCTTTGTAATGGATATCATCTGCATAGCGATCCACGCTTGAGCACAGCGTGATCACCGCTTTCAACGCCTTGGGGCGACGTGCGGCGACCTGCAAACCGTTAAAGCCACCCCATGAAATTCCCATGATTCCGACCGCGCCAGAGCACCAAGGCTGATCTGCGATCCATGCGATTGTATCTTCGACGTCTGAAAGCTCCTGTTCAGAATACTCATCATCGAACAACCCCTCGGATTCCCCTGTGCCGCGCAGATCAACCCGAAGAGAGACATAGCCTGCCGCTGCAAAATGGACGTGAGTGGTGGCATCGCGGACAGCAGTTCCATCGCGCTTTCTGTAGGGGAGGATTTCCAGAATGGCAGGCAATGGTTCGGCGTTTTGCACCTTGGGCTTCCAAACCCGCGCCGACAGGATGATGCCGTCGCGGACGGGGATCCGCATATCGTCAACAATATCAAGAGCGTGATCAATGTGTGGCGACATGGGCGTCCTCCACACGGCTGGCTTGAAAATGATTGACCACATGACCTGCAATCAGCGCACCGAGGTCGTCGCTTATTTCATGCCCCATTCCTGAGATCGGTTGGAACTTCGAATTTGGTATCGCCTGTGCGATTTTCTTGGCCTGAATAGCTGGAAAAATCACGTCGTGATCGCCGTGAATGATCAGCGAGGGCACCTCGCAATTGGCCAGCTTTTTGGGGTCGAACTGCGACCGTTTCATTGCGGCCAGTTGCCGCTTTTGGCCATCCGGGCAATAGCTGCGTTCATACCGCTGACGCACATTTTCCGCACGCTTTGTGTAGGGTATCGGAAAGGAAGGGCCTTCGTAAAAGGCGTCGGCTTCCAGCGCTTCATCCAGCAACGCCCTAACATCACCGGTTGGCTTTGGCGGGTCCAAAAGAACATCACTGCCCAAGCAATCCTGAAGCGACGCATTGTAAATGCTGGACATCACGATCGTTGCCGTCAGAAACCGGTCGGCTGATTGCGCGAGCAAGACCTGGGTGATCAGACCGCCCATTGATATCCCCAAGACATGGGCGCGTTCAATGTCCAGCGCATCCAAGATGTCCAGGCAATCCTGGGCCATATCTGACATGTCATAGGCCTGGTTTTCCGGTGCGGTCATTTTCTGCGACAACCCGGCATCTCTGTTATCAAAGACAACGACAAACAGGCCGGACGCCTCCAACCCATCGATCAACGTGTGCGGCCAATCGATCAACTGCGACCCTAATCCGCGGATCATCAGCTTCGCGGGATGAGCGGGATTCCCATAACTTCCGGTCTCAAAGAACAAGCCGCGTGTCTGCAATCTAGTCATCGCAAACCCTCGAGGCGTTCTTTGAAACCCATCCTCACGCTGCGATACCCTTCCCGGCGGTTTCTGGGCGAGGCAAGCCTTCATGCTCTTTTGCGAACGCGGCAAGCTTCGCCGAAACCGCATCAGACGGGAGCGATGTGCGCCGCGTTGTCAGATCGACATGCAGCAGCATCGTCTCAACAGTGGCCGCGACTTCGCCATCCGCGTTCAAAAGGCGATGGAAAAGATGCATCTTCTTTCCCTCGCCTTTCAATACCTGCGTGGTGATGGTCAGACGGCTGCCCTCGATGAGTTCATCCAAATAGCAAACGTGGTTTTCAACCGTGAAGTAGGTACCGCCAGCCTCGACATACGCTGCATCGGCCCCGATCATTTCCATAAATCGGTCCGTCGCCTGGGCAGAGGCTTCGATGTAATGCGCCTCGTTCATGTGGCCGTTATAGTCGGTCCAGCTTTGCGGAACGGTTCGGTCAACGGTCACCGGCAGATCCCGCTGTTCCGGCACGGGAAGCTGCGCCTCATGAGCAACCAAAACGCCTCCGGCACCGGTGCCGGACTTTTTCAGCGCACGCATAATGCCGACCAGATTGTCATCACGTAGACGTTCCAATTCACGGATCGACATATGACCAGATTGCGCATCGGACTGCCCAGCAATCAGATCCACAAGTTCATCTGTAAATTCCGGCACGTCCATCAGCTTGGTCCAAGGCCATTTCAGCGCAGGACCAAACTGCGCCATGAAATGTTTCATCCCTGCTTCACCACCCGCAATCCGATAGGTTTCGAAGAGGCCCATTTGCGCCCATCTGAGCCCGAAGCCCATGCGAATAGCCTCGTCCAGTTCTTCGGTCGTGCAGATGCCATCCTTGATCAGCCACAGGCCCTCGCGCCAAACCGCTTCCAGCAGGCGGTCACCGATATGTGCGTCAATTTCCTTGCGAACGGTGAGTGGGAACATGCCTACCGATCGCAAGATCTCGGCCGCGCGGGCGCAAACATCTGCATCACCGACAAGCTCAACCAAGGGCAGCAGGTAAACAGGATTAAACGGGTGCGCGACAATCACGTTTCCGCCGTGCGCGTTCAGCTCGGAGGGTTTGAAGCCAGAGGTTGACGACCCAATGATCGCGTCATTCGGGGCAGCATCCGCTATCTGAATGTGAATTTTGTGCTTTAAGTCGAGCCTTTCGGGAATGCTTTCTTGAATCCACGCCGCACCGTCCAACGCCGTCGCAAGATCATCATGAAAACTCAGCACACCTTCCGCAGGCAAGGCCTTGTCATAGAGCGAGGGCAATGCACGACGCGCATTGGAGAGCACTTCGTTAATCTTGCGCTCCGCCTCCGGGTCAGGATCAAAAACCGCGACATCCCAGCCATTGAGCAAGAACCGCGCAGCCCACCCGCCGCCGATTACCCCTCCGCCAATGATGGATGCTTTTTGGGTCATCAGGGTGTCACCGGAGCGCGCTTAGTTAGGCCAAGCTGTTCCCGCACAGCTTCAGGGCCAATCACCTTGGCACCCATTCCTTCGATCACGCCAACGGCTTTTTCGACCAATTGTGCGTTGGTTGCGAGAACACCCTTTTCGAGGAAAAGGTTGTCTTCCAACCCGACACGCACGTTTCCGCCAGCAAGGACGGATTGTGCAGCATAAGGGATCTGGTCCCGACCTAGCGAGAACGCCGACCAGGTCCAATCATCTGGCGCATTGTTCACCATCGCCATGAAAGTATTCAGATCATTCGGGGCACCCCAAGGCACACCCATGCAAAGCTGAACCAGTGCTGGGTTCTCAAGAATGCCCTCTTTCACCAATTGCTTTGCAAACCAAAGATGGCCGGTATCAAATGCCTCGATCTCTGGCTTCACACCAAGGTCGGTCATCATCTGACCCATAGCCCGCAACATGCCGGGTGTATTGGTCATGACGTAGTCGGCTTCGGCAAAATTCATCGTGCCGCAATCAAGCGTGCAAATCTCTGGCAGGCATTCCGCGATATGCGCCATGCGTTCTGTCGCGCCAATCATATCCGTCGCCGCTTCGTTCACCGGAAACGGCGCTTCGGTTGACCCAAAAACGATATCACCACCCATCCCGGCGGTCAGGTTCAAGACCATGTCAACCTCGGCGTCCCGGATCCGGTCCGTCAGTTCACGGTAAAGCGCCAAATCGCGGCTTGGTGCGCCGGTTTCAGGGTCGCGCACATGGCAATGCACCACGGCAGCCCCCGCCTTCGCAGCCTCAACTGCGGCGTCCGCAATCTGCTTTGGACTGCGCGGCACATGCGGAGATTTGTCTTGCGTCCCACCCGAGCCCGTGAGCGCACAGGTGACAAAAACAGAACGGTTCATCGCAAGAGGCATTAAGTGGATCCTAGTCGAAACAGGGTGTTGACGAAGCTTGAAAAGGGCCTCACCCCGAAAAGCCCGCTTCGATCTGACGGCGCATACAAACGTATGCCAGCCAGACGACGCTAACAGCAATTGACATGAGCCACCGGCAGAATTAGCCATATTCCATGCCAGATTGGACAAAATCGCCCGATAATCCGAAGACCGTAGCGATCCTACTGTTTTCGGGCTTCTCGAACCACTGCCTTGCCAACGCTGTGGAACCCCTGCGAGCGGCCAATAATTTCTTGGGCTATGAGTACTATTGTTGGACTTATGTAGCGTTGCAAAAAGATCCGGTGCTTTCTTCAAGCGGCCTGCCGGTTTTGCCCGAGCAAACCCTAAGAGATTACCAGGGCAGTGATTTTCTTTTTGTCGTGGCAGGTTACGGGGTTCAGGACTACTCCACTCACAAAACCTTTCGCGAACTGATTTCGGCGCAACACCGTTTTGAAACCATCGTCGGCATGGACACCGGCCAGTGGCTACTGGCGTATGCTGGGCTTTTGGATCAACAAGTCGCAACCATCCACCCGTACGAACGCGTGTCGTTTTCAGAAGCGTTTCCCGACATCGATGTTGTGTCTGACAGATACGTCGCTGACGGGCCCATTATGACCTGCAGCGGTGCGACTACGACATTTGAACTGGTCTTGGAACTCATCGGACGCAGCCATGGCGAGGCTCTGAAATTCGATGTTGCGGCTCTTTTTCTGGACGCACGGAATGCGACGGGAGCGCCGCGTGAAGTGCCACGAGTGAATGACCCAAGGCTGTCAAAGGCGATTGTGTTCATGGCCGAGAACATTGAGACACCGGTGCCCATTCAAGCTGTGGCCCGCGCGGCAAGCCTATCCCAACGCAGCCTTGCCCGGCTCTTTTCATATGAGCTTGGTGCGACACCTCAACAGGTTTATCGACGGCTCAGATTGTCCGCAGCGCGCGAATACGCGCGGGAATCTCATATCTCTGTTTCTGAAATCGCTCTGCGATGTGGCTACAAAGATGCATCTGCAATGACCCGTGCCTTTATCCAGGAATTCGGTGCGTCGCCTTCGAGTATGCGGCGACGATAATCCCGCAGGTTAGTTTGGACGCCCCGATGTTGTGAGGTCTACGGTGCAAGCGTTTCGGTGTGGCCATCGACCGACAGAACCTGCCCCGAAATCTTATCGCCAGCATCAGAAGCCAGAAAGAATATGCTGTTGGCAATGTCTTCACCGCGAACCCAAGTTTTCATGGACACGCCGGC
This sequence comes from Pseudomonadota bacterium, assembly GCA_038526325.1. Lineage (GTDB taxonomy): Bacteria > Pseudomonadota > Alphaproteobacteria > Rhodobacterales > Rhodobacteraceae > Yoonia. Next base: position 1,605 of record JBCBGX010000117.1, on the reverse strand, counting down.
AACATAGGATTGGCGCACAGCATCTTCGCTTTCGCCGCGTGCTTTGGCCTCATTCGCGATAACCCGATCCATTCTTGGCCCTTCAACAGCTCCGGGGCAAATGGCGTTGACGCGAATGCCAAACGGGCCAAGCTCCATGGCAAGCGTCTTTGTCATCCCGACAACCGCCCATTTCGCTGCCGCATAGGGCGAGCGCAGGGGGTAACCCATGATACCGGCGGTCGAGGACGTCATGACGATCAGGCCGCTTCCTTGCGCTTTCATCATCCTCGCCGCCCAGCGGCAGGTCAGGAAAGAGCCGTGCACATTTGTGGCAACGCAACGTTGCCAGTCTTCATATGTAAGATCTTCTATTGGTCCGGCCGGCCCGCCGGTTCCAGCGTTGGCACATACCACATCGACGCCGCCCCATGCTGTTTCAAGTCGATCAAGAAAGGCGCCCATCTCACCTTCCTTCGTCACATCAACGGTCGCACAGATCGCATCGGGAAACTCACGCGCAAACTGCGCTACAGCTGCCGGGTCAGCATCGCAAATCGCAACTCGGGCCTCATCCTGGAGGAATTTCATAGCGATTGCGCGCCCGATACCGGCTGCTCCGCCGGTGACCAATATGCGTCGGTTTAACGTGTCCATTCGTCCCTCAGTCTTGGCTGTCATCAAACTATCGAGCAAAAAACAATTTGCATTCCTACAAAATCGCCTTGTTTCATCGGAATAGCGACCTTCACCGCAACGGCAGCAAATGCAAGGTTGGGCTTAGAACCGCAGTTGTTCCCAAGCCGGTTCCATGACCGGCCCCACACATTTCAACCCGCCAGTATGGACGGTTGGTGCGTGGTTGGGTCTCGTCGCTCGGGCTAGAGCCAAGCGGATATGGCACCCATTCACGCCGCCGGACAAAGGCAGCGGAGATCTACCGAATGACCGGCAACCTCCGTGCAGTCCAACTGCTGCTTGGTCATACGAAGGTCGACAGTACCGTTCACCATTTCAAAGCGGATGCCTGTCCTCTTTGCGGTGTCGGGCGATACTGAGCCCAGCTCGACTGATGCCGTGAAGTCGGTGAACGTCTTGTGTGGATGGCTGCTACATATCAAGATATTTTTTGATCTGATTTGTGCATTTATTAGAAGCAGTCATGTGTCCGGTCTGTTTGTGCGGTCTTGATCGCTGGCCTTGATGGGTTCCGCAAACCAGGTCCCTTACAGAGTAGCGGGCTATGACGCCTAGGACATTCGGCGGGCTGTCCTGATTTTGGCGGCTGACTAATGCGCCATCATCTCACGGGTCTTGCTATGCTGCAGATATCCACAAAGCGCATTTACTTAGATCAAACGGAAGTCAGCCCCGTACGCGACCTGTAAGTTGCCCCACAGTTCTTCGCTGATCTCTTCACGAACGGCCGGTTTTCCCGCCGTGAGGCAGCGCCAATTGTAGCGCACTTGCGGCAATTTCCGTGCTGCGAGCGCGCGCAGCGATAATTTACAACTTCCGCAATGGGCTCTTCCCAAACCTTCGCCGCCAGGCGATTGAACGGCCGCAATGAAGGGGCAGGGGGGCGCTACTCGACCTCAACTCACCCTGCGAGCTGATACCCGCGCT
>JBCBGX010000116.1:0-7226 GCA_038526325.1 Pseudomonadota bacterium | reverse complement strand
CGCGCCGGTATCCAGTTTCCAGGCGGCCTGCCGCAGAAACGTGCGGGCCGATTGCAGTTCAATCTCCATGTCCGCCAGCCGGAACTGTAGCCCCTGGAACTGATCAATGGGTTTGCCGAAGGCCTTACGCTCTTTCATATAGGCCAGCGTTTGATCCAGCGCGGCTTGGGCTGCCCCCAGCGAGCAAGCCGCGATGTTCAGCCGCCCCCCATCCAGCCCGGCCATGGCGTATCTGAACCCATGCCCTTCCTCGCCCAGCAGATTGTCGGCGGGCGCTTTACAGGCGTCCATTTGAACCTGCCGCGTGGGTTGCGACCGCCAGCCCATCTTGTCCTCGAGCCCGCCATAGCTGAGGCCCGTGGCACCGTCTTCGATCAGAATCGCGCTGATCCCTTTCGGGCCATCTTCACCTGTGCGGGCCATGACAATATAGGCGTCCGAATAACCACCACCCGAGATAAAGGCTTTGGTTCCTGTCAGTTCGTAGCCTTCGTTTGTGCGGGTGGCCTTCGTTTTCAGCGCTGCCGCGTCAGAGCCGGATCCCGGTTCCGTCAAGCAGTAGCTTAGGATCATCTCCATTGTCAGCGCTTTCGGCAGCACCCGCGCTTTGAGCGTGTTAGACCCGTAAGCATCAATCATCCGCGCGCACATATTATGGATCGACAGAAAAGCAGCGACCGAGGCACAGGAGTGCGACAATGCTTCGAAGACAAGCGTGGCGTCCAGCCGTGACAGACCGGAGCCGCCTTGATCCTCACTCACATAGAGGCCGCCAAAACCCAGCTCGGCCAGTTTTGGCCAGAGATCCTTTGGGATGGTTTCGGCCTTTTCCCAAGTCTGTGCCTCAGGGGCGATATGTTCCGCCCCAAAGGAGTGTGCCATGTCAAAAATGGCCGCCTGTTCCTCGGTCAGGGCAAAGTCCATGATGCCTCCCAGTGTCATGAATTGAACGCTTGTTCATATTGTTCATTTGTTTGTCGGCAATAGCAAGTATCTCTGCTATCACGCACAAAAACATGGGCGAGTTTGTGGGCGGAACAATTGAAAAGATTGGATTGGGTGTCATTACCCATCGCAGGCCTGATGGGCTTCGCGCATTGCTACAAAGTCTTTCAGAGATTAAAGTGCCGAAGGGCACAGAATGCGTTGTTTTAATTGCAGAAAATGATGAGGAGAAGTCGCTCGCTCCGTTGATTTCTGAAATGGAGGAGGTGCTGCCTTTCCCGGTCCGTTACGTGTTGGAGCAGCGGCGTGGCATCCCGCAAGCCCGCAATTGTATCTTGGATATCGCGGCGGCGGAGGGGTGCGCTTACCTGACTTTTGTTGATGATGACTCGGTCGTGCATCAGGATTGGCTGGTCGTTTTGTATAATGCGCTGGTTGGTCGGGGTGTCGATTTGGTGGGTGGGCCAAACCGCTTGCAGGGTCCAACGGATGTAGCGCTGACATGGCAAAACCGACTGGTGCTTCGAGATGTCAGAGCAGCCAATGCCAAATTGATGCAAGCACGAATGATGCGTGTCGCGACGCCGCAAGAGACTGCGTTGGAAATCTATACCAACAATTGGATGGTACGTTTAGACGCACAACAGAAGCTGGGCGTGCGATTTGACGAAGCGCTTCGATTTACAGGGGGCAGCGATCGCAAGTTCTTTCTCGATTTTGTGCGTGGTGGCGGCAGGTCCGCCTGGTCATCCGACGCACGTGTTTTCGAGATTTGGCCACCGGAAAGGCTGACCTTTGCGTATCTATTCAGGCGGATCCGGGACCAACAGATGATGCGGTTGATTTGCGATGATAGCGTTCCCTCAGCGTCCACTGCCATGGCAGGTTTGATTACGGGTGCCGTCTGGGCGCTGTGGCTGGTTTTGCAGGCCCCGCTAACGCGCTTTCGCACAGTGCCAACCGCTGTCAGGCGGTTAGCCGTGGCTGTCGCTCAGTTCCGCGTCGCGCACGGGAAAGAGAGCGCGCTGTATGCGCCCGAAGTGGACGCTTAGCGTTATTCCATCACAGGGATCGAGAATTCGCCGCCCTCTTTGATGCCTGATGGCCAGCGCGATGTGATTGTTTTGGTGCGCGTGTAGAACTTAAACGCGTCCGGCCCGTGTTGGTTCAGATCGCCAAACATGCTCTTCTTCCAGCCGCCAAAGGTGTGATAGGCAAGCGGGACGGGGATCGGCACGTTGACCCCGACCATGCCTATATTGATGCGGTTCGCGAAGTCGCGCGCGGTGTCTCCGTCACGGGTGAAAATCGCGGTGCCATTGCCGTATTCGTGGTCCATCGCCAGGCCGAGCGCTTCTTCATAGCTTTGTGCCCTGACTGTAGACAGGACCGGACCAAAGATCTCGGTTTTGTAGATGTCCATATCTTTCGTGACATTGTCGAACAGATGCGCGCCGACAAAGAACCCGTCTTCGTAGCCCTGCAGCCGGAAATCCCGGCCATCGACGACAAGTCTGGCACCTTGATCGATCCCGGTTTGCACAAGCCGTCCGATATTTGCTTTGGCGGCCGCTGTAACAACCGGGCCGTAATCCACATCATCGCCAGAGGTATAAGGCCCCACTTTCAGCGCCTCGACGCGGGGGACCAGCTTTTCAATCAACCGATCAGCGGTTTCATCACCCACCGGCACAGCAACAGAGATGGCCATGCATCGTTCACCGGCAGCGCCATAACCAGCCCCAACCAAAGCGTCCGCCGCCTGATCCATATCGGCATCTGGCATGATGATCATATGGTTTTTGGCGCCGCCAAAGCACTGCACGCGTTTGCCTTGCGCGCAGCCCGTGCCATAGATGTATTCGGCGATGGGTGTTGACCCCACAAAGCCGACGGACTGGATCGTATCGTCGTAAAGGATGGCATCAACGGCCTCTTTGTCGCCGTTCACGACCTGCAGAATTCCTTTGGGCAGGCCCGCTTCCTCCATCAGTTCCGCCAGCATCAGCGGGACGGATGGGTCGCGTTCCGAAGGTTTGAGAATAAAGGCGTTGCCGCAGACGATTGCGGGCGCAAACATCCACATCGGGATCATGGCAGGGAAGTTAAACGGGGTGATCCCCGTCGTCACGCCCAGGGGCTGATTCATCGAATACATGTCAATGCCGGGGCCAGCGGAGTCTGTATATTCACCCTTCAGCATCTGCGGGGCAGCGATACAGTATTCGACGACTTCCAGCCCGCGGATCACGTCGCCCTTGGCGTCCGGCAGTGTTTTCCCGTGTTCGCGCGACAGGGCTTCGGCCAGCTTGTCCATGTCACGATGCAAAAGCTGCACAAAGGCCATCATGACCCGCGCGCGGCGTTGTGGGTTGACGGCGGCCCAGGCAGGCTGTGCTTCGGCCGCGATTGCAACGGCCTGTGCCATTTCATCTGTGTTGGCCAATGGAACCTTGGCCTGCACCTCGCCCGTGGCGGGGTTGTAGACATCTGCAAACCGGCCTGACGTGCCTTTGATATGCTGGCCGCCAATGTAATGCGTCAACTCTTGCATTGTGATCCTTCCCTTGATTTGCGCCGACTATAGACAAGGGCGTCGCGGCGTAAAGAGACCATCCTTCGCGAGTGGTGGAAACGCCGTGCTTGACAGCCAGTGCATTGATTTGAGACGCTGAAAGCCCGGAGCAACCTCAAGGAGCCCGCTCATGATCGTTTCACAGATGCTGAAGTCGAAGGATGATCCAGGTCTGATTTGGGTCAAACCGACAGACAGTGTAACGGATGCTGTCAAACTTTTATCGGAAAAGCGGATCGGGACAGTCGTTGTTTCAGCGGATGGTGAGGTGCCAGATGGGATCCTGTCTGAACGGGACATCGTCCGAGAGATGGGCAAGCGGGGCACCACATGTTTGGCCGAACCTGTGAGCGCAATGATGACGGCAAAGATCACGACCTGCAGCCCCTCTGACACAGCTTTGAATGTGCTCGAAGTCATGACAAACGGTCGTTTCCGCCACCTGCCGGTAATGGATGGTGGTAAGATGGTCGGGCTGATTTCCATCGGAGATGCTGTGAAAGGGCGGCTGGCCGAGCTTGCGATGGAAAAAGATGCCCTTGAAGGCATGATCATGGGTCACTAGGGCGGTTGCATTCGGAGCAGCAATATTGTTGCGTGCGCGCAAAGGCGAGTTAAGACGAGGGCTACGATGCGCGTAGGGCTTTATCCGGGAACTTTTGATCCGGTCACTCTGGGGCATATTGACATTATCCGGCGTGCCTGTTCGCTGGTAGACCGTTTGGTGATCGGGGTGGCCATCAACCGCGATAAGGGCCCGATGTTCACGCTGGAAGAGCGTGTCGCGATGGTCGAGGCTGAGGCGGCCCCGTTAAGCCAAAGCACCGGTTGCGAAATCTTGGCACACCCGTTTGAAAACCTGTTGATTGATTGCGCACGCGATGTCGGGGCAGGGGTCATCATCCGGGGTCTGCGCGCCGTGGCTGATTTTGAATACGAATTTCAGATGGTTGGCATGAACCGCCAATTGGACGATACGATTGAAACCGTATTTCTAATGGCCGAGGCTGAGCATCAGGCAATTGCCTCAAAACTCGTCAAAGAAATCGCGCGGCTGGGCGGGGATGTGTCGAAATTTGTTACGCCTGCCGTGAATTCAGCGTTGCGGGCCCGGTTTGACGGGTGAATTGGCTCTGGATGCTTGCGGTCACCTACCTGGTTTACGGAACATTCATGGTGCTGGCGCATCCACGGTTCATTTATCCCTTTGGGGCAGACGCTTTTGAGGCACCGGAGTTTCGTCAAGACGTCGTGTCAGAGAGACAGGTCCCCCTGGCCATTTATGATGGACAAGCGGCTGAGGCCGTTTTGTTTTTTATGGGCAATGGGGGTGCGCTGGCCTATTTCACCTCCACGCTTAAGGCCCATTTGGCCTCTGACCGGACATTGGTCGCCATGGAGTATCGTGGTGGCGGTGGCATTCCCGGCAAACCGTCTGAGGTCAGGCTAAAGGCGGATGCTTTGGACGCCTACGACTGGCTTGCTGCGCGCCATGATGGTCCGATTGTGGTGCATGGCTATTCGATGGGCACAGGCCTTGCCCAATATGTTGCGGCGGAACGAACTGTGGACGCGATCATTCTGGACGCGCCTTTCTTGCGGATGTGTGAATTGATGACGCGGGCCTCTTGGCTGCCGGCCTGTTGGATGCCCTTTGTCCAAAAATGGAATTCTGCGGCCTTGATCCCCCAATTGTCGGCGCCGGTTTTGATCCAACATGGCGCTGACGATCAAATGATCCCGCCACGCATTGGGGGCCGGCTGGCACAGCAGATGCGCGAAGCCGGTTTGCCGGTGACATTCCACGCCGTGCCCGGCGGCACCCACAACAATTTGGCAGGTGTTCCGGGTTATGCCGACCGGATTGATTCCTTCCTATCCAAGGTCCTAAAATAACAATGCCGCCCCCGAAGGCGCGGCTGGTCATCAAGCGTTATCAGTGGCTTAGCCGTAGATTACTTTGGTCGCGATTTTGTCAGCATCTTCGCGGAACATGCCAAGGTCAATGGCAGTTTCAACGGGCATGCTGGCAAGCTCGTGCCGCAGGCGGTTATAGGCCGCGCGCTTTTCGATTGCAGTGCGAACAGTTGTTAGTACGGACATGTGCGTGCTCCTTTCAAAAGTCATCGCGTGTTGCTGTTACACCTAAACAGTTAGCTATGCTGCAGCGCAGAACAACTGATCTTTAGCGCTAACGGCTATGCACCGAGTGCATGGCCCGTTTTTCGAATGCCCAAGAAAAAAGCCGACCCCGCGGGGCCGGCTTCGGATTAGGATTGCACTGATGTTAGATGAGCTTTCCCATCGCGACGGCTGTATCAGCCATGCGATTGGAGAAGCCCCATTCATTGTCATACCATGTCAGGATCCGGACCATGTTGCCGTCAAGAACCTTCGTTTGATCGAGATGGAAGATTGACGAATGCGGGTCGTGGTTGAAATCCGCACTGACCATGGGCAGGTCGGTATAGGCCAGGACTTCGGCCATTGCACCATCAGCGGCGGCTTTGATCGCGCTGTTGATTTCTTCGACTGTCGTGGCGCGAGAGGCCTCAAACGTTAAGTCAACGACCGACACATTGGGGGTCGGGACACGAATTGCGACACCATCGAGTTTGCCGTTGAGTTCGGGCAGAACCAGCCCCACGGCCTTGGCCGCGCCGGTAGAGGTGGGGATCATGGACAGGGCTGCGGCGCGGGCGCGGTAAAGGTCTTTGTGCATCGTATCCAGCGTCGGCTGGTCGCCGGTATAGCTGTGGATCGTGGTCATGAAGCCTTTGGTGATGCCAACCGCGTCGTTCAGAACCTTTGCCACGGGCGACAGGCAATTGGTCGTGCAAGATGCATTTGAGACGACGATGTCATCGCCGGTCAGCACATCGTCGTTCACACCATAGACGATAGTTTTATCGGCGTCTTTACCTGGTGCAGAGATCAGGACGCGCGAGGAACCGTTATCCAGGTGCGCTTGACACGCCTCTTTTGATGTAAAGATGCCGGTGCATTCCAGAACGACATCAACGTCAGCCCAGGGCAGATCGGCGGGGTTGCGGATGGCTGTAACTTCGATCGGTCCCCGGCCCACATCAATGGTGGTTTCGGTCGTTGTAACCTTCCCAGGGAAACGGCCATGGACGCTGTCGAAGCGCAGAAGATGCGCGTTGGTTTCAACAGGGCCTAGATCATTGATGGCGACAACCTCGATATCTGTGCGACCACTTTCGACGATGGCGCGTAATACGTTGCGGCCAATGCGGCCAAATCCGTTGATTGCTACTTTGACGGCCATCTGCAGTCCTCCTGAGCGATAATGTTGGCGCTAACATTGCGATTTATCTCAAAAGGTCAACGCCAAATGGCCAAGTATTCAATCAGATCGAGCAGTTTGCGCAAGAGGAACAGTGTCATCGCCCAATCATATTGGCTGTAATCCACGGCCAGAAACGCGAGGATAAGCAGGCCAAGGAAAATCGCGATCTTGTTCGTCATACTCCGGGTCTAGCCGCGCCGCGAAGGAATGGCAAAAGCAATGTCGGGACAGGGTAAATGCTGTGTACAGACGATTGCCGAACCGAAGTTTTCAGTTAGTGCAGACGCCCCATGGTCGCGGCCACATCCGCCATGCGCGCGGAAAAGCCCCATTCATTGTCATACCAGGCCAGGACGCGCACAGTTTTGCCGCCGATGACCTTGGTTTGCTCTGGGG
>JBCBGX010000115.1:0-7256 GCA_038526325.1 Pseudomonadota bacterium | reverse complement strand
ATTTGAAACCGATTTCCGTGTCGATCATGGCCTCAAGATCATTGAAAGGCCATGATCGACACGGAAATCGGTTTCAAATCGCCGTTTCAACCAGACCAGTGCATTTGGTTTTGGTCCGCGCAGGAAACAGTAGATCTGGATTGGCAGGTTGAAGCGGCAATTGTGCTGAAGTCCAATGTGGACTGGGTCTTTGATGCTTTGAGCGTACACCGAAAAGTCATTAACACCGCCCGCCGTTATGGGCCCGATGGATCTGCCAGGATTGCCGTCTACCCCAGCTGGCAATCCACACCCCGCAGATCGCGCGGGCCCATTAGCCTGGGAAAAAGCCTGCGGATGATCCCACCCACACTACGTGTGCCAGCCACAGCCTTTGCGTTTCTGATCGTCTCCGCAATCGCATTGACGGTGGCGCTGTCTGTGCGTCAGAACGCAGCCAATGAAGAAGCCGCCGCCGCAAATCAGCAGATTTCCGAACGTGCGGCAGCAGCAGCCCAAACGCGTGCCTTGCGTGAAAACGGTGACCTGAGCGACACTAGAATCGCGTTAGTTGGTCGATTGGCCACCCTGTTGCCCGACGGCGTCTGGCTTGAACAAATCTCAATCGAAGAGGATCGTCTGACAATCACCGGCTTTGGCCCGTCGGCTGCCGAAATCACCCGCTTGCTAAGCGAGGTTGGTGTGCTCGGTGACATTCAATTCGGCTCACCCGTGACGCGAGACAACACCCAAAACCTGGAACGTTTCCGGATAGATGCAACCATAACGGGGCCCTTGGGATGAGCGCGTTTGTTTTTCAAAAACCCAATGCTGTTCGTCGCTTTGGCGTAGCGCTGATTATTCTGACTTGTTTGGTTCTCATGCTGGCTGCCTTTGCCCTGACAAACTTGGTGACAGAACGATACGACCGCATAGCAGAGCTAAACGAAACCATCGCTCGTGCCGACCAGTTGGCCGCGAACTCTGCACAGGATGTCACTGAAATCGGGCTGTATGAAAACGAAACACCACAGCTGTCCCAAGCGGAAATGCAAAGCGATATGCAAGAGCTCGCCGAAGAATATCAGGTGAGCCTAGAGGTGATCCGCGCTGACCAGATCGAGCAACTCCCTGGCAATGTGCGTCTGGCCCTCACCCTAACCGGTGTTGTGCGTGAAGAGCAATTGGGCGCATATCTTCTCAGCATTGCGAACCATGACCCCATGATCGTGGTAGACAGCATTAACCTGCGCAGGGCCCGCACAAACAACCGCGCAACCGGTGAACGACCCCTAGCCATTCAATTGCAGTTGAGCGGGTTTTCAGCAAGATGAGCGCCCTGACCAAAGCCTTGCTCGGCACCCTTCCGGGTTTGACAACGCTGACCTGTCTCGGCCTGATCGGATGGATGTGGTTGCCCTACAATCGCGAAGTGACAGCAGCACCTCCACCCGTCATGCCCAGCGCATCAGAGGTCAGCGCAGTTTCAGAGATTTTGGAAACCGGCGCCGAGCAGCTTGTTGCGCGCCCGCTGTTTCATAGAAGCAGGCGACCCCATGTCGAAGAAGAGGTTGTCCCACCGCCCCCGGAAGAGGTGACATTATCATTGACCGGCGTGCTAGACAGCGACGACGTTCAAATTGCCCTGCTCCGGCTGTCGAACAGTCCCGAATTATTGCGCCGCCGCGTTGGTGAAACGGTGGGCGATTGGCGTATCGTAGAGATCACCGAAGCATCGATCACTGTGGTCGCACCCAATGGCGACGAACAGGTGATTATCCTGTCGCCGACAAACCCTTAACGCGGGCTGCGCTTTGCCAGAATGCGTTGCAACGTGCGGCGATGCATCGACAAACGCCGCGCCGTTTCAGATACGTTTCGGTCGCAAAGTTCGTAAACTCGCTGGATATGCTCCCACCGCACGCGATCTGCACTCATCGGGTTCTCGGGCGGCGGCGGCAAAGCATCCGCACGTGTCAACAGTGCATTGGTCACATCGGTGGCATCGGCAGGTTTGGCCAGATAGTCTGTCGCGCCAATTTTCACAGCAGCGACGGCAGTCGCGATAGCACCATAGCCAGTCAGGACCACAATCCGGCTTTCTGGGCGTCGACTGCGCAACGTCTCGACCACATCAAGACCATTTCCATCCTCAAGCCTGAGATCCACCACAGCATAAGCCGGCGGGCGAGCTGTGGCGATTGCCTGACCGGCTGCAACAGACCCCGCCATTTCAACGTCAAAACCCCGTTTTTCCATGGCCTTGGCCAAGCGGCGCAAAAACGCCTCATCATCATCAACCAGAAGCAGGCTTTTATCCTCGCCCAGATCACGTGCTTCGATATTCATATTTTCATCCTTCAGGATCTTATATTGGAAAGGTAGGACCAACATTTCCACCGTCAACAAGCGGAACATGAACCGGTGATGTGATAGCATACGACAGGGTTGCCTTGGTAAACGGTCGCATTGATCCATATGCTAAGCAGGCCTATCACAATCAGGCACGCCAAATCAGGATACCGCAACCGACATGCCTGCGTCAGAACCACAACTGTTTCAGGAACATCAGCGCAGCAATTGGGTCCGACTGCGGACGCTCGTCACCTTGCGGTGGTTCGCGATTGCCGGACAGGCCGCTGCCATCATGGTGGCCGTCCGCATCTATGATCTACAGATCGCCGCCGGGTTGTCAGCGCTGGTCATACTGGTGTCAATCATCGCAAATCTCGTCTCTGGCCTGCTTTATCCAACCAACAAACGGCTGTCCGAACGCGAAGCGTTTTTGTGGTTGGTTTTTGATATTCTACAGCTAAGCCTGCTGCTCTATTTGACAGGTGGGTTGAACAATCCCTTTGCCATGCTGGTGATGGCACCGGTCACCATCGCTGCGACAGTGTTGCGGCTGCACAGCACTATCTTCCTTGGGATGCTGGCCATCATCATGATGAGCATCATCAGCACCTACCATCTGCCGATTGTGACAGCCGAAGGAACCATTCTTGATCTACCAGTCCTGTTCCAGTTCGGCTTCTGGATCGCCTTGATGATTGGCGTCGTCTTTCTGGCGATTTACGCCCGCCAAGTGACAACTGAAATGCACACCATGGGCGAAGCGCTTGTTGCAACGCAGCTTGCACTTGCGCGTGAACAAAAGCTGACTGATCTTGGTGGCGTCGTGGCGGCAGCTGCCCACGAGCTGGGTACGCCGCTTGCGACTATAAAACTGGTCAGCAGCGAACTGATGGAAGAGTTGAGAACGCAGCCCGAACTGCTCGAAGATGCGGAACTCATCCGCAGCCAGGCGGATCGTTGCCGCGACATTTTGCAGTCAATGGGTCGGGCTGGCAAAGATGATCTCCACCTGCGTCAGGCACCATTGGAAACCGTTGTACGCGAGGCGGCAGAACCACATCTGAAACGTGGCAAACAGGTTCATTTCGATGTCAGCCCAATGCAAGACGGCGCGCAAATACAACCCACAGTGACACGCCGACCCGAAATCATTCACGGTCTGCGTAATCTCATCCAGAACGCGGTAGACTTTTCTAGGGCCGAAGTGACGGTCGACATCAACTGGTCACAAGACGATGTTGTTGTCAGGATTGCTGATGACGGACGTGGCTTTCCACAATCAGTGATCGGCAGAATTGGCGACCCATATGTCAAACGCAGACGCCTGTCCGAGGACGGCGGCAAACGCCCCGGCTATGACGGTATGGGCCTTGGCCTCTTTATTGCAAAGACGCTTCTTGAACGGTCGGGTGCAACACTGACATTTTCCAACAGTCGCCGTCATGGCCATGCAAGCTGGACCGGCCAGGCAACAGGGGGCGCGATCGTAGACGTTGTCTGGCCAAGAGAGGTCCTGTTGCGCACGACAATGTCTGGAAATACGGCGATGGGCGAAAACAAACCTCACGTCGCATGGCCGTGACTTAACCAGCGATTAACTTTCCTATCCAATATTCCACCTCGGTTTGACGGTAGGATAAATGAGATGGCGATTGACCTTGCCGACATGGCGATATTGACACTGGCCAGTGTGGCAAGTGCCACACTGATGTTCCGGGCCTTTTCAATTATGGGCACGTCGCGTCGCGATCCCGCTTTGCGCACCACACCTGTAACCGCTGGGCCAGTCTTCCTTTTTGAAAATAGGGATTTGATTGACGCGACACCTGACGCGATTGACTTTTTGTCATCGCATGGCGCGCATGCCAACGAATATGAAAGCGTGCTGCGCCTTCTTGGGCCACATTTTCCAGGTCTGCGCCAACTGGTAGAGGAAGGTGGCGAAACTGATACGACGATCAAGCATCTTGATGGTGGACCGCTTTTCGTCGCGCTCAGCAGAAAGGGCGAAAAAACGCGACTTGCCATAAGAAACGGCAATCGTGACAGCCACGATACGCCAGGCCGCATTATAGAAAATGACGTCCTGCAGTCAGAGCTGGCCATGTTGCGCGCACTGACGGATCAAACGCCGCAGCTAATCTGGCAAGAAGCTGAGGATGGCAGACTCATTTGGGCCAACAATGCTTATCTCCACTTTGCTGACGAACTGGGCACTTCAAAAAAAGAAGCGGTTGCAACACCATGGCCAAAGTCGTCCATTTTCCCCGACCTTCATCAATGCGTCAGCGGTGGCGTGTCCTCTTTCCGTCGCTTGTCGGCTGCATTACCCAATTCTCAATCTGAACACTGGTTTGATGTGACAAGTGTTCCCCGCGACGCTGGTTTCGTGCATTTTGCAACCGATGCGAATGCTGCTGTCCGGGCAGACCAGGAACGACGGAACTTTGTCCAGACGCTTGGCAAGACCTTCGCACATTTGTCGATCGGCCTGGCCATCTTCGACAAACGTCGTGAACTGGCAATATTCAATCCCGCATTGCTAGAGTTGACAGGATTATCACCCGCGTTCCTTAGCGGCCGTCCCACGGTTGATACTGTGCTGGATCGGTTACGCGAAACCCGCGTTCTGCCTGAACCAAAGAACTACATCACATGGCGCGAACAGTTCAGTGCAGTCGAAGCAGGGGCAAAAGACGGGACGTATTGCGAAATCTGGAACTTGCCTGACGGCCAAGCCTACCGCGTGACTGGCAGACCTCATCCGGATGGCGCTTTTGCCTTTCTGATCGAGGATGTTACAGCAGAAATCTCTCTTACCCGGCGGTTCAGATCCGATATCGAAACCGGGCAGGCCGTTCTGGATACTCTTCCTGACGCGATCGCTGTCTTTACAAGCTCTGGCACCATGGTGATGTCTAACACCGCATATTCGGATTTGTGGTCCATCAAAACCGCCTTTGGCCTCGATCAGCGCGATCTCAAGACAGAATTGGAAGTCTGGCGCAATCGAACAACGCCGACACAAATGTGGTCTGAGTTGTTGAAATTCTCCCAACTTACCAATGATCGCAAGCCATGGTCTGACAATGTCATGATGGATGACGGACGCGGTATTGCGTGTCATGCAAGCCCGATTTCGGGTGGCTTGACCATGGTTAGGTTTACCCCACAAACCCAGATGAAACCTGTCATCCAAAAACTGACCATGGTTGATCCAGCTATCCGCAGCACACATCGCTGATTTCGACTTGCAGGCGCAGGCGCAGCCCATAATGTTCGCGCATGATTGTGGAAACGCTTCAGATATCACTGGCGGATGAACACGCGACACATCGCGTCGCCCAAAAAGTCACGCCATGTCTCCAGCCGGGTGATGTTCTTTTGTTGGAGGGTCCAATTGGAGCGGGAAAGACAGCGTTTGCGCGGGCCGTGGTCCAAACCGCTCTCGGCCGAATGGAGGACGTTCCATCCCCGACCTTCACACTTGTCCAGACTTACGAAACCTCCCAAGGGGATATCTGGCACTGTGATCTTTATCGGCTGTCTCATCCTGATGACGTGATGGAGCTGGGTCTTGATCAGGCCTTCACAGACGCAATCTGTCTGATCGAATGGCCAGATCGCCTGGGACAGGATACCCCGAAATCTGCATTACGACTTAGCTTTCGCGCACGCGAGGCTGACCATTTGGTCGAAATCAGCCTGAACGCGCCATGGAAAGAAAGGCTACAGGGGATCAATGACCTCCCGTAGCGTGCTGATCAAAGCCTTCCTTGCCGGCTCACGCTGGGAAAGCTGGCATCAAACGGCCTTGGCCGGGGATGCGTCGTCCCGCCGATATTTGCGCCTGACATCCGGGGACGAAACCGTCATTTTGATGGATGACCCACCATCATCGGGCGCAACCACATCCCAATTCGCAGCAGTCGCAACCTATCTGTCCAGCTGCGGTCTTTGCCCGCCGCACATCCACGCTCATGACCCGTCTTTAGGCCTGATGATCATTTCCGACCTCGGGGAACAGGATTTTGCGCGATGGCTCATCCAACGCCCTAAGGACAGCGATATGCTCTATCGCGCTGCTGCGGATGTCTTGCTGCACCTCAAATCCTGTCCGCCGCCTGACGGCCTGACAGAAATGACACCCGATATTGGCGCGGAAATGGTCCGTATCGTTGGCGAAAAATACGCAGGTAAGCCTGCAGACGATCTGATGGAAGAAATCCGACTTGCGCTTCGCCAGCTTGCACCTTGTGCCGATACCCTGGCGCTGCGCGATTTTCATGCAGAGAACCTGATTTGGCGGCCTGCCATGACCGGCCATTCGAAAATTGGACTGCTGGATTTTCAGGACGCGTTCATCGCGCCAGAGGGCTACGATCTGGTCTCACTGCTGCGCGACGCCCGGCGCGATGTGGCGCCGACGTTCTACAACACCATCGTTTCATACTACATCGATCGCTCAGGACAGAAAGACACGTTTCGGGCCCAGCTTGCCTGTCTGGGTGTGCAACGCAACTTGCGGATCCTTGGCGTCTTTGCACGCTTGGCACGTGATCAGCAAAAACCGCATTACCTCTCTTTCATCCCGCGGGTCTGGCAATATCTGCAAGAGGACCTCTCACACCCAAAGCTTGCAGCAGTCCGACGCGTAGCGGACGCCACACTGCCCCCTCCATCGGCGGATCACCTAAAGGGGCTGGCGTCATGACGGCCCGACCCCTTCTCTTGTTTGCCGCCGGTCTTGGCACCCGCATGGGATCGTTGGTCAATGACCGACCAAAGCCGCTGGTCAAGGTTGCAGGAAAGCCGCTGATCGACCATGCTTTGGCCTACACTGACATTCCCGAAATCGGGCAACGCGTCGTCAATGTGCACTACCGCGCCGACATGCTGCGCGACCACCTCGCCGGGCAAGA
>JBCBGX010000114.1:0-7359 GCA_038526325.1 Pseudomonadota bacterium | reverse complement strand
CATGATCCAGATTACCATGCCGCTGAATTTTCTAGGCACGGTGTATCGCGAAATCCGTCAGGCCCTGATCGACATGGGGGATATGTTTGATCTATTGGGGCAGCCGGCGGAGGTGCGCGATAAGCCGGGGGCCACCGACCTGAAGGTCACCGGTGGACATATTGAACTCCGCGATGTCACGTTTGGCTATGATGTTGAGCGTCGAATCCTCAAAGGTGTCAGTCTTGAGGTGGCACCGGGAAAGACAGTTGCAATTGTGGGGTCGTCCGGCTCGGGTAAGTCGACCATTGGGCGGCTCTTGTTTAGGTTCTACGACGTGGGCGAAGGGGCTTTGCTGATAGACGGGCAAGATGTGCGGGATGTGACGCAAGACAGTCTGCACGCGCAGATTGGTGTCGTCCCGCAGGACACGGTTCTTTTCAACGACACTGTGCATTATAATATTGCTTATGGGCGCCCGGGCGCGACCGAGGATGAGATTATCGCCGCTGCCAAAGCCGCCAAGATTCACGATTTTATTTCTAGCTTGCCCGATGGTTATCAGACCACCGTGGGCGAGCGGGGGCTGAAACTGTCAGGCGGTGAGAAACAGCGGGTCGGCATCGCGCGGACCTTGCTGAAAAACCCGCCGATCTTGCTTCTGGATGAGGCGACATCAGCCTTGGACACCGAAACAGAAATGAAAATTCAGGCGGAATTGAAGGCGATGGGTGAAGGTCGGACAGTGATCACGATTGCGCATCGCCTTTCCACGATTGCGGACGCGGATCGGATTGTCGTTCTGGAAAACGGTGTGATTGTTGAAGAGGGGCGGCACGATGACTTGCTGGCACGTGATGGGCGCTATGCGCATCTGTGGAACCGGCAATCAGAGGAAGAGATCGCCTAGCCGCGCTTGCGCCAGACCGATATATGTACGCGGCTTTTGTTGGTGAAGGGCGATTTTTGCCAGTCGGACCAGCGATGTTCCAGGTCCAGCCCCGCGATCCGGGCCATCAGGTCCATCTCGGCCGGCCAGGCATAGCGAAAGGGCACGCTGACACGTTGTGTCTGCCCCTTTTTGGTCCAGACGTGATGGGATGTGTAGCTTTGCGTGACCACATCAAATTCGTCCACGCCCATATGATCCGGGTCACAGGCAAAGGCCCGTTTGGTGGCCCCATGAGGCAGGTCTTGCAAAGGCGGAACAAGCGTTTCAACAACGAAGCGGCCGCCGGGCAAAAGGTGCCTTGCGGCATTTTGAAAGCAGGCGACCTGCGCGTCTTGGGTTGTAAGATTGTCGATGGTGTTGAAGACCAGAAAGACCAGCGAAAAATCCCCCGGCATGTGCGTCGTTGTCATATCGCCGATAGCGATCTCCAGGGGCGCGCCGGTTTCTTTTTTGCGCAATTCCGCGACCATGGCGGAGGACAGATCAATGCCCGATACAGCGCAGCCGCGTGCCGCCAGTGGCAAGGCAATCCGTCCAGTACCGATGGCAAATTCCAGTATGGGGCGACCAGCGCTCAACTCGGTAAGGCGTTCAACCGTGTTGGCGACCAGCTTTGGGTCATTGCCGCCATGGTCCCGATCATACATGGCCGCCACGGTAGCATCGAAATGGTTCCGGCTGGTCATTGGGGCATTAAGAGCAGGCGGGACGCCGTGTCAACGCCGCCACCCACGTGTCATTCCGCCGCCTGAAGCGGGTTCTTCAGTTCAAGCGGTGGCAATGGAGGATCCTCCTCGACCCACACAAATTCCGGTGCTTTGATACGCTTTGCTTGCCGGGCGAGGGCCCAATCGCGGGCCGCGCGGCTGCTGCGCCCCATGGATAGTTTCGCCAGAAGACGTGCGATCCACAAAACATAGGTCACGATCCAGACGCGCACGGCCAGCATCGACGGCGTGAAGACCAATGTCAGCATCGTGGCAATCCCCAACCCAAAGACGACCGCCGTGGCCAGTTGCTTCCACCAAAGTGCCGTTGGGCTGTCTATGGAATAGCCGCCATTCATGAAATCGAGGCTAAGACCGAACATCATCGGGGCAAGGCCCGCCATCGTCGTGATCGTGGTCAACAGAACAGGTCTGATGCGCGCCTCTGCAGTGCGGGTGATCGCTTCTGTCCGGGGCATATACTTGCTGTATTCCTGATAGGTATCAATCAGGATGATGTTGTTGTTCACGACGATCCCGGCAAGCGCCACAATGCCTGTCCCGGTCATGATGATCGAGAAAGGTTGATCCATGACCAGCATCCCCACCAGTGACCCCGCCGTTGACATGACCACTGCCATCAGAACCAGGAGCGAGTTGTAAATGCTGTTGAACTGTGCGAGCAGAATGATGAACATCAAACCCAGCGCGCCCGAGAATGCGACCTGCAGGAAGGCACCGGACTCAGCCTGATCTTCCTGATCGCCAGTCCATTCCCATTCGATAGAGCCGGGCAGGGGGCTGGTTTCAAGCCACTCGGTCAGGGCCGCGATCCGCTCATTGGGGTTCACAGGCACTTCGCTTAGGTCACCTGCATCAACTTGCGCTGTCAAATCGGCAAAGCTCTCTGCGCCGTCAAGGCTGATCACGTCATAGCGATCCATCCCTGCGGCCTCTTCATTCACAAGACGCACGATCGCTTGAGGCTGGTCGCCATCCATCAGTTTGAATAGGTTGGGTCCCACATCGGCCTTCACATCAAAATACCGCTTTTGATCGAAACGGTCGATTTGAGCCAGCTTGGCGACGGGTGTCCGAGTGATGAAGTTGGACAATGGGATCAAGCCCTGATTGGTGCGCACACGCAAGCTGTCGAGCGTTGACAAAACACGGTCTTCTTCGGGCAGGCGGACCCGAATTTCAATCTCTTCATCGCCAGTTGCTGGCGTGTAGGTGCCTAGCAGGATACCACGGGTGACCATCTGAACCATGGCACCAACGGTTGCCACATCCGCGCCAAAACGTCCTGCTTTCTCAACATCGACGTCGATTTGCCAGTCTATCCCGGGCAGGGGTAGAGAGTCTTCTATTGTGATAAGACCGGGGGTTTGTTCGAACTGTGCCCGGGCCGTGTTTGTGGCGGCGATCAGGTCATCCCAATTGTCGCTTTTCAAGCGCAGATGAACAGGTTTGCCCGAGGCCGGGCCGCGGTTCAAAGCAAGGATTTCTGTTTGAATGCCGGGCAAAGTGTCCAATTCTTGCTGGATTTCCTCCAGAACCACATCCCCATCCAGTTCGGCGATGCCAGCACGATCTTCCCAGGGGATTGTTTCAAGCTGGACCTGCCCGATCGTGTCGAGCGGAACAGCGGCGCCGCTCGCATCGGTGTTCAACCCGCCATCGCCTGCAAAGGAAAACGCTGTGATCACACCAGGGTGGGCCAAAACGATGTCTTCCGCCTGCCGGACCAGTTCATCCTTTTCGGTCAGGGACAGGTTGCCGCGTGCGCGGACGTAAACGATGGCTTGTTCCGGCTCGGATTCCACAAAGAATTCAACACCGTTATTGTTGCTGCCGTAATATCCGAAAATCGAGATGACGGTGAAAATGACTGCGCCGACCGTCACCAGTGGCATGATCGGATTGCCGACAATAAAGTGCATCAATGCGCCAAAGGGGCTGCGCTTGTAGCCGGCTTGAATTCTCCGCGCAGGTCGTTCGAACTTGGCGGCACCAACCGTGATAGACAGAAGGAAAGCCCCAACAAGGAACAGCAGCATCCCAGGCAAGGAGTCCCCCAATCCACTGGTTTGAACCGCCTCACCGCTCAGATATCCGGGGTTTAGGGTCAGCATTGCACCGGTGAAGACCACCATGATTGCGGGAAACACCAGCAGAGCCCGAACAAACCAGGGAAGGCGCGCACGCAATGCGTCGGATGTGTTTCCGAAAAAGCGGCTCATCCGGCCTGTCACACCACCCATGACCGGCAGGTAAATTAGTGCAACGACCAGAGAAGCGGATAGAACAAAGATCAGCGTGACCGGCAGCATGCCCATGAATTGGCCAGGAACGCCCGGCCAGAATAGCATTGGCAGGAAGGCGCACAGTGTCGTGGCGGTGGACGAGATGATGGGCCAGAACATCCGCTTTGCGGCTTCGACATAGGCATGCATCGGTCCGGACCCTTCGCGAATGCGCTTGTCGGCATATTCGACTACCACAATCGCGCCATCGACCAACATGCCCACAGCCAGAATTAGACCAAACATCACAATGTTCGAAATACTGATTTCCATCACCGCAAGCAGCGCGAAACATAGCAAAAAGGATGTCGGGATCGCAAAGCCGACCAATAGGGCAGGGCGGGTGCCCAGGGCCGCCAAAACAACAATCATCACCAAGGCGATGGCCGTCAGCACCGACCCTTCAAGTTGGCTGACCATTGAGGCTACGTTGCGAGACTGGTCATTGGACGTGCCGACCTGAATGGCCGCCTGAAGCTCTGGCGGCCAGCTTTGACGTTCCAGTTCAACCTCTTCTTTGACCAACGCAGCAGTGTCGATCAGATTGAACCCCTTGCGTTTGACCACTTGCAGGGCAACCGTATTCACGCCGTTAAATCGAGCGGTGCCTGCCCGATCTTCAAATGTCAGGCGGATCGTAGCGAGATCGCCCAGGGTGATCACTCGGTCACCATTGGTCTTGACCGGTAGACTGTAAACGTCCTGCGGATCATCGAATGAGGACGGGATTTTCACTGCAAAGCTGCCCTGATCGGTCTCGACCTCACCGGCGGCGATCAGCAGGTTGTTGTTTGTAACAACGCCGATCAATTCGCTGGCAGTGACGTTGTACGCTTCTAGCCGCAATGGGTCGATCACGACTTCAAGCATCTCGTCGCGCTGACCGGCAAGACCCGCCTCTAGCACTGCATCAAGTCCTTCGATCCGGTCTTGCAAGTTCTTGGCGACGCGCAACAGCGTGCGCTCTGGCACCTGACCCGTAAGGTTCACGATGACAATCGGGAATTCAGAGAAGTTGATTTCATTGATGGAATACTGATCCGCGCCCGCCGGAAACTGTGCTTCGGCGTTGTTCATGGCAGACCGGATATCCGCCAGAATTTTCGTCTTGTCCCATCCGAATTCGAATTCCAATGCGACACCGGCATAACCTTCGGCCGCGGTCGCCGACATGTTTTTCAGCCCATCAAGGTCCGACATTTCTGTTTCCATCGGCTTGACCAGCAGAGTTTCGCTGTCCTCGGCAGAGATGCCGGGGAAGGGGACAGAAACGAAAATGGCAGGGATTTCGATATCTGGCTCACCTTCTTTCGGCAAACCGACATAAGCCATCCCCCCTGCCAGAAGCGACAGGGCTATGAACGCGAGCACCATCCGGGCGCGGGAGGCGGCCCAATCGACTAATCCTGTCATCCTTTGGCCTCCTGAAATGTGGGCGCGACGGGGACGCCATCCACAACAAATTCTTGCCCGATCGTAATAAGATCAACAGTTTCCGGCAGGTCGGTAACCCAAACACCCTGCGCTGTGTCACGCAGCAAGGTAACCGGCATAAACAGGGCTGTATTATCAGCGGCCACTGTTCGGACACCCAAAACGCCGTCATCATCAAGCGTCAGTGTGGATTGTGGGATCAGATGGGCGGTCCGGCCTTCTGCAGCGACAATGATTTCCGCAGTCTGCCCGTCGCTGATAGCCAGATCGCTGTTGGGGATCGTGACCTCGACCCGGAATGTTCGGGTCAGCTCGTCTGCTCTGCGCGACAGAAACGTCACGCGGCCCTGAACCTCTTTGCCCCCGGTCAGGCGTGCGCCCGCGACGGCGCCCACGGTAATTTTGTTGACATCCAGTTCCGGGACGAACCCGACGAGCTTGATTTCATCCAATTGGATGATTGTCGCGCAAAGCGCACCGGGTTGCATCAAGCTGCCAAGCTCGGCCGTATCGGTCTCGAGCAATCCTGAAAACGGTGCAACAATTTCGAGGCGTTCGATCTCGCGCTCTGCGGACGCCACAGCTGCTTCTGCGGCTTCGATCCCGGCTTCAGCGGAAGAAACCGCAGAGTTTGCGCGCTGGCGTCCGGCAATTGCCGCATCCATTGCGGCTTGCGCGCTGACCAGACGGGTTTCTGAGGCAAACCCATCTTCCGACAATTGCCGCGCTGCGTTAAGATTTATCTCTGCTTCGCGGACACGCGCATCCGCTTCTGTTACGCCCGACTGCGCCTCGGGAACGCGCCCCATCGCTTCGGCAAGACGTGCGCGCGCTTCGGCAAGGGATGCCTCGCGTGTGCCGGGATCCAGTCTGCACATGACATCACCTTCATTGACGAAAGCGCCTTTGCGCAAGGGCTCTGAAATCACCAGCCCTGACGTTTCGGCCGCAACAGTCACCTCGCGTGCTGCCTCAGTTCGCCCACGTAAAATAACCTCACTATCAATGGTTTGCGCCACAGAGTGCATGGCCACGACACCTACTGCTGTGGCGTTGTCTTCGCTTACAGCGGGCTCGCTTACGTCATTTGATGCAGCGACGGTCGGCGCTGTTTCCGGAGTGCCTTGGGCGAATGCGACAACGCGGTCCCGCTCAAACACCAATAGATAAAGAAATGCAGACACTAGAACCGCTGTGATGATGGGAATGAGTCTCATCTCAAAGACCTCTTACGACCGGCGTCCAAATGGCCACCAGGTCTTGTTTATGACATTTGGGTTTTTTACGCGTGCTTCTGGCACATAGATCACAAATTTACACTAAACCATTTAGTTCACTTTACACTGCAAAGCCCGCGTTCACAAGTTCACATTTCTGCAATGCCGCATGATCAACACTGTCAGCCCTTGTTCATGGCCCGCGCTTCAAGATATGAACGCGCAAACAATGTGACGTAATCCCGCGACCAAAGAGGGCCAAGGTGAGCAATTCCGATAGTTTCATTAATGAGGTCACTGAAGAAGTGCGGCGCGAGAAACTGTTTGGCTACCTACGTCGCTACGGTTGGATTGGCGTGGTTTGCGTTCTTGCACTTGTCGGTGGGGCTGCATGGGTTGAATACCGTAAGGCCCAAAATCGCAATATGGCCCAAGCGACCGGCGATGCCCTCTTAACCGCATTAGAGGCGAACGATCCAGCGACCCGTGCCGCGGCAATCGCAGAGGTTGAAGCCCAGGGAAGTGCTGCGGCTGTCACGGCATTGTTAACTGCCGCCACTCAGGAGGAAGCCGGAGAGATCGAAACTGCGGCTGCAACGCTGAACGCACTGGCCACAAACAGTGATGTGCCAGAGATGTATCGCGACCTTGCAGCGTTCAAGGCGGCTATGTTGCCGATCGAAGACAAAGAGGCACGGCTGAGTGCTTTGGAGTTTTTATCTCAACCTGGCCAGCCGTTCCGGCTTTTGTCATTGGAACAGCTC
>JBCBGX010000113.1:0-7621 GCA_038526325.1 Pseudomonadota bacterium | reverse complement strand
GTTAACGGCTTGGGTGAACAGCGTATTGTCCGCCCCAATGGGCACATCAATCTCGGCCAACAAATTGCCGTCTTCATCGAACAAGCGAATTTCGCCGCCGCTCGCCGCATCGATGATGTCGAGGCTGTTCACGGTCGTTGGCCCGGCAAACTCGAACACAAAGGTCCCGCCAGTCAGGTTGTCATCCGGGTCGCTTGTGTCCCCATCCTCTGACAGGATCAGGATATTGCCAACACTGGGCACGGAAAGATCCCCATCCCCACCAGTTGGAGTGGCAGAATCAAACACCATGACTGGATTGTCGGGGTTCGCACTGGAAATCCGCACACCATCGGTGATGAATTGCTGATCGACGATATCGCCAGCGGCCAAACTGTCGAGATTAAGCGGCCCATCAAATTCCGGAGCATCGCCGAATATGATATCTGCGCCGGCTCCACCGCGTAGGTCGTCTGCCCCGTCCCCGCCAAAGATGACATCATCGCCGGATCCGGACCGAACAATATCGTCCCCACCGCCTGCTAAGACAATGTCATCATTCCCCGTTTCGCCTGGTAGCACCGCGTCATTCGCGTTGATACGATCACCTTCTGGGTCATCCAGATAACTGTTATCAATAACGTCGGCGCCAGAGCTGCCTTCGACATACCCGTCTGGCACAACGGTCCTAAATGTGATGTCGGTGACACCAACAACGCCTGAAAGGGCCGCGTCCGGTCCGTTATCATAGATAATCTGCAAGCTGCTGATTGGTCCCGGGATGCTGACCGTTACACTGTCGGGCGCGCCAGACCCGTCGATATCACCCGAGATATTGCCATCCGTGCTGAGCGTGTTGCCTGCAACACTGTGATGAGACGCCAGATCCGTAAAGCTGACGGGAACCGCATTGCCATCGGCGTTCAGCGCAATAATCGTGATTTGGTCATCCCACGTGTCCGCATCGACATCCAGTAATTCGAACCGGACATCCTGGACCGGTGCGTCGAACGCCACATCGAATGTGATCGGTTCGTCAACAAAGTTGCCGCGCAACACCTGCTCACCAGCCACATCGCCGACAAACCAGCTTTGCCCATCATTTGTGGGGGTTGCGACATCAATACCGATACTGGTGCCAGACCCAGACACGGTGTTGGCGCCGTCGATATTTGTCACCGACCAATCAAGCGAAAGCACTGTCATGTGTCACCGGTTCCCGACATCGAACCTTCTTGCCCTACTCTTCACCTGC
Organism: Pseudomonadota bacterium; assembly: GCA_038526325.1. Lineage (GTDB taxonomy): Bacteria > Pseudomonadota > Alphaproteobacteria > Rhodobacterales > Rhodobacteraceae > Yoonia. Next base: position 6,387 of record JBCBGX010000113.1, on the reverse strand, counting down.
AAAGGGGATCCAAACCCCACATTTCACTGCCAGCGTATCCTAACCGTTCGGGATAAATACCCACTTAACCGCCACTTTCGCAGCTCAGAACCCATTAACAACTGTCTTTCGACCTATTACGCTGGTGACAAGCGTAAACGAGCAAGGTGTTAACAAGAAGGCAGGATTTGGTCACGACGTTGCGATAACGCCTCGTAATCAAGGCGAAAATACGCGTATTTTTCTGCGGGCCAAACGAAGAACCTGAACCCTTCTAGGCTCTTATCGTTTCTGCGCAACCATTGCCGCCACACGCATTTTTCCCAAGCATACGCGTTTCTATCGAAACGTTCGTGGTGCCGATGGAGAGACTCGAACTCTCACGATGTTACCATCGGGGGATTTTGAATCCCCTGCGTCTACCATTCCGCCACATCGGCTAGTAGCGACGTCCTAAAGCTGTGCGTCGGGCGCGTCAATCGCGATTTGTCACGACGGGTCGGATGGCAGCCCAACGCAATCATCCGGGTGTGCCGCTTTCAAACATGCCGACAACTGCGGATCCCGCTTCGCTTATGCCGCTCTTTTCGCGTCCCGCCTGCGTTTTGTCGTCGATCTGAGGTCAAAGGCAGATAAGACTCATCCTTGACGCTCGCGATCTGGCGTGGCCTAACGCACGAAACGATTGGACAAAGCCCTTATGCTCCGCAGTCTTTACAACTGGACAATCTCGCTTGCGCAATCCCCACACGCCCTTTGGGCGCTGGCGATTGTGTCTTTCGTTGAGTCCTCTTTTTTTCCGATTCCGCCAGACGTTTTGATGATCCCGATGATCATCGCGCGACCGTCTCGGGCCTTCTTGATCGCAACTGTCGCCACCGTGTCATCCGTTGCTGGCGGATTGTTTGGATATTACATCGGCTACGCCTTGATGGAGACGATTGGCCAACCGATCCTCGAATTCTATGGCAAGGATGCAAGCTTTGCAGAAATGTCTGCGGTCTTTAACGAATATGGTGCGTGGGCCGTGGTGGTTGCCGGCGTGACCTTCCTGCCCTTCAAAGTGATTACCATCGCATCTGGCGTCACGGGCTTGTCTTTGCCCGTTTTCATCGTCTCTTCGATCTTTGCGCGCGCGTTGCGGTTCTTCATCGTCGCAGCGCTGCTTTGGAAATACGGCGAACCCATTCGCGATTTCATTGAAAAGCGGTTGGGCCTGATGTTCATCTTGTTCTGCGTCCTGCTCATTGGTGGTTTCGCAGTGATTGGGCTCTTGTGACGCGTCGCTTGGCACTGCTGCTCGCTGCGGGTGGCTCTGCGGCGTTGCTTGCCGGGGCATTTCTTTTCCAGATCCTGGGCTACGCACCGTGTCAGATGTGCCTGTGGCAGCGCTGGCCCCATGCGGCGGCCATTCTGATCGGAGCAGCGGCGTTGAAGATACCGGGGAAAGTGCTGCCGATCCTGGGCGCAATCGCGGCAGCGACCACCGCCGGTTTGGGTGTCTTCCACACTGGTGTCGAACGGGATTTGTGGGACGGACCAGCCAGTTGTTCAGGCGGCGGAGGTCTGGAGGGGTTAAGCGGCGCTGACCTGCTGGCCGTCGAAGGTCCGACAATCGTGATGTGCGACGAGGTCGCTTGGCAGTTTCTGACACTTTCCATGGCCAGTTGGAACGCGCTGGCATCCTTTGCGCTGGTGATCCTGTGGATTGTGGCCATCCGCCTTAGCGGCGTGTCGACAAAAGCAGGTTCGTCTCTGACCGGGTAACGCCCTCGATCCGCCGGATCGCAAAGAGCACCGCGTCAAATTGCTCAAGCGTTTGTGTTCCAATCTCTGCGATCAGATCCCAAGTGCCATTGGTGGAATGCACCGCCTGCACCTCTGGGATGGAGGCAAGACGTTTCATCGCCCGTTCGGCACCGCGCCCGGCAACTTCAAGCATCATCAGGCCACGCACCGCATCCGGTCGCACATCCGAACGCGTCAAAACGGTGAACCCCGCAATCTCTCCCCCTGTGATCAGCCGGTCCAACCGTGCCCGCACAGTGCTGCGTGTAACGCTCAACGATGCTGCAAGATCAGACAATGACGCCCGGCCGTTTCTACGCAGCGCCGCAATAAGCTGACTATCCAATTCGTCCATCAATACTGCCCATAACGATTAGTTCCTGGTCATTTTGCACAATTTGCCCGCTGTCACCACCCGCAGATTTGGTCGAAACTCTGAGTCATGACACAAAAACACTGCATCCTGATTGGCGCCCCGGTCGATTGCGGCAAAAGACGCCGCGGCTGTCTAATGGGCCCCGACGCGTACCGTACCGCTGGTCTGGCTGAGGCTCTGACAGGCCTTGGCCACACGGTTGATGATATCGGAAACCTCTCCCCGAAACTGGTCGACGTGCAAGCCCCGCAAAACCCGCTGGTGCATGCGCTCGCCGAAAATGTCGGCTGGACCCAAACCCTAATGGATGCCGCACAACAGGCAGCACCCAAGGGCATGCCGATTTTCATGGGCGGCGATCACGCGCTCGCGGCAGGCAGCGTTGCTGGAATGGCCGCCCATGCCGCTGCTGAAAACCGCCCCTTCTTTGCCCTTTGGCTGGATGCACATAGCGACATCCACACGCCCGAGACAACTGATACCGGCAATCTGCACGGCACACCCGTGGGCTACGTCACCGGTCGCCCCGGGTTCGAGGCCTACCCGCCTCTGCCGGCCCGGGTCGACCCGTCCAGTATCTGCATGATCGGTCTGCGGTCTGTGGACGAGGCCGAACGAAAGGTGCTGGATGGCGGGGACGTTATGCTTGTTGATATGCGCCGGATTGATGAGGAAGGGATCAGCGCACCTTTGCAAACTTTCCTGGAAAAAGTCGACGACGTGAACGGTATGCTGCATGTGTCACTCGACGTTGATTTCCTCGACCCCGCCATTGCGCCCGCTGTCGGTACGACCGTTCCAGGTGGCGCGACGGTCCGCGAAGGACATCTGGTCATGGAAATTCTCTCTGACAGCGGGCTCGTCACCTCCCTCGACCTCGTCGAGCTGAACCCCTTCCTTGATGACCGGGGTAAAACGGCAAATCTGATGGTGGACCTGACCGCATCTCTCATGGGCCGCCGCGTGTTCGACCGCCCGACGCGGAGCATCAAATGAGCCTCAAAGCCTCTGACCTGGCCATGGTGCCCTTTGTCAGCGTTGATAACATGATGCGCCTTGTCCATCACATCGGGATGGAGCGTTTTATGGCTGACCTCGCCCATGAGATCGAAGTCGATTTCGAAAGATGGGAGCTGTTCGACAAAACCCCCCGCATCGGCTCACACTCCGACGTTGGCGTGATCGAACTCATGCCCACATCTGACGGCACGCTTTACGGGTTCAAATACGTCAATGGCCATCCCAAGAACATGAAAGAAGGCCTGCAAACAGTCACTGCCTTTGGCGTTTTGTCCCAGGTCAACACCGGCTACCCGATCCTGTTCTCGGAAATGACCGTGCTGACCGCCCTGCGCACCGCGGCCATGTCCGCTGTCGCTACCAAACACCTTGCCAATCCAGACGCCAGGACCATGGCAATGATTGGCAATGGCGCACAATCCGAATTCCAGTGCATCGCGCAAAAGGCAGTGAATGGCATCGACACGATACGGCTTCACGATATCGACCCCGCCGCGACCAAGAAATGTATGAACAACCTTGCCGGACTGGGCTTCACCTTGGTGCCCTGCACCACACCCGAAGACGCCATCGAAGGCGCACAGATCATCACAACAGCTACGGCAGACAAAGACATGCAGACGATCCTGACCGACAACATGGTCGGGAGCGGGGTCCATATCAACGCGATCGGCGGCGACTGCCCCGGCAAGACCGAACTCCACCGTGATATCGTTGCCCGCTCATCAGTTTTCACCGAATACACCCCCCAAACCCGGATCGAGGGCGAGATCCAGCAGATGCCACCCGACCATCCGGTAACCGAGCTGTGGCAGGTCATAGGCGGCACTGCCCGGGGCCGTCAGACCGCCGCCGACATTACTCTTTTCGACGGCGTCGGCTTCGCGATCGAGGATTTCAGTGCCCTGCGATATGTCCATGACAAGATCAAAAACACGCCCTTCTACATCGACGTCGACTTAATCGCCGACCCCGATGATCCACGGGACCTATTTGGAATGGTCAAGCGGGCGGGCTAGGTGTTTGGGGACGTGACGGTTAGCGCGCATGATCACAACAGCAGATATCGGATATTATCTTTAGAACCGCCGTTTGAAGGCAGGTTGCGAGGCATTTTTTTTGGGGACCAGACCAACCATGCAGACTAGAACCCAAAGAGTCTTTTGCACAAAAACGCTGGGGAAAACTGCCGACGGTTGCGTCGCAAAGAATGGCCAACCGCAAAACGGTAATCCACTTGTCAGCAGTTGTGACAGTAATTCGGTAAACCTGTTGGCGGGCCGGATGTGACTAGCTATGTTCTGTCGAAATGACTTTCCGTGATGACACCCAAATCACCTCTAGGGCGGCAGCGAAATGACCATCTTTCCGCTTCCACAGGGATCAATCCTGCTCATCGTATTGATCGCGACGCTGACAGTCCTGTCTGTCGTGCTTTGGAGCCGTGCGCGCCGTGCAGAGGGTGCGTATGATAAGGCCAGCGACACCATTCAACAATTGCAGGCCGAGGTTGCTGTTTCCTCACAAGCCGAGCAGCGCTACCGGTCTTTGGTGGATCTGGCCACTGATGGGATCATTATCGCCGATTTCGATCAGGGCTTATTCGTCGAGAAAGCCAATCCTAGGATTGAAGAGATATACAGCCTACGGCGGGAGGAATTGCTCGGCCATTATGGCCCACAAGACATGAGCCCGGAATACCAACCCAATGGCCGCCGCTCCGACGAAATGGCACGAGGATATATCAAGGGCGCTCTTGAGGGCGAAGTCCAGAACTTCGAATGGATGCACAAAAATGCGCAAGGCGAAGAAGTGCCGTGCCAGATCATATTGTCACGCTTTCCCCATCCAACGCGGCGTCTTGCCCGCGCAAGTGTCATCGATTTGCGCGAACGCAAACGTGAAGCTGCTGCTCGGGAAGAACTTGAAAACCAGCTTGCCCAAGCCCAGCGGATGGAGATCATAGGGCGCATGACCGGCGGCGTGGCCCATGATTTCAACAACCTACTCACTGTTATTCGAGGCAACATCGAACTGATCCAGTTGACCCACAAATTCGACAATGAGGTCAATGACGGACTGAACGAGGTTATTGCGGCGGCCGAAAAGGGCGCAATGCTAACCAGGTCGATGCTCAACTATGCCAGACGTGCGCATCTGAGGCCGGAACCCGCGCAGCTGGGCGCAATTGTGCGCCGAATGGAAAGCCTGATTACTCGCACGCTTGGGGCCAATATCGAGATTGAGACGATCATTAAGGCCGAGAAGTGGAAAATTAATGCAGATCTGGCCGGGGTGGAAAGCGCGCTTTTGAACTTGGTTCTGAACGCCTGCGACGCCATGCCCGAAGGGGGCAAACTGATCATCGAAGTCTCCAGTCAGGAGACTGACGCCAGTATTGCTTTGCATGATGCCGATGGAAACGCTGTCACGTCCGCAATTGTTCTGACGGTGAAAGATACGGGATGCGGAATTGATGAAAGCGTGTTGGACCGTGTTTTCGATCCGTTTTTCACCACCAAAGACACAAGCAGTAACAGTGGGTTGGGCCTGTCGATGGTTCAGGGCTTCATGACCCAGTCGGGAGGAGACTTGAAGATCAGCAGCACGCCGTCGCAAGGCACCCGCGTGCAACTTTTCTTTCCTGCGTATTCGTCCAACGATGTCAACTCACGAGACACCACCGAGGACATATCGGAACCCAATGCACAAAAGATCCGCATTCTTGTCGCCGAAGATCAGGAAGAGGTGCGCACGACGATCTGCAAAATGCTTGATAAGATGGGCCACGAGGTGATCAGCGCCGATAATGGCGACAAAGCGATGGAGATGTTTTGCCAGGATCAGGCATTTGATCTGCTTTTGACAGACATCAACATGCCAGGAGGGGTGCAAGGGTTTGAATTAGCACGTAGACTGAGGGGGTTGCGGTCGGATTTGTCGGTGATCTTTATGTCTGGATATGCCCCGGACGACCAGTCAGCGGATCAGACCCTGTCGAAGGGGCACCTGAGATTAGCCAAACCGGTCAGCTTCTATCAGCTTAAACGCGCAATCGCGACCACAATCGACGCGTAAATGCTGCCAGCTCCGCCTGTTTGTTGGGGCTTGTCTTTGCAATTTTGTAGGATCTGTTGAGCTGCTGGGATCTTACAAAACGGACCACAGCCCTTACGTGAAACTTGTAAATGACTCCGTTTGTTGAACCGAAAGATGTAGCACTG
>JBCBGX010000112.1:0-7688 GCA_038526325.1 Pseudomonadota bacterium | reverse complement strand
ATATTGTAGCCACCAGAAATGATGAGATCTTTGGCGCGACCTACGATCGTGATACGTCCATCTGCACCCGCTGTCGCAAGGTCGCCTGTCATAAAATAACCGTCTGCGTGCATCTCCTCTGCGGTCTTTTCCGGCATGTTCCAGTAGCCTTGAAACACGTTGTCACCGCAGACCTCGATCATCCCGATCTCGCCGGGTTGAACAGGTTGCTGGGTCTGGGTATTGACGATCCGAACGCCAACCTCGGGCAAGGGGAAACCCACGGTGCCTGCAATCCTGTCTCCGTCATATGGGTTTGACGTGATCATGTTGGTTTCGGTCATGCCATAACGCTCGAGGATACGGTGACCCGTTAATTCTTCAAAAGCCGTATGCGTTTCCGCCAAGAGTGGCGCAGATCCGGAGATAAACAGACGCATATTTGTTACTAGCGCTTTGCTGAACCGGTCGTCATCCAGCAGACGTGTATAGAAGGTGGGCACGCCCATCATCAAAGTGGCGGTCGGCAGTGCGGCGATAATTGCGTCGACCGAAAATGTCTCAATCAGTCGGACATGTGCGCCAGATATCAGAGCAGTGTTCAGTGCGACAAACAGACCGTGGGTGTGGAAAATCGGCAGGGCGTGGATCAATTCGTCTGATGCTGTCATGTGCCAATGTGCTGTGAGGACCTTGGCATTCGACAGCAAGTTTTTGTGGGTGAGCATCGCGCCTTTTGATCGGCCCGTTGTTCCGGACGTGTAAAGCAACGCGGCAAGATCATCTGGCCCACGGTCAACCGTCTCAAACGTCGTGTGTTGACCATCGGATGCGCTGCTGAGCGTGCCGCCATCCGAAGACAGCGTCAGAACCGAAGCACCGATCTGATCTGCGAGGGGCGCCATATCCGCGAGGTTCGCAGCGTTGCAGACGATGAGTCCCGGCGTAGCGTCTTTTGCGAAATATGCCAACTCAGCCTGAGTATAGGCTGTGTTGAGCGGCAGATAGACCGCTCCAACCTGTATCGCGGCGGCATAAAGCGCCAGCGTGTCGACTTGCTTGGGCGCTTGAACCAACACGCGATCTCCGGGTCCGATACCATGGGCGGTCAGCACATGCGCAATCTGGGCTGCGCGGGCGACAAAATCGCGAAACGATACGACGCGTCCATCATCACATGTCAAAAAGGGCGCATCGTTTTCGGTGTGGGGGCCAAAGAGGGTATCATAGAGAGTATTTGTCATGCGATCTTTTTCTTATCGATAAGCTCAATATGCTTAGCAAGGAGGGCTTCGACCTCGTGCGAGGCTGCGATTTCTCCACGGCTGGCGAAGGCCTCGTGGTTACGCTCTGATCGGGACAGGTCATAGTGATAGTTCACCATCGTCCCGCATGATTGCTGCATGCCGTTCTCTGACAGGTCGGCGCGCAGATGGATCTTGTGAATTTCGGCACCATTTCCCAAATGGAAGCGCGCCACCGGATCGCGGACCCTGCCATCTTGGGTCTTGGTCGCCATCAAGTAGTGCGCGACCAATCTGCTGAAGGCTTCGTCCGAGAGGTTGTCAACCGGTCCGACCGCGTCTTTGGCCTCTTGCGAGGTGAGCCAGCTGGCGAAACCCGGGATCGGTGACAGCGTGACAAAGGTGCTTAAGTGAGGAAACTCTTGCGACAGTTCGGTGACCACTTGCTTGATCAAGAGGTTGCCAAAGCTGATCCCTGCTAAGCCCTTTTGGCAGTTTGAGATTGAGTAGAATGTTGCTGTGGTCGCCGTCTCTAGTGCGATTGGGGCGCGATCTTCGCTCAGCAGATCATCAATGGATCCCGGGATGCCGGATGTCAATGCGACCTCGACAAAGATCAATGGCTCTCCTGGCATTGAGGGATGAAAGAATGCAAAACAGCGGCGGTCTGGCGGGGCCAATCGGCGCCGTAAGGCTTCAAAATCATCGATCTGATGGACAGCCTCATAGGCGACGATCTTATCGAGGATGGTGGCGGGCGTAGACCAGTAGATCTGTTCAAGGACGAGAAAGCCGCGATTAAACCACGATCGCAACAGGTGAACGAAATCCTGGTCCGTTCTGGCCAGTTCAGGTTTTGACTTTAGAAAGCGCAACAAATCCGTGCGCATCGCTACAAGCAATTGCGTGGCACCGACGGGTTGGTTCAGCCGGCGCAGCAGCTCTTGGCGTCGTGGTTCTGCAGCCCGCGTCAGGGTCTGATAGGCCGTGGGTGTTGGATTTTGCGCATAGGCCTGAGCCAACTCTGCCAGCAGCAAGGGATCGAGATCGAGCTGCGCATTGAGGTAGTCAAAGAATGCGAGTTTTTCTATATCTCCGGCGGCTCGATATCTGTCGAGGACTGTTGCAGCCAGCTTATACCCCGACACTTCGCCCTCTGCGGACAATAGCGCCTCTGACAACTCGGCGAGCGTTCGTGTGTCATCATGAGGTTTCCCGGCCCCCATCCTTTCAAAAAGAGTGGGCAACAATTCACCGAAAACCCAGCTGCGCCGCATGTTAGACGTCCATTTGAGCAATAAAGTATTCGCCAGTGCGTCGATAGTGCTCGATCAGCAGCTTTGATGCCATTGCAGCATCATGGGCCAATGCCGCGGTCATGATCCCTTCATGCTCTGCGGCGATGCTGCGTTCGCCATAGCGCGGACCATCCGCTGCCAGATAACGATAGCGAATGTTCAAATCATAGAGCTGCCCGCAATAGCGCTCCAGCATCGGCAGGTTAGCATTGCCGATCAGCGTCATGTGAAATGTTTTGTGCGCGGCCTCAAAGGCATCCGGATCGCTTCTCTGTGCTCTCGTCATGTGATGATGGCTGAGCACAAGACGGTCTTCCCAGTCTGCATCCACCCGCGCAAGCGAGGCGCGCAACGCCTTGTCTTCTAGGTCGCAACGCAACATCAGGATCTCTTCAAAATTTGCTTTACTGACAGGGGCCGCGCGAAAGCCGCGCTGATCCAGCCGTTCAACCAGCATATCAGATGTGAGCAGGCTTAACGCTTCGCGCACCGGGCTGGCCCCGCTTTGCAACAGGTTGCGAAGTTCTTCGATCTTGAGCTTTTTACCTGGCGGTAGAGCACCCGTCAGGATCATCTTGCGGAGCGTCTGATAACATTCGCGCGTGGCAGAGGTTTCCTTGCCCGGCGAGCTTTGCATGACATTCATCTGACTGTCCCCTTCTTGGCCCCTGTGGTCATCTAGCACATTTTGAAAGCACCGGCAGAAAGCCCGACCTGCAACGTTAGGGAACCTTCGTTGATGAGCCAGCGGCGCAAAACAAAGGTGCGCGCACCACTTTTGTGCATCGGGTCGCTTTCTGCCAGTGCTTTCGCCTCTTCAAGGCTGTCGGCGCGGTAGATGATCAATCCAACGCCTTGCATTTGTGTGCCTGTTTCATCCGACATCGGACCGGCGAAGGCCAACTTTCCGGCCCTTTCAAGGTCTGCCTGATAGGCGAGATGGTCGGGCAGCTTTGCTTTGACATCATCCGGCGCTCCGGACGGTGTGCTGTGCGCCACATACAGCTCCAAAGCCAGAGCACCACGCTCGATTGCTTGCGATTTATAGTCTGCCCAGGCGACCATTCCACTCTCCAAAAATATCGATATTATTTGACATATGAAAATATTGTAGGCAGAAATTGCCTCGACTGGCAAGTCTAACGGGCGGGGAGAGCCGATGAAATATCTGGTTGGACACACTGAGGGCGGCACAGCCGTATTTGCTGTAAGCGACGGAAAAGCCGTCAATTTATCCGATCTGGATGGCCATGTTGGCAGCGACCTAATGGGCCTCATTCGCCACCCCGAGCTGGGCGAATCTCTTAAGTCCCGTATCGCGGATGCGCCAACCGTTGACGTGACAACCATAACACCCGCCCTTCCTGTCGCGGCGCCCGGAACCGTGATTTGTATGGGATTGAACTATATCGAGCACATCAAAGAAGGCGGCTACGACATTCCAGACTATCCCGCGCTATTCATGCGGGGAAAGAATTCTTTGATGGCTGCTGGTCAGCCAATGGTGCGTCCTGCCGCGTCTGAAACGCTAGACTATGAAGCCGAACTGATGCTGATCATTGGCAAGGGCGGGCGTCATATCTCTGAGGACGAGGCGTTGGATCATGTGTTTGGCTACACGGTTTTCAACGACGGTTCGGTCAGGGAATACCAACGCAAAACACACCAATGGACTCCAGGCAAAAACTTTGACGACACAGGCGCGATTGGGCCTTTCACGGTCACCCCAGACGAATTACCCGAGGGCGCCGCTGGCCTGAAAATCGAAAGCCGGGTGGGGGATGAGATCCTCCAAAGCTCGAACACCGCCAATATGATCTGGAACGTCCGCCAAATCATTGCAACGATTTCGGCATACACCACTTTGGAACCTGGGGATCTGATTGCCACCGGCACGCCCCCCGGCGTTGGGCACGCCAAAAAGCCGAACCCGCGCTGGCTGCGCCCGAGAGAAACCATCGAGATCGAGATCGAAGGCATTGGCATCTGCGCAAGCCCGATCGTTGACGAGCCCGCGCCTGCCGGAAAGGTTGCCGCCGAATGAACGCGCCGACCGGAGATGCGCTGAACGCTTTGCGTGCACAGGCGCAACAGGATCATCGGGATTTGCGCGCGCGACTGGCGCGTTTGGATGATGATGCGATTGACCTGATCTTGCGGGGCGCGCGGTCGCACTATGCCTGGACTGATAAGCCCGTCGACGAGACGCTGTTACATGAGATCTTTGAGATCACGATCAACGGCGCCACGAGCATGAACACGTTGCCTGCGCGGATTGTCTTTGTTCGCTCGCCCGAGGGCAAAGCACAGCTTGCCAAATCGCTGAAACCCGCGAACCAGCCCAAGATGATGGGCGCACCCGTAACGGCGCTCATTGCGCATGATCTGGAATTCTGGACCCATCTGCCGGACCTGTTCCCGCACGAGGACCGACGGCATTTGTTTGAGGGCAAACCCGATTATATTGCCGATACAGCCTTTCGCAATGGAACGTTGCAGGGCGCATATTTCATGATCGCGGCCCGCGCTGTGGGCTTGGATGTTGGCGCTATGTCCGGGTTTTCTAATGAGATCGTTGATGAAGAGTTCTTTGCTGGAACCTCGTTGCGGTCAAACTTTCTGTGCAATCTCGGCTACGCAGATGAAACGGCCCTGTTTCAAAAGCTGCCGCGTTTTGCTTTCGACGACGTCTGTAGCTTTGTCTGAGGAGAAACCATGGTCGTCAAAATGAAATCAGTGGTGACCTATCGTGCCAAGGCGCAGTGCCCCACACACTCGCGGACTGAAATTCCGGTGCGCGATCTGAATGTTGTTATCGACGAGCCGCTCGAGCGCGGGGGCACCAATTTGGGCCCCGCGCCAACCGAGGCGGCGCTAACGGCCCTGATTGCCTGCACCAACGTGATTGGGCACAAGAATGCCAGTCGCCTTGGCGTCGATCTGGGTGAGGTGACGATTGATGCCGACTGCAAATTCGACCGGCGCGGCGTTCTCATGGAGGAAGAGATCGACGTGCCGTTTCCGCAGATCACACTGACCGTGACCTGCAAGACATCCGCCAGTCAGGAAGACCTTAACAACGTGGGGGCCGAGACGGAAAAGTACTGCGCAATTGCGAAGCTTTTCAGTCAGGCAGGGACTGACCTGACAGTGAACTGGGAGAAGGCGGACTGACAAACGGGCCGTGAACCGGCCAAAGATGTTCAAGGGAGGAAGAACAAAATGAAAAACTGGATCAAGACGCACCTGAAAGGGGCAGCGCTGTTCGCGGTATCAGCCGTTCCCGTTGCAGCACAAGAAACGGTCAGCGCCGTCGTGATAGATGGCTATCCGGCCCGCGCAATGTGGGTGCAGGAATTCACCAATTTCTTTATCCCTGAGGTGGATCGCCGCCTTGCCGAGACCGGCAATTACGAGATGAACTGGCAGGAAAACTATGGCGGTTCAATTGTAAAGCCTCGCGGTGTGCTGGAAGGGGTCCAGCTTGGCCTTGGTGACATCGGGATTGTCACGACAATCTTCCATTCGTCAAAATTACCAAGTCAGGGTCTTGCTGGCGCGACACCGTTTATTTCGTCAGATGCCCGCGCTGTGGCCAAGGCCGTTGATGAAATCGCCCGCGAATATCCATCCATGAACAACGAGTTTGAGAACCAAAACCAAGTGTATCTGGCAACTGGCGTTGTTCTGGATACCTATCAGGTGTTTTGCAGCGAACCAGTCGCGACCGTTTCGGATTTGGAGGGACGCAAGATTGCGGGTGCCGGTCTGAATTTGCGGTATCTTGAGGGGATCGATGGGGCTGCCGGGGTGCGCGGTGGTCTGACGGATTTTTACAATATGGTCCAAACTGGGTTGGTCGACTGTGCGATGCTGTGGCCAGAGTCAGCGAAGACATTCAACATTGCAGAGGTCGCCCCCTACATGCTGCAGGCAGACCTGGGCGCTGTGAATTCCAAGACGGTAACGGTGAACGCTGACTACTGGGCAACGTTGCCTGATGAGGTGAAAGAGGTTCTGCAGGCTGTTGCCATTGACTACCGCGACCATGTCGCAGGTGTTGCAATGGACCGTGCTGAGGAATCACGTGCTGCCTATGTTGACGGGGGTGGGACGATCGTCAAAATGTCCGATGAAGACCGCGCCGTATGGGCACAAGCGATGCCAAACATTGCAATGGAACTTGCCACCACGCTTGACGAGCGAGGAGAGCCTGGCACGGAAATGGTTGGTGCCTATATTGCCAAACTGCAAGCGGCGGGCTTTACGCCAATTCGCGACTGGTCTGCGGAATAAGACGCACCACGCGATCTGAGGAAGGTCCGCTCTCATGCTGAAAACGGCTGTGCATGGCCTTTCTCGGGTCGTCAACGCTATCGCGATGGCCGCCAACGCGCTTGGTACGCTTGTCGTGCTGGCGCTGGTGCTCATCCTCAACCTTGATGTGATTATGCGGGGCGTCTTTTCGGCCCCGATCAAAGGCACCTATGAAATGGTGCAGTTCTCGGTTGTCTTGATCGTCTTTCTGCAATTGGCGGACGTCGTGCGTGTGGATCGATTGACCCGGTCAGACGGTTTTTTGAACCTGTTGCATAGCCGCAAGCCGGGTCTCACAGCGGCGATGCGGCGGATAATCAATGCGATATCTGCGATTTTCATGGGGCTGATTGCCTACATCACATTTCCCGAGTTTCTGCATATGTGGGACACGCAGGACTACTTTGGTGTCCCTGGTTTGTTCACGCTGCCGTGGTGGCCTGTCAAACTTGTGATTACCTTCGGCACCGCACTGTCCTGCATCGTGTTTGTGATCAAGGTCATAACAGCACAGGATCGGCCCGCCCTGATCCGCGTTCCTGAACATGATGAGGCCAAGTCATGACCCCGATCGAAATCGGTCTCATCTCGGTTATCGCCATCGTTTTCCTGATCTATTCGGGAGTCTATATCCCTGTGGCGCTTGGCATGGTCAGCTTCGTCTCGATCTGGCTCATGCGGGACAACTTCACCCTCGCCTTGAACCTTCTGAAGGTGGCTGTTGGTGACAGCGCAATGGAATACACCTTTGCCACAATCCCGCTATTTACCTTTATGGGGCTTATTGTGTCGAAGGCCGGACTCGGGCGGGACATCTATGAAGTGATGACGATGCGGTTCCGCAAGGTCA
>JBCBGX010000111.1:0-7756 GCA_038526325.1 Pseudomonadota bacterium | reverse complement strand
GGTTTCCCCGTCAAGAGAAGCTTCGACGAAAAAACGGCTCTTGCGGGTATCGCCCTTGTACCATGCGATGTCAAGCGAGTCTCAGGGTGGACCGCGCATTCTGTTGCTAGATTTGGGTGCGGAACAGACTCTGACCTCGCTCGACATCGCATGGTACAAGGGCGATACCCGCAAGAGCCGTTTTTTCGTCGAAGCTTCTCTTGACGGGGAAACCTATGAGACGATCATCTCAGAACGGGAGTCAGCAGGCAGTAGCCTAGAGCTTGAACCTAATGAAATTCAGAACGCCACCGCAAAATATCTGCGCATAAGCGGTCTTGGTAACGAGTCGAACAACTGGAACTCAATCACCGAAATCTCTGCCATGGGCTGTGGCGAAGAGGTGGCTGCGCCCGCACAACCTGTGCTGACTGAACGGCGGGGCGAGGGGATGTTCGGGCTGGATCCGAACGTACCGCCCGGCTCAAATTTTGATTTGACCGGCTGGTACATCACGACGCCGGCAGACGATGATGGGGACGGCAAGGCCGATAGTGTTTACGAAAACGAACTGGCCGCAGGTTGGGAAGATCCGCGGTATTTCTACACGGACCCTGTCACTGGCGGCTTGGTTTTCCGCTCTACGCCTGCCGGTGCCCGAACCTCAGCCAATACGAATTACACCCGGACCGAGCTGCGCGGTATGCTGCGGTCCGGTGATTACAGCATCGAAACGCGTATTGCGGGTGGTTACCCCAATCTGAACAACTGGGTGTTTTCATCAGCCCCCGAATCTGCCCAGGCTGCAGCGGCGGGTGTCGATGGTGTCTTGCGGGCAACCTTGTCTGTGAACCAGGTCACGCGCCAGGGCCGCGATCATCAGGTTGGCCGGGTGATTATCGGGCAGATCCACGCCAAAGATGATGAGCCCATTCGGCTTTACTATCGCAAATTGCCGCAAAACAAGTTTGGGTCGATCTATTATGCCCACGAGCCTGCAACCGGCCGCGAAGAGTGGGTCGAACTGATTGGCAGCCGCGCGGATTGGACCCCAAACCCCGATGATGGCATCGCACTGGACGAGGTATTTTCCTATGAAATCGAGGTCATCGGCACCCCGGAAGGCGATGAAATCATTCCGATGCTCCATGTCAAAATCATCCGCGATGACGGCACCGAAGTGATTGCCGAGCCTTATGACATGCGCGACAGCGGCTTTAGCGTCGAAGATGAGTTTATGTTCTTCAAGGCAGGCGCATATTCGCAAAATAACTCTAGCCCCGAACCGGAAACTGACTTTGACCGGGTGACCTTCTTTGCGCTGAATTATGAGCATGGTGCGCCGCCCGCGGGAGACGGGGTTGTCCCGGTTGCCGCTCCGGTGGCTGCGGCACCTGTGGCTGCTGCGCCGGGTGTAATCTTTGACGACAGCTTTGCAGATGGTGTCCGTGACGGCGGTGATGATCCAACCGGCGGCAACTGGTGGACGACGACCACCAGCGCTGCGATTGAAATCGCCCCCAATGCGCTTGGTCTGGTCAGTGGCGGCTCAGGGCGCGGGATCAGAACAACGTTTGATCCACAGATGTTGGCACCTGGGCAGGCTGTGCAGGCGACATTCTCATTCACCACGCCAGAGACGATTGGCACTGACCGCGACTCTGCCTTTCGGATTGGCCTTTATGACACATTGGGGCGTGCAGAGCTGGAAGGTGATCTGTCGGCTTCATCCAGCAATCCGCAACCCCTCTACGATGGCTTGCCGGGTTATATGATCGATTTTGATATCGGCCTGACAGATGCGGCGGCCTCCAATATCGACATCCGACGGCACAATGAAGACACGCAAGGGCGGCTGTTAGGCACGACCAAAGGCTATCAACGTTTGGCTGGCGGAGGAGAACCCTACACATTCGAGGCCAACCAGGACTACACCGGTTCCATAACGTTGCGCCGGCTTGAGGATGGCGTCGAGATCAGCGGGACCTTGTCGCAAGACGGTGCATTGTTAACCAGCTTCTCGCATGTTGACGGCGAAGGTATTCAGGACACGGTCGGCATGCTGGCTTTCCACGTGAACAGCAAGACTTTCGGCACATCGAAAGACATCAACACGCCTGACAACGGATTGGATTTTTCCAATATCCGCGTTGAAGTGTTGGCTGCGAACTGATTATAGAAGGCTGACAACCTTGCGAAAGTCGCGTCCGCCGCGACGCGGCTTTTTCCTTTGCTGTTCGGAAGCTATCGAAACGTGGCTTTCCGTTTGCTGGAGCCGACTAACGCGTTGCGATCCGTGCGACAGGCCTTGCGCAACAAAAAAACCGCGATCTGTCAAGTCATAGGCTTGCGTTCGGTCGGTTCACAACCTATTTCCGTACTTCATGCGGTTACGAATGATTCGTTGCCGCTTTTCGCGTCTTTTGGCATCCCTTGAGTAAGGAACTGATCCCACCTCTGACAAACGTCGTTTTCAGGGGAGGAAGGTGCCGAAGAAGCAACCTATCTTGGCAAGGTTCACCAATCGTGGGCCTTTCCAAGGCAGGAAAATGGTCGAGTGTCGCGCTTGGGTCGCGCGGCGAGAATGGACCTGTTCCCATAGCCGTCTCGGATGGCCGCTGATGCAGATGCCCAACTGCATTGGGGGCCGGTGAGAACTCGAAAGGTGTCCAGACACATGGCGCAAAGCTTCATTGGTCAAAAACGTCTCCGCAAATATTACGGTAAAATCCGCGAAGTCCTTGAAATGCCGAACCTTATTGAGGTTCAAAAATCATCCTACGATCTTTTCCTACGCTCTGGTGACAGTGATGCCCCGCTTGATGGCGAAGGCATCAAAGGTGTCTTCCAGTCCGTATTTCCGATCAAGGATTTCAACGAAACCGCCGTGCTTGAGTTCGTCAAGTATGAGCTGGAAAAGCCGAAATACGATGTTGAGGAATGTCAGCAGCGTGACATGACCTACAGCGCGCCGCTGAAGGTCACATTGCGTCTGATCGTCTTTGATGTTGACGAAGACACAGGCGCCAAATCCGTCAAAGATATCAAGGAACAAGACGTGTTCATGGGCGACATGCCTTTGATGACCCCTAATGGGACCTTTGTTGTCAACGGTACCGAGCGGGTCATCGTATCCCAGATGCATCGTTCACCAGGTGTTTTCTTTGATCATGATAAGGGCAAGACCCATTCGTCGGGGAAGCTCTTGTTCGCTTGCCGGATCATTCCGTATCGTGGCTCTTGGCTTGATTTCGAATTCGATGCAAAGGATCTGGTGTTCTGCCGCATTGACCGCCGCCGCAAGCTGCCAGTGACCACCCTGCTTTATGCGCTTGGCATGGATCAGGAGGGAATCATGAGTGCCTATTACAATACGGTTGACTACAGCCTGGACAAAAAGGCGCAGGCTTGGGTTACGAAGTTTTTTCCGGAGCGTGTCCGCGGCACACGCCCTGCTTTTGATCTGGTTGACGCCAAGACCGGCGAAGTGATTGCCAAAGCGGGCGAAAAAGTTACGCCACGCTCGGTCAAAAAGCTGATCGACGAAGGTAATGTCACTGACCTTTTGGTTCCTTACGAAAACATCGTTGGCAAGTTTGTCGCACAGGACATCATCAACGAGGAAAACGGCGCCATCTATGTTGAGGCCGGTGATGAGTTGACCGTCGAAACAGACAAAGACGGCGAAGTGATCGGCGGTACTCTCAAGGATTTGGTCGATGCGGGCATCACGACCATACCGGTTCTCGATATCGATAATGTCACTGTCGGCGCCTACATGCGCAACACGATGGCATCTGATAAGAACATGAACCGTGAAACCGCGCTCATGGATATTTACCGCGTTATGCGTCCGGGCGAGCCGCCCACCGTAGACAGCGCGTCGGCCCTGTTTGACACGCTGTTCTTTGACGCCGAGCGGTATGACCTGTCTGCCGTGGGTCGTGTGAAGATGAACATGCGCCTTGATCTGGATGCCGAAGACACCATGCGTACCCTGCGCAAGGAAGACATTGTTGCTTGTATCAAGGCTCTGGTTGAGCTGCGTGATGGCAAAGGCGATGTCGACGACATCGACCACCTTGGCAACCGTCGCGTGCGGTCCGTTGGTGAGCTGATGGAAAACCAATACCGGGTTGGTCTGTTGCGCATGGAGCGCGCAATCAAAGAGCGTATGTCATCGGTTGAAATCGACACTGTGATGCCACAGGATTTGATTAACGCGAAACCAGCCGCAGCAGCGGTGCGCGAATTCTTCGGCTCATCCCAGTTGTCGCAGTTCATGGACCAAACCAACCCACTGTCAGAGGTGACGCATAAGCGACGCCTATCGGCGCTAGGGCCCGGTGGTCTGACCCGCGAACGTGCTGGTTTTGAGGTGCGCGACGTGCACCCAACCCATTATGGTCGGATGTGCCCGATCGAAACGCCTGAAGGGCCAAACATTGGTTTGATTAACTCACTGGCGACCTTTGCCCGCGTGAACAAATACGGGTTTATCGAAACGCCCTATCGTAAGGTGGTTGAAGGCAAAGTAACTGACGAAGTCAGCTACATGTCTGCGACCGAAGAGATGCGGCATACGGTGGCGCAGGCCAATGCCAACATGGCAGCGGATGGGACCTTCAACAACGACCTAGTGTCTACACGGAAAAATGGGGATTACACGCTAAGCCCCCGTGAAAACGTTGACCTGATCGACGTATCACCAAAACAGTTGGTGTCGGTTGCCGCATCACTCATCCCATTCCTTGAGAATGACGATGCGAACCGTGCGCTTATGGGATCGAATATGCAACGCCAGGCGGTTCCGCTCTTGCAGGCCGAGGCGCCATTGGTCGGGACAGGTATCGAAGAAGTTGTGGCTCGCGACTCGGGTGCTGCGATCATGGCGAAACGCGCCGGGATCATCGACCAGGTCGACGCGCAGCGGATCGTGATCCGTGCGACTGAAGATCTGGAACTGGGTGATGCGGGTGTTGATATCTACAGCATGCGCAAATTTCAGCGGTCCAACCAGAACACATGTATCAATCAGCGTCCGCTGGTGAAGGTGGGCGATCTGGTTCAAAAAGGTCAGGTGATTGCTGATGGGCCATCTACCGATCTGGGTGAATTGGCGCTGGGTAAGAATGTGGTCGTCGCCTTCATGCCATGGAATGGCTACAACTACGAAGATTCGATCCTGATCTCCGAACGTATTGTGCGCGATGATGTCTTTACCTCGATCCATATTGAGGAATTCGAAGTCGCCGCTCGTGATACCAAGCTGGGGCCAGAGGAAATTACGCGCGACATCCCAAATGTGGGTGAAGAGGCCTTGCGCAACCTTGATGAGGCGGGGATCGTCTATATTGGGGCAGAGGTTGGGCCAGCAGACATTCTGGTTGGGAAAATCACGCCGAAGGGCGAAAGCCCGATGACGCCGGAAGAAAAGCTTTTGCGTGCCATCTTTGGTGAAAAGGCCTCTGACGTGCGGGATACATCCCTGCGCCTGCCGCCCGGTGATTTCGGGACGGTCGTTGAGGTCCGTGTGTTCAACCGCCATGGCGTTGAAAAGGACGAACGAGCCCTGCAGATCGAACGGGAAGAAGTCGAGCGTCTTGCCCGCGACAGAGATGACGAACTCGCCATCCTGGACCGCAACATTTATGCGCGTCTGTGGGACATCATCAACGGCAAGAAGGCTGCGAAAGGCCCGAAAGGGTTCAAATCTGGGTCCATCGTATCCGAGGACAGCGTCGCCGAGCTCAGCCGTGGTCAGTGGTGGCAGCTGGCTATGGAAGACGAGGATGATGCCAAAATCGTTGAGGCCCTGAACGAGCAGTATGAGATCCAGAAACGTGCCATGGATGCTCGGTTCGAAGACAAGGTCGAAAAAGTCCGCCGGGGTGATGATTTGCCCCCGGGTGTGATGAAGATGGTCAAGGTCTTTGTCGCGGTAAAGCGTAAGCTGCAGCCGGGCGATAAGATGGCCGGTCGTCACGGGAACAAAGGTGTGATTTCCAAGGTTGTGCCGATGGAAGATATGCCCTTCCTTGCTGATGGGACCCCGGTTGATTTCTGTCTGAACCCGCTGGGTGTGCCTTCGCGCATGAACGTCGGGCAGATCCTTGAAACCCATATGGGTTGGGCTGCTCGCGGCTTGGGTCTGCAGATTGACGAGGCCTTGGGTGAATACCGCCGGTCGGGTGATTTGACACCTGTGCGTGATGCGATGAAGATCGTCTATGGCGACAACGTCTATGACGAAGGCATCGCGGGCATGGACGAGGATGAGCTGGTTGAGGCGGCGGGCAATGTGACCCGCGGTGTGCCAATTGCCACACCCGTCTTTGACGGTGCGAAAGAGGCTGATGTGAACGACGCGCTGGTGCGTGCCGGGTTCAGCACCTCGGGTCAGTCGATCCTGTTTGATGGCCGCACGGGTGAGCAATTTAGCCGCCCTGTGACCGTTGGGGTCAAGTACCTGCTGAAACTGCATCACCTGGTCGATGACAAGATCCACGCGCGCTCGACCGGGCCTTACAGCCTTGTCACGCAGCAGCCTTTGGGTGGTAAAGCCCAGTTTGGTGGTCAGCGTTTCGGGGAAATGGAAGTCTGGGCTTTGGAGGCTTACGGTGCCGCTTACACCCTGCAGGAGATGCTGACTGTGAAGTCGGATGACGTGGCAGGCCGGACGAAAGTCTATGAAAGCATCGTCAAGGGCGAGGATAATTTTGAGGCCGGTGTGCCTGAATCCTTCAACGTGCTCGTGAAAGAAGTCCGGGGCCTCGGCCTGAACATGGAACTCCTGGATGCGGAGGATGAGGAGTAACAAAGTTTCTCAGAAACTTTGGCGCAGACTTTCATCGAAAGTCTGCCTCCCCCTCCCGCCATACTGAAAAAGGTATCGATATGAACCAGGAACTGACAAACAACCCGTTTAACCCGCTCACCCCGGCGAAAACATTTGACGAAATCAAGGTCTCTTTGGCCTCACCCGAGCGGATCCTGTCGTGGTCTTTTGGTGAGATCAAAAAGCCCGAAACCATCAACTACCGCACGTTCAAGCCCGAACGTGACGGTCTGTTCTGTGCCCGTATCTTTGGCCCGATCAAAGACTATGAATGTCTCTGCGGCAAATATAAGCGCATGAAATATCGCGGCGTCGTCTGCGAAAAATGCGGTGTGGAAGTCACCCTGCAAAAGGTCCGTCGCGAACGGATGGGCCATATTGAACTGGCAGCACCCGTTGCGCACATCTGGTTCCTGAAATCACTGCCATCCCGCATTGGTCTGATGCTGGACATGACGCTGCGCGATCTGGAGCGCATTCTCTATTTCGAAAACTACGTTGTGATCGAACCCGGTCTGACCGATTTGACCTATGGTCAGCTGATGACCGAGGAAGAGTATAACGACGCCCAAGACCTTTACGGCATGGACGCCTTCCAGGCGAACATTGGCGCCGAGGCGATCCGCGAAATGCTGTCTCAGATCGATCTGGAATCTGAGGCCGAGCAGCTGCGTGCTGACCTCAAAGAGGCCACAGGCGAGCTGAAGCCAAAAAAGATCATCAAGCGTTTGAAGATCGTTGAGAGCTTCCTGGAATCTGGCAACCGGCCTGAGTGGATGGTGCTGACCGTGATCCCTGTGATCCCGCCAGAATTGCGCCCGCTGGTCCCGCTGGATGGTGGTCGTTTCGCGACCTCTGATCTGAACGATCTGTACCGCCGCGTCATCAACCGGAACAACCGTTTGAAGCGTCTGATCGAACTGCGTGCGCCTGACATCA
>JBCBGX010000110.1:0-7856 GCA_038526325.1 Pseudomonadota bacterium | reverse complement strand
CTTTGCGTCAGGATCGGTTTTGGCACGCCAACCTGCGCACGTGCCATCGGCTTGCCCTTTAGGTTGGTCAGCGATGCGATACGTGCCACCTCCTCAACCAGATCCGCTTCACCCTGCACATCAGGGCGCCAAGAGGGCACATGCGCCATATCGCCTCCCATTTCAAACCCCAAAGCGGTGAGCGTCGCACGCTGTGCGTCGGCGGGAATGTTCATCCCAACCAGTGACGAGCAACGCGCCGTATCCAGTCTATAAGCGCGCGCCGTATCCGGCACAGCACCCGCGACAATCATTTCGGACGCTTCACCGCCCGCATGATCCACAATCATACGCACCGCATGTTCAAGACCCTCTGGCGTGAATGCCGGATCAACGCCGCGCTCAAACCGGTAACGGGCGTCTGAATTGATCTTAAGCGCACGACCCGCATAGGCGATCTGGATCGGATCCCAATAGGCGCTTTCCACAAACACATTTACAGTATCCATTGTGCAGCCAGTCTCGGCCCCGCCCATGATACCCGCGATACTTTCAGGGCCGTTGTCGTCAGAGATCACCATTTGCCCGGCCTGTAGGGTGTAGTCCTTATCATCAAGGGCCACCAAACTCTCTCCCCCGGTGGCACGATGGACGCGCAGACTGCCTGTGACCTTGTCCGCATCAAAAACGTGCAAGGGCCGGTTCAGATCGTATGTGAACCAGTTCG
Source organism: Pseudomonadota bacterium (assembly GCA_038526325.1). Classification (GTDB taxonomy): domain Bacteria; phylum Pseudomonadota; class Alphaproteobacteria; order Rhodobacterales; family Rhodobacteraceae; genus Yoonia. The sequence goes on along the minus strand of JBCBGX010000110.1, from coordinate 7,150 downwards.
TAACATCGACAAGAAAACTGATCGGTCGCAAGCCAATGGCGCGCAGTTGTTGCTGCAACCAAGCCGGGCTGGGTCCGTTTTTCACACCCCGTATCAGGCGACCACAAAACACTGGGCAGCCATCAAGCGTGTCTTCATCAATGGTCACGGACAGATCAGTTGTGAAGCCTGCGGGAACAGGGTCGACCGTCACTGGTTTCAATGTGCCCAAACCACGTGCCGCAAGATCCCGCGCGACCCCACGCACGCCCAGCGCATCCGGCCTGTTGGGAGTGATCGCAATCTCGATCACCGGATCCACCTTGGAGGGATCATTGGCAGCCAGCCAGTCAACAAACCGTTCACCAACCTCGCCCGACGGCAGTTCGATAATGCCGTCATGTTCGTCTGACAGCTCCATCTCACGCTCTGAACACATCATGCCAAAGCTCTCGATGCCGCGAATTTTACCCACGCCAATTGTCGTGTCGATACCAGGAACGTAGGTCCCGGGCGACGCTATGACGACGGTAATACCGGCCCGCGCATTGGGTGCACCACAAATGATTTGCGTCGGGCCACCTGCAGTTTCAACTTGGCACACTTTCAGCTTGTCGGCATCGGGGTGCTTTTCCGCCGTCTGAACCTTGCCAATCGTGAAATCGGCCAGCCGCGCCATTGGGTTTTCGACACCTTCAACCTCTAACCCCAAATCGGTCAGAGTGTCGGTTATCGCCTCTACAGATGCATCGGTGTCCAGATGGTGTTTCAACCAAGAAAGCGTGAATTTCATACGGCGGCCCTGCGTTCGAGATATTCGGCACCGCCTTATCGGAAACTGCGCAGAGGGAAAAGAGGGTGACCCGGCGCAACACTCCTTTGAAGAGTTGGGTCAGGCTTTTGGTGAGCCCCATACCCTTGCATTCGACACAGACAGCGGTGCTAACCCATCGCTGACTATGATTAGCGCACAGACCGGTCGGTCAGATGCGACGACTGCCTTTTTTGTGGGCCGCAGCCCATTTTCCGACAGCCCAAGCTGGTACCAAGATGACCGCCCACGCCGCGGCGTTGAGACCTGTCAGCTTTAGCGCGACATCGCGGGGCATGTCAGACGTCCAAAGTGCAATATGTGCGCCAAAGAAGATCAGCAGCAGAACGGTGATCCAGGCTTTCATGTTACGACAGCCTGCTTAGTAAGGGCGAGGTGACCCGCCCACAATTTACCCGTCGCCTGTGGCAAGGACACCACCCGAGGTCGCCCAACCTCGCACGCTGTCAGGGTACAGTCGCATGTTGTCTAACCCGGCAAGTTCGGACGCGTAAAACCAGCTTAGCGCGCCGACCTCACCTGTGTTGCAAAACGTCACGACTGGCCCTTGTGCCCAGTCAGCCCGATTGGCGACAAGATGCGCTACGACATCATCAACGCCATCTTCAATATCGATATGTCCTGCAAGCGTGGACATCAGCGTCTGGATGGGCGCATTGCGCGCGCCCGGAATCGTGTTTGCAAGCGCTTCGCCAGCGGCATCTACCCTGCGGAAGACGCTATGAGGCCGAGCATCCAGCAAATGACCATTCACCTGATCTGTTGCGATACCATAGATGTCGACAATACTCGCGTGCCATTCGCCAGAAAATTGTACATCGACAATGCGCGGCGTCGGAGTAATGGGTTTCGCTGCCACGGGAAACCCCTGCACGTCCCAGCTTTTGAACCCGTCACGCAGGATTGCAAGGTTTTCTGCGCCAGACGACTTTAGCAACCAATATACCATCGACGCGCGTCCAAGATCCATCATGGTGGGTACGCTGTTTACGATGACAATGGGGCGGTCCAGATCAAGACCAGCAGCGCCGATAATCGCACTCAATTGCGGAGCCGTTGGAGGGCTCCCCGGGTTGCTCGGCGGCCCCCGCCACCATGCGAATGGCACAGATATCGAGCCAGGGATAACCCCATCCGCGACCTGCTTTTCTGACCGGATATCCAAAATTTGAATATCCTCAGTCCGCAGAATTGCATCCACTACGGGTGCTGTTGGCATAACGGACCAATTCACGTCCTCGATCGCACTTGGTGCGCAAGGGATGGTCAGTTCCGCGCCGGCAAGGATCAAGTTCGGATTGTCGCCGATGATGTCACGATTGGCATCGTAGATTAATTGATATCCAAACACCGAACCAACCTTCTCGCGCGCAAGCCCGGAAAGCGTATCGCCTGTTTGGACAATATGGGTAGTGCCACAAGCCGCGGCGGCAGAGAGTGATGCGGAAAAAAAACAGCAGGCAACCAAGAAATCACTAAAAATAGGCATCGTTAAAGTCCCAAAAAAATAAACTTAACTTTAACGAGTATGCACAGGGGCGGATTCGATTCAATATGCACCGAACCCTATAAAAACAATGTTACTGCACGGCCTTTATTGACAACAACACAGCGATATTTCTGCCGAACCTACCGAAATTGAAGCGATTTTTTTCACGCCTACCGGGACAAGCCACCAGGCAGGTTTGGCTGGTCGAGTGCAGCAAAGCCATAATGTCGCAGCCATCGCAGATCGGAGTCAAAGAAAGCGCGCAAATCGGGGATGCCGTATTTCAGCATCGCGATCCTGTCGATCCCCATGCCAAAGGCAAACCCCTGCCAATTTGCCGGATCGATCCCCCCGGCCTGCAGGACCTTGGGATGAACCATCCCGCTGCCCAGGATTTCCAGCCAATCGTCACCCTCGCCAACCTTTAGCGTACCACCTTCCCAGGAACAGCGGATATCAACTTCGGCCGAGGGTTCCGTGAATGGGAAATGAGAGGCGCGGAAACGAATGTCGACATGGTCGACCTCGAAATAGGACTTCACGAATTCCTCAAGCACCCATTTCAGGTTTGCCATCGAAATATCTTTATCGATGGCCAACCCCTCTATCTGATGGAACATTGGTGTGTGGGTCTGATCATAATCTGCACGATAGACACGCCCGGGGCAAATGATGCGGGTGGGAGCGCCGCTGGCCTCCATCGAGCGGATTTGCACAGGCGAGGTGTGGGTCCGCAAGACATGCGGTGGGCGGTTATCACCTTCGCGGCGATGGGTATAGAACGTGTCCATCTCGGCCCGGGCGGGGTGATGGCCGGGGATGTTCAACGCATCGAAATTGTACCAATCGCTTTCAATCTGTGGGCCCTCTGCCACCGAAAACCCCATGTCGGCAAATATCGCCGTCACCTCTTCGGTGACTTGACTGATCGGGTGGATCGTCCCGTGACGGCGCGTGCGCGCAGGCAGCGTCACGTCCAGCCATTCATCCCGCAACCGTGCATCCAGAGCGGCATCGGCGAGGGCCACTTTTTTTGCAGTCAGCGCGCTGTTGATCTCGTCTTTCAACGCATTCAACGCGGGCCCGGCCACCTGCCGTTCCTCGGGCGTCATTTTGCCCAATTCCCGCATTTTCAGGCTGATCTCGCCCTTCTTGCCTACGGCTTGAACACGCAACTCTTCGACGACTGCCTCATCGGCAGCATCCGCGATCAGACCCAGGTATTTTTGTTTGAGATCGTCCATTCCGCGCCTCTTGCATTCACCGCCTCTCGGTTAGCGAAAGGGCGCTGAGGTTGCAAGCGCCGTTAGCCCGGTGCGATTTTGGCTATTTCGGCAACAAAATATGCGCGACTGATCGTTGCGCGATTTCCGGCAACCCCATGGTACCGTGATCGACCATTTGCCATGGGCAGCCCAGCCCATATAGCCGCCAGGTTGTCCATAAAATCCTTTTGGCTAAGGTCGCCCGCAAGAAAGGCACCAAAGCCTGCATCGGCCAGCAACACATCCGCCAACCGGTCCTGGATGGCCGGCGTAAAGCGATCCGTGGCGCGTGCGCCCGCCTGTGTTGCAACCCGGCGTAGCGTTTCAGGAATAAACTGATACCGACCAATCGCATGGGGCTGACCCGGCGTCGCCTCGATCCATGCGAAAATCTCACCCAGTGTCATCTGGGTTGGCAGTTTGGGCGGTTTGATCCGCGCACCATGTTGCACCGCATCATAGCCAGCACGCGGAGATTCTGCCTGCCCGATCACATTGCGCAAATGTGCGACCGCCGCCGCGGTAAACCGCGAAGGCTGGGCAAATAACCCGCCCGAATCGCCCGAAAACAAACTGGCCCTGCCGGATGCCCCCTGCGCCGAAGCAGCCTTGCCGAACAATGGCTCACGGGCCGCACTGAATAAAGATCCGGTTTCCGCCGAACCGGCCAGCGGCCAAACCAATATTGTCACTATAAAAATCAAGCGCATGTCACATCCGATAACCCCCACAGCGGTATAGCGGCCGACATCTTTCGGTTTCGTTGCCTGACCAGACAAAAATTCAAATTGTTGGAATATTTTCTATACCTGGCATCCGTCCTTCCGCCCGGCGAAGCGTGATCTTAACATGTGGGTGACATTTTAATCGCATGGCAAGCGAACGTCCCATTGATGCGCTTTTTGAAAGCACAGCAGAATTGCTGGCCTCTGAAGTCGTGGCTGACGCTATGGTGCCGGTGGCCTTTTTGAATGAATTGTCTCACGCATCGGATCAGCCATCCTTGCTACAGGCCTATGCGAAATGGGGCCGCCACTTGGCGCAGGCAGACCGCTGTAGCGTTGCGCTGGACAACGGGGACAATACAGCAACCAAATACGCGCTAAATGGCGATTTTGATGCGGGCCAGGGAATGGCGCATGATCTTGATGCCACGGCGGTCGGTGAGGTGATGAAGCGCAGACAAACCGTCTACCTGCCTGATTTGGCCGCTGTCAGTCTAGACGACTGTAAACAGGTCAGCGAAATGGGTTATGCAGCGGCGATCTTGGCGCCGGTCGGAAATGGCATCAACAGCTTTGGGACCTTGGCCATCAGCTATCGAACGGTGCCCGAAAATGTTGCGCAACTGGCCGCGAAAATTCAGGCGATGGCGCAGTGTTTGGCCACGCAATTGCAAATCATCGAACAAATGGCCTCTTTGCGCAACATGGCACGAACCGATGCCCTGACCGGCGCCGGCAACAGACGCTTGTTTTATGAACAAATGGATATCGCGTGGGCGAAATGGCAAGATATCGGTCAGATGTTCTGCTATCTCGCGATTGATTTGGACCACTTCAAACAGATCAACGACACCTACGGGCACGACGTGGGCGACGCTGTTCTGTCGGCCTTTGCCAGGCGGGTATATGGCCGTCTTCGGCAGAGCGACACGTTGATCCGCATGGGCGGGGAGGAGTTTGGACTGTTGCTCGGCAACACCGATCTTGACCAGGCCACCGTTTTGGCCAAACGGCTTTGTGACGGCGTTGGTGACGCGCCATTTGCCGTGTCTGACATGCACTTGATGGTGACGGCGAGTTTTGGACTAACGCAAGTCGGGCCAAATGACATTACGGCAGAAGACGTCGTCAAACGCGCCGATATCGCCCTGTATCAAGCCAAGACAGGCGGACGGGACCAGGTGGTTGTTCTGGATGATGCGGAATTGGCCGCCTAGCGGTCATTTGGTCGGCACCAGTTCGATCACTAGAAACGCCAACACCCATAGATCAAATTACCTTGTACCCCGACAGGTGTTCATTGGCCCAAGACGTGCAAACCGATCGTGCCAAGCCTGCGACACGCCGCCCATTGACCACCCGGCAGAGCTTCAATTAGCGTTTTGACGGGATAAGGGGTAATTTGATGCGATTTTTTGGGATGGGCGTGGTGCTTGTGGCGCTTGCCGCTTGCGGTGGCGGATCAGGCGGCGGTGATGATGAGGCGGAGATTGAAACAGTCACCCTCGGGCAGATTTTTGGCCTTGATACGTTTGGGCAACAGGTGCGTCCTGTGGACTACAACGCGGTAGATGACACCTATACGTTTCAGGACGATGGCGACACCATCACCATTACCGGTGACCCTGATCTGGATCTGGGAACCTTCGATGGCGCCACCGATGGGATTGACCACATGGTGTTGAGCTCGCGCACCGAGGACTCCGTCGCAACGGTGCTAAAGCTGACATCCTTTACCGCAACAAGAGATCCTCGTTCCGCCGCCGGTGCGCTGGTTGAGCGGACAACACCAGTAGAAGTGCCTGTTTCGGGGACCACGACACTCACCGGTGATTACGTGGGGTTTATCACTGATGGTGGCAGTTTCCAGACCCTGGCTATCCGCGTACAAGGCAACGCTTCGGTGACATTTGATTTTGGCGACAATCGGGCGCAAGGCGGGATAACAGATCGCGTCAGACTGGGTGCGCTTAACACGGCCAATCTTGGCGCGCTCGAAGATGTCACGTTTTTGCTGTCCGATGAAGGTAATGACCGCGGCATTTTCCAGGGGGATACAACGGGAGGGTAACAAACACCAACAGCATCTCCCGGCACAGTTACCGGAGAATACTCCGTTCTAATCGCTGGTGAAAATGCCGATGAAGCGGTCGGTATTGTAAATATCGGTAATGTCACAGGCCCCGGTTCGCTTGAAACCGGTGTGATGGCGCTTGGCCATTAGTCACGGGACCATCACCTGCAAAATAATAAGACCGCCCAATCAGAGCGGCCTTTCGTATTTCACTGAATACCCGGCTCAAGCAGCCAGCGCATCCTTTGCTTTGCCGACGATTGTTGCAAAGGCATCAGGCTCATTCACGGCCAGATCGGCCAGAACCTTGCGGTCCACTTCGATGCCCGCCTTGGTCAGACCATTGATGAACTTGGAATAGTTCAGCGTCTCATCGACCGCGCGAACACCGGCATTGATCCGCTGGATCCACAGCGCACGGAAGTTGCGTTTGCGATTGTGCCGGTCGCGGGTTGCATATTGGTTGGCTTTGTCCACGGCCTGCTTGGCGACCTTAAAGGTCTTAGAGCGGCGATCATAGTAGCCTTTCGCCTGATCAAGGACTTTCTTGTGACGGCGATGTGTGACGGTTCCACCTTTAACGCGCATATCTCAAATCCTCTCTTAGCGTGAATAGGGCATCATCGGCTTGATGATACCTTCATCAGCCTTGGACAGGGTTGTCGTACCACGTGCATTTCGCAGGAATTTGTTGGTGCGCTTGATCATGCCGTGACGCTTGCCCGCCTGGGCCGCCACAACACGGCCAGAGGCCGTCGTCTTGAACCGCTTCTTGCAGCTCGACTT
>JBCBGX010000109.1:0-8106 GCA_038526325.1 Pseudomonadota bacterium | reverse complement strand
AAGCCTGTGATAAAAGAAGTGAAACCCGTCCAGAAGGTCGAAGGCGCCGACGGTCCGGATAAGACACAGGAGGTTGATGCGGCGACACCGCCAGCTAAGATAGCTGCTGGAGGTAAATAATGCCGAATCAATCACTGGCCGCTGAGGTCCAGGACCGTCTTGCGAAGGCCGTCGCCTCAGAGCTGTTACCGGGTGACGTCGCACAACGCGCTGAGCAGATCCTAGGCCGTTTGCGTCAGCCCGTGCGCTTGGCAATTCTGGGGCGTCCTAAATCCGGGAAATCCGCTGTTGTAAACTTGCTGGTCGGGCGTGAAGTCCTGCCAGACGATATCCGTATGCCGACAACTCAGATTGTCTATGGGGACAAAGCAAGCGCAACATGTACCCTCCCCGATGGCAGCAAACAGAAGCTTGATACGGCCAATGCATATGACATTGCCGAGCTAAAACCTGTTTTTGTGGAACTGCGCCTGCCGCTGGCAGCGCTTAAGAAGATTTCCGTGCTTGAGGTTGTGACCCCGAACGATCCGAACGCCATTCACAAGGCGAGCCAATGGGCGGCCAAGCGATGTGAATTGGCGATTTGGTGCACAGAAACCTTCGACACAAATGAACAGGCGATCTGGGCACAGATGCCTGATGTTTTGAAGGATCATGCCTTTTTGATGCTCACCAAGGCTGACATCTTGCGGTCGGATGGCATGCTGGATCAAATCCTGGATGCGACCCGCGCATTGGTTGGCCATGAGTTCAACGACATTCTCCCGATTGCAACGCTTGATGCGATTTCGGCCCGCCATCTTGACGGGTCGGTTGACAAGGACCTCATGCGCAGCAGCGGTGGCTCTGCCTTAATCTCTGCCGTACTCAAACAGGTTGAAATGGGTCGTCAATCGGATGTTGATATGGCGGACGTGTTGCTACATCAACATGCCGAACTGTTGAACGGTGCCGCACCGGATGTCACTGACGATGTCAGCGGGGTGCTACAAGCCGTCATTGGTGCTGCGGGATCTGGTGCGCAAGAAGAGGTCATTGAGCCCGGAGGTTCAGAGGGATCATCAGCGGAGGTTCCTGCAGAGCCGGTGACGGAGAATCCCGTCCCACAGACCGAGGTGACTGAACCAGCCGCCAAACAGACCGAAACCGCGCCGGATATTCCAGAAGAGCCCGCCGAAACCGAAGATGAACCTGCTGACACAAAGATTGTCGCATTACATCCAGAAACACGCGACGCTTACGCTCACGTGGTCGACTATATCACAGAGCAAGGCAAATCCCTGGCCAAGGCAATGGCCGAAATGGGACCAGACGCACCTGCCCACATCATCGCCGAAACGGTCGAACATACCCAATGGATGAGCGACTATCTAAGCGCCCATGGCGATGACGCCGATGACGCGTTGCAACGGGCGCGTGATGCTGCCTTTGATGCGGCAGATCTGGTACAATTAATGCAAATGGAAAAACGTGATAGCGCAGCTATTGAAGCTGTGAGCCTGATGCTCCAGATTAAGCGGGAACTACAGGCAGATCTGGCCGCCTAACCTACGGCAACACTTGCAAATTTTATGAAAACAGCGTCACACTTTCGCCGTGCTGGTCTGTTTCCATTATCGCAATAAATCAGTGGTACTTCATTCATTTGGCGATGGAGCGAGTAACTGATAAAGGTGATGCCAGCACGAGTGATTGAGGACGGAAAAGAATGAAAATGGAAGAGCTGACAAAAGGGGACGGTTACAAAGTCCCGGCTGCGCAGCACCCATTCATGCGCGTCGGCTTGGAAAAGCTTGATGCCTTCCATGAGGATATTCTGGATCTGGAGGCGACGCTTTCAGATGTTGTCAAGCTGGGTGGCCAAGACGCAGAAAAGAAAGCTGCCCGTGTTATCAAGCAGTTACGGTCGTTCGAACCCAGCGTAACGATGATTGGTCAGATCAAATCTGGCAAGACATCCCTGGTAAACGCGATGATCGGTCGGCCGGAATTGTTGCCTGCTGACGTGAATCCGTGGACCTCTGTTGTGACCTCGTTGCATCTGAATGCACCGCTTCCCGCTGATGCGCCGACAGCGACGTTCCAGTTTTTCAGTCAGGGAGAATGGGATCACCTGGTGGAAAATGGTGGCCGAATCGGTGAATTGTCCGCGCGTGCCGGTGCCGATGAGGAACTGGAAAAGGTCCGGCAACAAATCGCCGAAATGCGCGAAAAGACAAAAACGCGCTTAGGCCGCAAGTTTGAGCTGCTTTTGGGCCAAAAGCACAATTACGCCGAACTGACCGATGATCTGGTGCAGCGCTATGTCTGCATGGGCGACGACTTTGAGGATATGGAAGAAGAAGACCAGCAGGGTCAGTTTGCCGATATCACAAAATCTGCCGACCTATACCTTAAAGCACCATCGATCCCGATGCCGCTGTGCTTGCGTGATACGCCCGGTGTAAACGATACGTTCATGATGCGCGAACAGATCACCATCAACGCGCTGCGCGACAGCCGCATCTGCGTTGTGGTTCTGTCTGCCCATCAGGCGCTTAGTTCAATGGATATGGGCCTCATCCGCCTAATCTCGAACGTTAAGGCGCGCGAGGTCATCATTTTTGTCAATCGGATCGACGAGTTGTCGAACCCGGCAGAACAAGTGCCGGAGATCCGCGATAGTATTCTGCAGACGCTTGAGGACCATAACGGACCCGAAAACCCGCAACTGATCTTTGGCAGCGCATATTGGGCCAATATCGCCCTGTCCGAAAATCTAGACGATATCGTTGCGGATAGTGCTGCCGCGATGTTTAACTGGGCAGAGGCGTCACTGGACGCTGAAACGGCGGGCATGGAAACCAACGAGCTCGTTTGGCATCTGTCTGGCGTTCCACAATTGAACAAGGCGATTTCTGAGCGTGTGTCTGAAGGGCCAGGAACAGAGATCCTGTCTGCCTCCCGCAAGCGTGCGCTTAACCTTGTGGGTGGCGTTCGCGCTTCAAACGCGATGGTGTCGATGCGTCTGGATGGTGATCACGTCAAGGTCATGCCAAAGGCCGAACTGATGTCCCACTTGGACAAGCTGGAAAAAGATAGCCTGAAATTCCTTAATGATCGTCTGGACATCGTGTTTCAACAATTCGGGTCCAGGGTCGACCAATCGCATAAACGCTTCCTGGATCGTGCGCTGGAATCGCTTCTGCAACACCTGGAAACCAATGGCGAAGACGAAGTATGGCAATACAGTCCTGATGGTTTGCGCATGCTCTTGCGCACCAGCTATCAGGTGATGCGCCGCAACGTTTCATCGTCTTGCGATCAAGTCTTTGCCGCCGCAGCGAATGATCTGGCCGAAACCTATCGCACAGCCTTTGGTGTTCAGGTTGAAAATTTCTCGATCACGCCACCGGCGGCACCTGAAATTCCTGCACCCGTATCGCTGGGGCAGACCATTGCACTTGACCTGCAGACATCCTGGTGGAAAGGCTGGTGGAAGCGCCGCAAGGGGTACCGCGCCTTCGCGAGTGGGTTCTATGATCTGATCGAAGCCGAAACAGCGCCGATTGTGGACGAGTTGAAGGTGCGCCAGGCTGAGGATATCCGCGATATGGCGGAACGCGAATTGCGGGATTTTCTGACTGAGCAGCGCGGGCTTTTGGGCGATATGAGTGACAAATCCGAGCTTGGCGTTGACGATTTAAAGGATATTTTTGGTATCACTGCCCAACAAGAGCGCGAAGAGCTGTTTGACTATATCTTCGAAGAACTCAGCGACAGCGCACCGGTGGAAGCAATAGGAAGCGCGTAATGAGTGAAGATGCCCCCGTGATGGATGCGCCGCGCAAGCCGCGGATCGCTTTGATGGGTGAGTTCAGTGCTGGGAAAAGCACGCTGTCAAATCTGCTGATGGGCGCACGACCATTGCCCGAAAAGGTTACCGCGACGCGGTTGTCGCCTGTGTGGATGTCTCAGGGGACTGACGCACCTTATAGAATTGATGTCGATGGCTCGACAGAGCCTGTCTCAATCGATGATCTGGAGTCGATTCCTGTCGAAGAAACCTTTGCGATCCGGCTGTTCATCGACGCCGATATCCTAAGCGTATGCGATCTGATCGACTTTCCTGGCATTTCGGATCCCAACATGTCCTCTGAGGTATGGGAGCGGATGTTACCCGAGGTAGACGCCGTAATTTGGTGCACCCATGCGACACAAGCCTGGCGCCAATCCGAAGCTGCCGTTTGGGAAAACATGCCGGATGCCGTGCGCAAACACTCTATCCTGCTGGTCACTCGCTATGACAAACTGACAACAGAACGTGATCGGGCTCGCGTTATCAAACGGGTGACCCGCGAAACCGAAGGACAGTTCAGCGGCATTTACCCGGTGTCACTGTTGCAGGCGCTGATGGCAGGCGACGATCAAAACAAGTGGGATGATAGTGGGGCCGGACCTTTTGTGCACCGCCTTATTGAAACGATAGAAGACCTGACAAAAGTCGCCGAATGCACTGAACGGCCGCTCTACAACATACCCAATGGGCAGCCAATTCCCACGCGTATATTACGGGCCGTCGCACCCCGGCGTGTTGTGCGCAATCGGGATGGCAATGCACCCAAACGCGAACGTCCACCCGCAGATGCTGATGCGACTGACCCGCAGACCACAGATCCGATTATGCGCTCTTCATAATCCGGGGTCGCCTTGGGCTTTCCCCTGTTGGCATTTTGCCTTAGTCACAGTGACAGCTTAAAACAAAACGAGCCAAGTCATGGTAGTCGACGCATTGGATGCACTACAATCAAGCTTTGCCGGGTGCGAGACCTTGGCATTCGCCGACCTATCGACACAGATGATACTGGTTACCAACTCTGCAACAACATCCCCACGCGAGGCTCTAGATGCCTTGTGCAAAGAGGCAGCATTGACCCTTGGGACAAAGGGAACGATCGCGATCGGATCTGACCAAAGCACGGCGGCGATTATTGCGGGTGAAGATCAGTTAAGAGTGTTCATGCGAGCATCGGAGGAGCCTGCTGATGTCTTATGCTGTGTGTGTCAGCCAGATGTCGACGTGGCCGGATTTATTCCCGCAGCGCGAGCATGTCTTGAACAGATCAGCGGTGGCGCGTAAGCGGGTAGCTGTGCATTTAACCAGATCGGATCACCAAAATTGAGTGATATGAGCGCCCTGACCGACAAGCTTGCCGCCCTCTCTTCTGAGGACGAAGTTTTCGTGTCAGGTGCAAGGGTAATAGCGCAAGATGGCGGGTCCGTAGGTTTGGCGGCTATCTTGCGAGAGATTGATGTAACCGTACTGGAACGCACGCTTGTGTTCACTATCGGGGATGCAACTGCGTCGTTGATTGTCGCTGGCCGTCGCCTGAAGGGAATTCTTGCGCTTTCAGGCCAAGAAGATCCATCGATTGGCCAGGCATTGTCGCGTGACGAACCAGAAACCTTGGAAGCAGCCGGATCGCTTCTTTCAGCGCTGTGCGACAAAGCCACCCGTGTAATGGTCCGTTCGGAACCGATCCAACCCTTTGGAAAGGGCGGCGATGCAGGTATTTCTGCCAGCAGCCTGGCCGAGTTTTGGTCAGTTGACCTGAATGCGCGCCCTTTGCCGCCCGTTGCCCGCTTTGTAGCGGCCCATGGTAGCAAATTGAGCGGCTATCTACTGATAGAAGGAAACGATGTGACAGAAACCGTTGGCGATGCCGACGCGCTTCGCCTGATTTGGGACGAGCAGGTTTTGGCCTTACGCAAAAATCAGAAAGCGATTGTAAAGACACAATCTGGTGCTCAGATGCTTTGCTTTGATGGTCCAATGGGTGAAGGGACCGCAATTGCCATTGCAATGGCAGGCGATGATGCTTGTATCTGCGCGTTTTCGTCGGACCAGATCACGGCCCTTACGGCATCCTGGCAAGCCATCGTGAGCTAACCGGATCCGCGTCCCTACATGAGACGCGCCGGAAAGCCATCCGCCCTCAGATCAGTTTCGAGTAGATCTTCAAGAAGTTTGACGATCATGGGCGACTGTGCATCACCGCCATAGGCGTCGCGTGCGGCGATGTAGGTTCTTTGCGTCATCTCAGCGAGCTCCAGCGGCACCTGAAACTCCTGCCCAAAACCCATCGCGAACCCTAGATCCTTCAGCGCCAGATCAATATTGAACGCAATATCGTAAGACCCGTTCAGCACCAATGCCCCTTCGGTTTCATGCACAAAGGAATTACCAGATGACGCCTTGATTGCATGCCAGGCTTGGGCGAGGTCAAGCCCGCCGCGCTGGGCCAGCATCAGCGCCTCGCCGCAAGCCTTTAGATGGATAAAGGCCAGCATATTGGTGATCACTTTGATGATAGCCGCAGAGCCGAGGGGCCCCATGTGAAAGACCTGATCGCCCACAGCCTGCAGCGCAGGCAGGTGCAGGTCAAACAAGTCCTTGTCACCCCCGGCCAGCATCGTGATCTTGCCCTGTGCGGCCAGATGAACGCCCCCGGTAACCGGCAGTTCCATACACCGCACGTCGTGCTTTGCGGCCTTGGCGGCAAAATCCAACATCTCGTCCCGGCCAAGCGTCGACATTTCAATCCAGTTGTTCTCGGCGCGCATCAGCGGCAAAATGCGTCCGAGCACCTGCTCTGATATCGCGGGTGACGGCAGGCAAGTGATCACATGATCGACGCGCGAAGCAAGATCTTCTGCGGTATCGGCCCAACTGCAGCCAAGATCTAACAATGGGGCCGCCAGATCTCTGTTCAGATCAGTAACCGTGACGTCCATCCCGGCCCGCGCCAGACAGGCCGCACAATTGGCACCAAGATTTCCCAGGCCGATATAGCCGTAATGCATGTCACCCTCTACTTGAAATAGATATTGTAGTCGGCCCGGATCGCCGCATCAAATTCAGGCGCAAACTGGATTTGCGCTTCTGCCAAGATCTTATTTTTGCGAATGATAGCTTGTTCCATCAACTGCGGTTGGCCAGCTTCATTCCATTCTTTTGGGCTCATGCGGTTGCCCAATGTGGGATAAATGTATTCGGTTTGCATTAGGTTCAGCGTCTGTTCGGAGCCCAAATAGTGTCCGGGACCATCAAGGCAAACCGCCTTCATCGCTTCGATCGAGGTGCTGTCTTCAGTCACGTCGATACCGCGTACGCAGCGCAATACTTGGCCGATGATATCATCCCCCAAAACCAACGACTCCAGGCAGAAGCCCAAAAGAGACGCGTGCATACCCACGGCTTCATAGGCCATGTTCAGCCCGGAAAGACCTGCAAGGACATTGGTGATCCCCTGTTCCCACCCCGCCTGCATGTCGGGCAATTTCGCGTCCGATATGCCTGCGGCAGCCCCACCGGGTAGATCGTAAAATCGATGCATTTGCGAACAACCCGCTGTCAGCAATGCCTGTTCGGCAGAACCGCCTGACATCGCCCCGGTGCGCAGGTCAGACAAAAAGGGCCAAGTGCCAAAGACAGCTGGATGTCCGGGGGCCATCGCGTTGACATAGACCACGCCCGCCAGGCATTCGGCGACGGCCTGCACGATGGCCAGTGCAATGGGCGCCGGCGCCGTTGCACCCGCCTGCCCGGCTGACAACAGAAGGATCGGCATGCCGCCGCGGATGCACTGCTCCATCACGATGCAGCTTTCTTCGGCAAATTTCATTGGCGGGACGACGAAGCAATTCGTGTTCGAAACGAAGGGCCGCGCGCGAAACGAGTCCTCCCCTCCGGCAATCCGGTAGATCAGATCCAGTCCGGGCGCCACATGATCAGGCTCACTGAAATTCGTGCCAATATGTTTGGTCGTGCCTGCACAGCAGGCATAGATCGTGTTCAGATCCAGTTCGAGGTTGTCAGTCACATCCCGCGCGACCATCGCCCGCTGGAAAAAATGGACGTTATCCAATGCATGGGTAATTTTGGCGGCGTCGTGCAGATCTTGGGCGGTGCTGTCACGATAGGTGTTCGTTTCCACATCGACGACATGGACTGCGGCCCCGGCCGTACCGAAATGTACCTTTGTGCCAGTTAGGTGCAGATCGTATTTCGGGTCGCGTCCATGCAATGTGATATTGCGTGCAGCTTTTGCCACCATGTCTTCAACC
>JBCBGX010000108.1:0-8131 GCA_038526325.1 Pseudomonadota bacterium | reverse complement strand
GTACCACCGCGTTGTTCGGTAGCAAAAACCGAAAAAAACCCGGGCCACAAAGCCGAGCGCTCGCGCAAGAGCTTCCGATTTTTCTAATCGCTTGCGAAGTTTCATTGCTCCGGCGCCATTTTGCAAAAAGTTGGTTCCGTGTCATATTTCCACCCGCAGTCACAAGTCCACCCTTGATCCTGTATTGAATCCGGACTAGTCCAGCACCCGGTCATAGGGGTATAGCTCAGTTGGTAGAGCGGCGGTCTCCAAAACCGTAGGTCGCGGGTTCAAGTCCTGCTGCCCCTGCCAGACCTGATCGCTGCCTGCTCAAGGATGATCGCCCCGGTATGTCACCGACAATTGCCTTTCACATAGGCGCCCACAAGACGGCTACCACTCACCTTCAGCGATCCCTTTCGAAAGCGGTTGACGGTTTGGCAGCGGCCGGCGTGCGGTATTATGGTCCGCAGGACTTTCGATTGCCGGGCCGGTCCATTTTCGCCTTGTTCGGACTGAAAGAGCCCAAGCCAGGCCAAACTCGCAGGGCCCCTTTGCAACAGCTGGAACTGATGCGAAAGGAGGCCGAGCACCTGATTTTTAGCGAAGAGAATTTTATTGGCGTGCTCAATTCACCACGGCGCTATCCGGTCAAGCAGCGCTACCCGCATGCCGCAACGCGGATCGGCCAGTTGGCGGCGGCGTTAGACCGCCCGATTGACGTGGCTTTGGGAATACGGCGTCCGACCAGTTTTCTGAACTCAGCCTATTGTCAGCAATTGATGGGAGGACGTGTCGTCCCCTTTGCGCAGTATGCACATATCAATCCGATTAAGAGTGTGGACTGGCTGGATCTTGTGACCCGCCTACGCGCAGCAGATGGTGTCGGTCGACTGACGGTTTGGTGCTATGAGGATTATGCCGCCATTTTTGAGCAAATCTGCACCGCTCTGGTTGGACAGACCGCTGCTGCCTTGGTCTGCCCGCTAGAGCGGCGCATTCACGAAGGTTTGTCTGCGCAAGCTGTGTCAGAAACCCTGCTGCGTCACGCTGAGAAAAAGACAGACAAGTTGGGATTTACAATGCGCAAGGTGATGCCTGTGGGCCCCGAGCATCCTGCGTTTAATGGCTTTGACGAGGCCGCCCAAACTGCAGGTGACCTGGCTTACGCGCAGCAGATATCCGCAATTGAGGCAGTGCCAGATGTGACGTTCCTTCGCCCTGTGCAAGGTTGATTGGAACGTCGCGGCCCAGAAAGGAACGCGGGCTTGAAATTACATGGGTTAGGCCGTATGTCGCGAGTATTCCCACATAGGATTAGACGTCATGGCCAACGCCAACCCAGTGAAATTCATCCAAGAGGTCCGCGCCGAAATTTCAAAGGTGGTCTGGCCCACCCGGCGCGAGGTGATCCTGACGACAATCATGGTGTTCATCATGTCGGCGCTTACGGCCGTCTTCTTCTTTCTGGTCGATTTGCTGATCCGCAATGGTCTGACCGGCGTGCTGTCATATTTCGGCGGTTGATAGTGCGTATCGCCTCTTGAAAATAAGAGGGAGCGGCGGTATCAGCCGTCAACCTATCGAAAATGGCGTGCGGCGAATCGAGCTTCACGCCGCTTTTATTTTCGGGGCCTGCGGATAATCCGCTGTGGACAAGATAACTGATGGCCCCCACGGGCAGCTGACGACAAGGTGCGCAAGACATGGCGAAACGGTGGTATTCGGTAAGCGTTCTGTCGAACTTCGAAAAGAAGATCGCAGAAGAAATCCGCACCAAAGCAGAAGAACGGGGTCTGGACGAACAGATCGACGAGGTGCTTGTGCCGACCGAAGAAGTCATCGAAATTCGCCGCAACAAAAAGGTGACCGCCGAGCGCCGCTTTATGCCTGGATATGTGCTGGTCCACATGGAGATGTCGGATGAGGGCTATCATCTGATTAACTCTATCAACCGCGTCACCGGTTTCCTGGGTCCGCAAGGTAAACCTATGCCGATGCGCGATGCCGAGGTCGAGGCGATCTTGGGGCGTGTCCAAGAAGGCGAAGAAGCACCGCGCACACTGATCAACTTCGAGATCGGCGAGAAGGTAAAGGTCAATGATGGCCCGTTCGAGGATTTTGATGGCCTGGTCGAAGAAGTCGACGAAGAAAATCAGCGCCTAAAGGTCACCGTCTCTATCTTTGGTCGCGCGACCCCGGTCGAGCTGGAATACACGCAGGTTACAAAGCAGTAGGCCAATTGCCTAATGCACAATGCTGCAAGGGCGCGTTTGACGCGCCCTTCTTTTGTTTAGGCCAGTTGCAAGATCACGCGATCCCTGTCCACCGTCAAAACATGATCGGGAATTGATAGATACTCCCCTTCGGAAGCGCCAGACACACCAAAACCTGATGCGTCAAAGAGAGACGAATGCCGCGCGCCCCGATCGGTGCAGGCAAATGGCGCATCTGGGTTGCTGGTAATGCCAATGGCTTTGCCCCGGTGTGTGCAAAGAAGATTAGCTACAAAGTATTGGGGGTCTTGCACAGTGCCATCCCGATCATTTGCTGCGCCAAACGCAACTTGGCTTTCAGTCCGGTAATGAACAGCAATGTATTGTGTCATACCGGTCGACGAAAATGTCTCGTTCTCAGTCGGCCGAGCAATCACAGCGACCTGCCCTGGTTCTAGACCAGAAACATCAACCTCTGCCGGGCCCGCCGCAACCTCAAGCAACCGATCTTCTCCGATAGGGCGGTCGTCTGGAATATCTACCCAGTCTTCGGAAAATGTTGTCTGTGCATTCAATAGCGCCGGACACAGCAGCACCGTGCTTTTCGATATCGTTGCGATAACATGTCGACGGGTGATCTTGTGCATAGTGTTTAGTCCTTTCTGAACGTCGGGGTCATATTGAAAAGCGTGTCGTCCTGATCCCAAAAATGATGTTTCGCGACTGCTGCAAGGTGGATCGCAAACAGCCCCAGCAGGACCCATTTCAGAGCGAAATGCGCTTCAAGGAAAAGCTCGCCTAAGTCTGAGCGGGCCAGGCTCTGGCTGATTGGTGCGACAAGCATGGGGTCACGCAACCCAGAAGCCGCAACATAGCCCGTCGTCAAATATGCGACTATCACGGCATAAAGTGCCAGATGGACAACCTGTGCGGCGCGACTTTCCCAAGTCGGCGTGAGCTTGTCCGAGACCGGTTGGTGACCGAAAAGCCGTGAGCCAAGACGCACAGCAATCACCAAAATAAGGATTTGGCCTACGATTTGATGCACGGAAAGAATGTTGTTTTCCGCCCAGTCATAGGTGTAGGCCAGCCCAGACAGAACCAGCACCGCGATGAAGACCACCGTGAGCCAGTGATACGCTATTTGTGCGACGGAATATTTCATCTTTTGCACCTCTCTCAGGTAGGTAGCGCCTTTTCAGCCAAGGCAATTGATGTAATTGAACGAAGCAGCTTGAAAGTTCCGGCGCTTTTCATTTTCTGACGGTTGGACGGTCAAAAAGTCCTTGCAAACAAGGTGGCGCTTGGCTAACTCGACTGCTTGTCGCCCTATTGGTGCGACAATCCATATGTGGGAGGCGCAACACGCGCGCGTGTTCTGCCGAACCACACAACGAAAAGCCCTACGGTCGCGACCTTGGGGCGTTGCAAAAGGAGATGGCCAATGGCCAAGAAAGTTGTGGGCACGCTCAAGCTGCAGGTTCCTGCAGGGCAAGCCAACCCGTCCCCCCCTGTGGGTCCAGCGCTGGGTCAGCGCGGTATCAATATCATGGAATTCTGCAAGGCATTCAACGCCAAGTCAGGCGATATGGAACCTGGCGCTCCATGTCCAACTGTGATCACGTATTATCAGGACAAGTCGTTCTCGATGGAAATCAAGACGCCACCTGCGTCCTACTACATCAAAAAGGCGGCGAAGCTAAAATCAGGGTCGCAAACGCCTGGTAAGGCGACTGCCGGGTCGATAACAGCCAAGCAGGTGCGTGAGATCGCAGAAGCGAAGATGAAGGATCTGAACGCGACCTCTATTGAAGGTGCGATGCAGATCATCATGGGCTCTGCCCGGTCTATGGGTGTGGAGGTCAAGTAATGGCAAAAACTGGTAAGCGTACCGCAGCCGCCCGCGCGGCATTCGACGGCAAGACGAATGTGACCGTTGAAGAGGCCGCAGCGTTGGTCAAAGACAACGCCAAGGCCAAATTCGATGAGACTGTAGAAATCGCGATGACACTCGGTGTTGATCCGCGTCATGCAGACCAGATGGTGCGGGGCACTGTCAGCCTGCCGCACGGAACCGGTAAGACTGTTCGTGTGGCGGTTTTCGCCCGCGGCGAAAAGGCAGATGAGGCGAAAGCGGCGGGCGCTGATATTGTCGGCGCCGAAGACCTGATGGAAACTATTCAGGGTGGCACGATCGATTTTGATCGCTGCATAGCTACACCTGATATGATGGCGATTGTTGGGCGTCTTGGTAAGGTGCTTGGACCTCGTAACCTGATGCCAAACCCGCGTGTCGGCACGGTGACCATGGATGTCAAACAAGCGGTTGAGGATGCCAAAGGCGGTCAGGTACAGTTCAAGGCCGAAAAGGCTGGGGTTGTACATGCTGGGATTGGCAAAGCTTCGTTTACTGCTGACCAAATTGCCGAAAACATGAAGGCCTTTGTTGACGCTGTCGGCAAAGCCAAGCCATCGGGTGCCAAGGGCACTTACATGAAAAAGATCGCCGTCAGTTCTACGATGGGCCCGGGTGTGTCGATCGATGTGGCATCGGCAACAGGCAACGCGTAACGCGTTTCCGCAACTATATCATTGCAACAAAAGCCCCTCTTGCGAGGGGCTTTTTCGTTGGGTGCCGTTCAACACATAGCCAGTTGGTGCGGCAACTTGGCCTGAGCAATGAATTTCTTTGCGCGTGGTCGCGGATCATCAAAAAACTGCTCAGGGCCAAGATGGTTGCGCTTGTTCAGTGCCTTGGTGTCGAGAAGTGGGAAATCTGTCTTATGAATGTCTGCAGACCAAACGGGGAACAGCCTTTGGTGGCCGCGCCAGTATTTTGCCAAAAGGTTGGCCCTGAGCGAATAGCCGTGAAAATCAAAGGCGAGCTGCCCGTCGGTGACGTAAATATGGGTGCCGCAAAAGCCATCCGATGGAACAATCCATTCGCCGTAAAAGCCCTCGCGCGGTGGGTCCTCCAGAAAAACCCCGGCCAGAATGTGGCAGGCGCCAAAACCAAAAAAGACACGGTCGCGCTGTTGCCATCGTTTTTCTGGGTCACCTTTGACATTGTGTCGAGGTCGAAACATAAGCTGCAAAAAAGCATGGTTTGCGTTTTGGCCGCAAGGCTGCAACCGGTCGGGCGATATCGGTTTAGCTTTAGGGTTACGCAGTACTGGTACCTACTCTCCTGCTACTCGCGCGCGCGGCTGTTTTTCGGCCAGATAAATTGCTAGGTCGGCTTCGGACATGGGTTTGGCAATGGCGTAGCCTTGAAAGATGTTGCACCCAAGCGCCCTGATCGCGTCAATATCGGCCGTTGTTTCGACACCCTCGGCCATCGCCTCAATCCCCAAGCCGCGCGTCATGTCTAGGATGGCCCCCACGACGCCGCGCCGGACCGGATCAGTCACGGCTGACTGCACAAGACTTCGATCAATCTTGAGCCTGTCAGGCCTGATTTGTAGCAACCCGGTAATTGAGGCGCGCCCGCTGCCGAAATCGTCGGTTTCGGTCCGGACGCCAATTTCACGCAACCGGTTCAGGTTTTCAGCAAACTGTGGCGTTTCCTGGCTTTCGTCAAAGCAGATTGTTTCAAGGAGTTCGATGCTTAGCCTGCAATTCCGCTCGACCCAGAATTCTTCGACTTCATCAAGCAAGTTTGGATCCATCAGGCGGGCCGCACTTACGTTCACCGACATCGAAGGGAGCATCAACCCTTTCAGTCGCAACCGGCGGGCCGCGGCGAGCGCTTGCTGCATCATCAGACGGTCGATGCTGCCGACGACACCCAGTTCTGCGGCTGCATCAAGGAATGCACCCGGCTGCAAAAGCCCCAAGTTTGGGTGAAACCAACGTACCAGCGCCTCAGCCCCGACAACGGCGCCTGTCCCCACATGCACTTGTGGCTGGAAGAAGGGCACAAATTCGCACCTTTCGATCGCCAATGGTATGTCCGAGGCCAAACGCCGATGCGCTTGCATCCGTTCCTGCATGACGGGCGTGATCTGACAGAAGGTGTTGCGCCCGTTCTTTTTGGCTTCATAGAGCGCCACATCCGCATTGGCGACCAATCCAGCCGGCGTCAATTCCCCAGTTTTTCCAATGGCGATCCCGACGCTTGCACCCACGGTCGCCTGCTTTTTTTCATGTTCGATTGGGGCTTGCATAGCCTCAATGATACTGTCGCCGATGATGGTCACCTGCTCGAGGGCAAAGTCATCGGTCAATATGACCATGAATTCGTCACCGCCAACGCGGTACACTTTCCTGTGCCCACCCACTACGATCGAGATCCGGTCTGCGGCCGCGATCAGAACCGCATCCCCCATGGGATGGCCAAGCGTGTCGTTGACCCATTTGAAGCGATCCAGATCAATATGCAACAGCCCGGTCCGGCTTTCGGGCGCATCGAGGGCCGCGGCCAAGTCTTCTTCGAAAGAGCGGCGGTTCAAAAGCCCTGTCAGACTGTCTTCGTAGACGTTCCGCTCGAGCGCTTTGCGCGCCTCATCCAGTTCTTTGTTCCGCTCAGCCAGTTCGGCGTTAAAGGCTTCAAGCCGCTGAAGTTGTGCCATTTCCCGGGTAATGTCATGCGCGGCGCCGCGATATCCCTCAAATTTGCCGTCATCGTTAAAGACCGGTTCGCCTGCCACACGGACCCACAGCGTCGATCCATCCGTTGGTCGTTTCAGCATGTATTCGAAGTTTTGAAAGGGGCGCCGGGCTTCCAGATCGGCCAGATGTGCGTCCCATTCTTCTTGGCTACGTCCCAGCGCCTTGATGCTGTCCCGGCGCTTTCCCAAGATGTCTTCAGGTTCAAGTTTTGTGACTTCTCGCCAACGGCCAGAGAAGTAGGTGAACCTATGGTTCTTATCCGTTTCCCAAAACCAATCAGACGCGATGCCTGAGAAGTCTTCTAGGTTTCGAAGCTTATAGTCTTTTGGGTTGGACATTGGCCTTCGATAAACAGGATCATTGAATAAGTGGTTAGCATAGCCTGAAGCATAGGACAGTGCACGCATACGTTGTTCTTAGAATTTGGGGACTTGGCAATTTGCGTTTTGGGCAGTAGGAACCGTGGCGGATCCGCGATTCTTTGCGGTCCAATTCGTCCGAGACGGTGGGTCGGCCCTGTGCCAATAATTCCTGCCTGAGACGGGATAGACCGGAATAAACTGAGGCTCTCCTCAGCCCAAGCTGGCTCAACCCCCGTATATGTGGACATCGACTGTCGGCGCCTTCGCGCGCAGACAAAATGTGAGCCGGTACCGGACCCGATCCGGTGCCAAACTTGGAGTGAAACTGTGGATAGAGCACAAAAAGAACAGCTGGTCGAAGATCTCGGCCAGATCTTTGAAAGCTCTGGCGTCGTAGTGGTTGCCCACTACGAAGGCATGACAGTTGCTGAAATGCAGGACCTGCGCGCAAACATGCGTGAAGCGGGTGGGTCTGTGCGCGTTGCCAAGAACAAGCTCGCCAAGATTGCCCTGGAAGGAAAGCCATGCGCCAGCATTGCTGAATACCTGTCGGGCATGACGGTGCTTGCCTATTCCGAAGACCCTGTGGCTGCGGCCAAGGTCATGGATAAGTACGCCAAGGATAACGACAAGCTCGTGATCCTGGGTGGTGCGATGGGCGATCAAGCACTTGATCCCGCTGGTGTGAAATCAGTTGCCGGGATGCCAAGCCGTGAGGAGCTTATTGCCTCCATCGCGGGCTGCATCGGTGCACCTGCTTCCAACATCGCCGGGGCCATTGGCGCGCCTGCTTCGAACATCGCGGGCGTTCTTTCGACCATCGAAGAGAAGGCTGCGTAAAGCATCTGAATTGACTTGGGGGCGTGTCCCTCACGTTGGAACACATTATTAGAAACGGAAAAAGCAAATGGCTGATCTGAAAAAACTGGCTGAAGAGATCGTTGGTCTGACCCTTCTCAAAGC
>JBCBGX010000107.1:0-8267 GCA_038526325.1 Pseudomonadota bacterium | reverse complement strand
GATGAGACCGACGAGGACCTCACGTTTGATAACCCGCAACAGGTTGGCAGCGGTCAAATCCCGGGTGGCCAGCGCCCGCACTGCCACCGTCAGGGATTGCGTGCCCGCGTTTCCGCCCATTGAAGCAACAATTGGCATCAGAACGGCCAGGGCGACCAGACTAGCAATCGTTTCCTCGAAAAGCGCGATGACCAGTGATGCAAGGATTGCCGTGACAAGGTTTACTGCCAGCCAGGGAAACCGCCGCTTGGTCGTCTCAATCACCTTGTCAGACAGACGCCCCTCCCCCACGCCAGCAAGACGCAGAATGTCTTCCTCGGCTTCTTCTTCAAGAAACGCCATCGCATCATCGATTGTAATGACGCCAACGATCCGGTCATCATCATCAACGACCGGTGCGGTGATCAGGTGGTAGTGATTGATGGCCTGTGCCACCTCTTCCACATCTTGTGCCACGTGGAACGTGCGAAATGTATCCTCGGTCAAGTCCTTGAGCTGGGTTTCTCGTGGATGGCTCAACATGCGACCCAACGTGACATAGCCTACAGCCTTTAGTCGCGGATCTACCAGAATAATGTGATAAAACTGATCCGGCAAAACGACATCAGATCGCAGGTAATCAATCGCATCGCCAACGGTCCAATGCTCGGGCGCGCGCACCAGCTCGGATTGCATGTGCCGCCCTGCAGATTCCTCGGGGTACGACAAGGCCTGTTCGACAACGACCCGGTCACCAGCATCCAGCGCGTCAAGTACGGCTTCCTGCTGGTCTTCATCAAGGTATTCGACCAGGTCAACAACGTCGTCGCTGTCAAGGTCCCGCACGGCCTCGGCCAGTTCTGCCGGGGCAAGTTGTTCCATCACCTCTTCACGAAGATGATCGTCAAGCTCTGACAGGACCTCGCCATCGACACGATCTGACCAGACCGTCAGAAGGTCCCGCCTCGCGCGTGTGTCAATCTGCTCTAACAAATGGGCAATATCGGCGGGGTGGAGCGGTTCCAGGATCGCGTCGACCCTTTGGCCTGCACCTTCGGCGACCGCGTCCATCACATCGCTCAACAGCGCTTCGGTAATCCCGAAAGCCTCTTCCTCTGCAATGTCTTGCGGCTCTGCCATCGTCTGCCCCTTTCTTCAGCAACATAGTGAATTAGCGCAGCTCTACAACGCGCATTCGGCGATTTACGCCCACCTGCGCCCACCATATGCTAGCCCGATGACAAGACAGTTACTTTTAGGACAAACCCTCGCATTTCGTGGCAATCCACTGACCGAGGATTTTGCCAGCACGGTGCAATTCGACAGCGCGGGGGGCGTCCTTATCAAAGGGAACAGGATTGCAGATATCGGCAATGCCACATCCCTAAAGGCAGCATATCCCGACGCCAAAGTGACTGACTACGGCGATGCGCTCATAACTGCCGGATTTGTCGATGCGCACATGCATTATCCGCAGACCGGCATCATCGCCAGTTGGGGCAAACAGCTGATCGACTGGTTGAATACATACACCTTCCCCGAAGAGACACGATTTGGCGATTTAGCCTATGCATCCGACATTGCCGGGCGAACACTTGACCTCGCCCTCGCCCATGGCACCACGACGTTGACAAGCTTTTGCACGATCCATCCGCAAAGCGTCGACGCATTTTTCAGCGAGGCCGCAGCCCGGAACATGGCAGTTGTTGCTGGCAAAACCTGTATGGACCGCAACGCACCTGACACTCTGCGCGATACAGCCAAATCCGCCTATGACGACAGCAAGGCCCTGCTAGAGGCTTGGCATGGTAAGGGGCGAGCGCACTACGCAATCACGCCACGGTTTTCGCCGACCTCAACACCCGATCAGCTAAGCGCTTTGGGGAACCTATGGGCGGAATATCCCGATTGCCTTATGCAAACGCATCTGAGCGAGCAACGCCCGGAGATTGCTTGGGTGCGGGAGTTATTCCCCGAGGCCCGCGACTACCTCGATACCTATGAGACATTCGGACTGCTTGGCCAGAAAGGGCTTTATGGTCATGCCATTCACCTTGAACAGCGCGAGATCGATCGATTGACTGAGATTGGTGCCGCCGTCGTTCATTGCCCTACCTCGAACACCTTTATCGGTTCTGGTTTATTTGATGTTATGGGACTTGCGCGGCAAGGGATGCGCATCGGATTGGCGACCGATACCGGCGGCGGGTCATCTTTTTCGATGTTGCACACGATGGCTGCAGCCTATGAAATCGGCCAGTTGCGCGGCGTGGCATTGCATCCCGCACAACTGATGTGGCTCGCGACCGAAGGATCAGCTAAAGCCTTGCACATGCATGGCCAGATCGGGTCTTTACAGCCTGGGGCTATGGCCGATATCACGGTGCTCAACCTCGCCTCGACTGCTGCCATCAAACAGCGGGTTGAGAGGGCGGAAGATATTTGGGACGCCTTGTTTCCGACCATCATGATGGGGGATGATAGGGCCATTTCAGATGTTTGGGTGGCTGGTCAGCATGTCCTAACAACCGCTTGAAAATAGCAGGACCCAAGTATTCCCGCTCCGCCCCAATCCATATTCAGTATAGCGTGCGCCTAACATATTCCGACGGTGCCCCGCCGAATTTCGCCAAGCCGAAAAAACAGAAGCCTCCGACGTCTGGCCCTGCGCGATGTTTTCAGCACTTGCCCCCGGACGGCATCCACTTGTTGCGATCCGTTGGGTCATGGTTTCGCCCTGCGGACCACCGGGTGAACGATGCGAGAAATATCCCCGTGCGCGCATATCCTCAGCATGAAGCTGTGCCGCACGACGAAGCTTTGGGTTTTCAGAAACGGTTCCACGGCCCTGTTCCGCGCGAAATGCGTTGAGGTCTGTTACAAAACTGCCAGTCAGGTTCGCGGCTGCCGAAACCTGTGTGGGAGCCGTTGTCGTTTGACAAGCCGCCACCAGACATAAGGCCAAAGCCGCCATAAGCCGTTTCATTCAACTCTCCTCTTCTAACGTCGAAGCTTAGCCGAAGACTGGCAAATGAAAAGTGGCCAGACGCATTACTCTGCAAGACGTTGCGCAAGCGCTGTCTGTCGCGCGATCACGTGCGAAAGGTCGATCGTCATGATCCTGCCATCGCGGACTATCTGACGCCCTTCAACAAACAAATCGCGCACCTTGCTGGGCCCCGCAAGCAGCAAGGCAGCAGCGTCCCATGACCCTGCATTTTCAATCGCATCCGCGGCCCAGATTGCAATATCCGCGCGTTTGCCAACCGCGATCTGGCCACAATCGTCGCGGCCCAAAACAGCAGCACCCCCACGTGTCGCAATCTCCAACGCTTCGCGGGCAGACATCGCATCCGCCCCGTTCGCAACACGCTGCAACAACATGGCCTGGCGTGCCTCGCTTACCAGATTGCCGATATCATTGCTGGCTGACCCGTCAACGCCAAGACCCACCGGCACACCGGCATCCCGCATGGCGCGGACGGGTGCGATGCCCGACCCCAATCTGCAATTTGAACACGGACAATGTGCAACCCCTGTCCGGCTGCGGGCAAACAGATCAATCTCCTGCCCGTCCAGCTTGACACAATGGGCATGCCAAACATCATCGCCCGTCCATCCCAAATCCTCGGCATATTGGCCCGGCCGGCAGCCAAATTTTTCGAGCGAATAGGCGATGTCTTCATCATTCTCGGCCAGATGGGTGTGCAGCATGACCCCTTTGTCGCGGGCGAGTATCGCCGCATCGCGCATCAGATCGGTGCTGACCGAAAACGGGCTGCAAGGGGCCACGCCCACCCGGATCATGGCGCCGGGCGAGGGATCGTGATGCGCATCGATGACCCTGATGCAGTCGTTCAGGATGCTGTCTTCCCCCTCAACCAACGCGTCGGGCGGCAGGCCACCGGCACTTTCCCCGATGCTCATAGCGCCACGGGTTGCGTGAAACCGCAGACCTACTTCTGACGCGGCGGCAATCGTGTCATCAAGCCGCGCACCGTTGGGATAAAGGTAGAGATGATCTGAGGTCAGCGTGCAGCCAGACAAAGCCAGTTCCGCCAAACCGACCTGGGCAGAGACAAACATCTCTTCCGGTCCAAAACGCGCCCAAATCGGATAAAGCCGCTGCAGCCAACCGAACAGCAGGGCGTCTTGCGCGCCGGGAACCGCACGGGTCAACGTCTGATAAAGGTGATGATGCGTATTGACCAAACCCGGGGTAACGATAGCGGCCCCGGCCTCAATGGTTTCGGACGCGGTTTGAGGCAGGTCTTGACCAATCGCCACAATCTCCCCGTTCGAAATCAGAATATCTGTATCAACCAATTCGCGCCTGTCGTCATCCATCGTCAGGATGTGTCGCGCGTTTCGGATCAGTATGTCAGCCACGCATGACCTCTTGCAAAATAGCCAGCGCCTCGGCGTGGATGTGGGGCGAGGCCGCTGCCAAAGACCGTCCGCCATTATGCGCCGGCTGGCCATCCCAGTCTGTCACTATCCCGCCCGCGGCCTGGATCACCGCAATCGGCGCATGTATGTCATAGGCGTTCAATCCGGCCTCGATCACCAGATCAACCTGGCCAGAGGCCAACAAAGCATAACCGTAGCAATCCATGCCATATCGCGTCAGCCTGGCCCGACCTGCAACAGTATGAAACGCTCGGCCCTCTGCCACGGTGCCAACCTCGGGGAAGGTTGTCAGGACGGTCGCATCTGCCAAAGCTCTGCCCTTGCGACAGGCCAACGGGCGCGCGCCCAAAGGGCCATCAAGCTCTGCAAGGCCAAAGCCACCCATAAACCGCTCGCGGATATAGGGCTGATCAATGATACCAAAAAGTGGCCCGGTTTGATCAGCGACAGAGATCAGCACGCCCCAGGTGGGCGTACCACTGATGTAGCCCCGGGTGCCATCGATCGGATCGAGAACCCATGTCAGGCCAGTTTTGCCCTGTTTCGCACCGTACTCTTCGCCAAGAATTGCGTCATCTGGACGCTCTTGTGCAAGCACATCGCGCATTGCTTTTTCTGCTGCGCGATCAGCAACCGTTACGGGATCAAACCCATCACTATCCTTATTGCTGGCTAAAAGGTCTGATGTTCGAAAATGCGCTAGCGCCTGCGGCCGCGCTGCATCTGCCAACAGATGGGCCACGCGCATTAGTTCCGCTTGGCCTGCTGTATCAATAGCCATTTCGTTCCGTTCCATCCGCGCTGCGTTCTCAATTGCGGTATCGCAGCGCTGATAGAACGGTCAAGAGCCTATCAGGCCGCCTCGCTCAGCACCCGCGCCAAGTCGAATAGGCGCCGACGCTGGTTTTCCGGAATAGCATAGTAAGACCGCAGCAACTCAAGCGCTTCTTTGTCGGTCAGGATGTCACCGGGCATATCACCGTCAATGTGATCTGCCGAAGGATCCGTATCGAGCCCTTCAAAAAAGAATGAAACGGGCACGTTCAGCACTTTGGCAATATCCCAAAGGCGTGAAGCGCTGACACGGTTCATTCCAGTTTCATACTTTTGTATCTGCTGAAATTTGATGCCAACGTTCTCCGCAAGCTGTTGTTGCGTGGTTCCGCTCATCCAACGGCGATGACGGATCCGTTTTCCTACGTGGACGTCAACTGGATGTTTCATTTTACTCTTTCCTTAGTTTGGAAGCTCTCGGCAAGTGTGACGCCGTTGCCAGATGCATTCCTGCATACGCCTAGTCGTGCGTCATTCTTTGCCACACGAGACGTGCATGACACTATTCGCGCAAAACACGCAACGGTTGCAGCCACTGACCTGAACTAAAGGATAGGTTCGCAACATTTATTTTTTTCAGGCTGCCCAAAAAGCAGACCTTTCGCCGTAGGTCATGATTGGGTGATAAAGGTTAACAAATTCATACCGACAAGGAAACGTCTGCATGCGTGCGTACCAAATTCAGTCTTTTGACAGCGCTCCAACCCTAAATTCCATTGAAACACCGACACCTGGAAGCGGCGAGGTCTTATTGAAAATCGATGCTTGCGGATTGAATTTTGCTGATCTTCTCATGGCAAAGGGCAAGTATCAGGATACACCGGTGCCACCGTTTACTCTTGGCATGGAAGTCTGCGGAACGGTCTTGTCGTTAGGCGAAGGCGTCACAAGCCCCACCGTCGGCAAGAGGGTGGCTGTTTTTGGCGGTCAGGGTGGGATGGCGGATATGGGCGTTTTTCCCGCAGCACTTTGTCAGCCTGTCCCCGACACTATGCCAGCCGAGACCGCCGCAGGCTTTATGGTAGCTTACGGTACATCACATTTAGCATTGGCGCGCCGGGCCAAGCTTGTTTGCGGTGAGACACTTTTGGTCTTGGGCGCGGCCGGGGGCGTCGGCCTCACGGCGGTGGAAATTGGCAAGGCGATGGGCGCAAAGGTCATTGCGGTCGCCCGTGGTTCCGCCAAACTGGCGATTGCAAAACAGGCCGGTGCTGATCACCTGATTGATAGCGACACCGACGATATCAAAGCGAAAGTAAGAGATCTGGGTGGAGCAGATGTTGTCTATGACCCGGTCGGCGGGGATGCCTTCAAAGCGGTGCTTGGGGCCTGCAATAGGGAAGCACGTATCATAGTGATTGGCTTTGCAAGCGGTGATGTCCCGCAAATACCTGCCAATATCCTTTTGGTGAAGAATATCACGGTTATCGGGTTCTATTGGGGCGGCTATTTGAAATTCAATGCCGCCGCCCTCACCGACAGTCTGGCAGAGTTGCTGAATTGGTATGCCGAAGGACGGCTCAAACCCCATATAAGCCATGTCATCCCATTGGACAAAGCAGGCGATGCTCTGGACCTGATGCGAACCCGTAAATCCACGGGGAAAGTTGTGGTTACGCCATAGCGACAGCTCGCAGGGGCGGCGGTGAAGCATATAGCTGACGCATGATATCGGCGAGCGCATTGGTGACGACATCATCGCTGCTCAGAACGTACATATTGATTTTTTGCAAGGGTAACACGGGCAATATCCCACCATGCTGGATCACCTCTGTGTGCGGCGGCAGACACCCTTCCAACGCGACGTGCACCCCAAGATCAGCGCTTACTGCAGCCTCAACTGCATTATTCAGTTCAGAGTCAACGGCCATTTCCCAATGTACGTCATTGGCATTCAACGCTTGCAAAACACCGCTTCGAAAAATGCAGTTGCTGCAAAAGGCCACCGGTAGAGGCTTGCGCCGCCACGCCGACCCTCCTATGGCCCCGATCCACAAAAGTGGCAGTTCGACAAGAACCTGACCATCCGCGCCGCACCTTTCTTCTGTCGTCAGGATGAGATCAACTTCCCCTCTGCCAAGCATATCCAACAGACTTCGCGTTGGAGCCGAGACAAGTTTGATCTGCATCCGGGGATAATCGGCCGCAAAACGACGTAACGCCTGCGGGACCCACGGGTAAATAATGTCATGAGGGACCCCAAGTTTAAGTTCACCTTCATATTCGGTGGCCATCAAACGGCTGAGCGCCTCATCGTTCACCTGCAATATTTTGCGCGCATAGCCCAACAATTGCTCGCCCGCCGGCGTCAGGCCGATCGTCCGTGCCGATCTATCCAAAAGCGCAAGATCAAGCGCGTCCTCTAATCGCTTCAATTGCATGGATACGGCAGACTGAGTTAAATTCAACAGCCCAGCTGCGCGCGTAACCCCACCCATTTCAGCCACTGTTACAAAGGAGCGCAAGGCAGTCATATCTAGATTTCGCAACATATCACAATTCCTGATGTTTCAAATCTCAATCATTCATTTTTATTATGAACAATTCTCCCCTACATATCAACCATACAGATGAATTCGGCGAAAAACATCACGAAAGGAAATGTTATGAGTATTACCATCAGCAACAAATGCGTCAGCAATCCACACCAATTAAACGCCAAGGCTGGACTGTGGGGCACTCTCACATCGGTCATGGCGCTGCGTCAGCAACGCAAAGCATTGAAGGATCTTGATGAGCATCTTCTGCGCGATATCGGCGTTACCCGGCAGGATGCTGAAATCGAAGCAGAAAAGCCCATTTGGGACGTACCACGCCACTGGTTTCGGTGATAGGATAGATCGCAGGCCGACCAACGGCCTGCGACAATCCCGCGCAAAACAATCGGAAATATCGGATTTGAGCAAAGTCAGGCTTGAAAAAACAGGGGTACCAGCCAATATGCATACCAAGGATGCCGATTTTGCGGCGCCGCTGTTTTTAACTGGAGGTTTGAATGGCTCAACAAGAGGCAATTAGAACGGTCGGCGGGGTCCGCGCGACCA
>JBCBGX010000106.1:0-8270 GCA_038526325.1 Pseudomonadota bacterium | reverse complement strand
GCATTGCGATTTGAAACGCGGCGCGCGCAATTTCGTTTTTTGCGACGGCCAACCAGCGGCACGTGTTATGATTGTGGGTGAAGCCCCCGGTCGTGAAGAGGATCGCGCTGGTAAGCCCTTTGTCGGTCGGGCGGGGCAATTGCTGGATCGAATGCTGGAGGCCATTGACATGGGCCGCGCGCATCCGGACGTGAATAACGCCGTGTACATTACCAACGTCTTGCCATGGCGCCCGCCGTCGAACAGAACCCCGGACAAGGCCGAAATCGCAATGATGCTTCCATTTCTAGAGCGGCATGTGACGCTGGGTGATCCTGATCTTGTCGTATTAATGGGCAATACACCCTGCCAGGCATTGCTGGGCCGCACAGGCATAACGCGCATGCGCGGCCACTGGGATGAGGTGCTGGGTAAGCCCTGCTTGCCAATGTTTCACCCGGCCTACCTGCTGCGTAACCCAATGGCCAAGCGCGAGGCCTGGGCGGATTTGCTAGAACTCAAGGCGCGTTTGCGCAAGGACAGAGCATCATGAAAACGGTAGCGATGGTTTCTATATTGGCGGCAACGCCGGCCATAACTGACCCACTTAATCTGATCGACTATGAACAGCTTTTTGCTGACAATGCGGCACGGGTTGAAATTGTCAGCGAAGATCGTGAAATCCTGCAGATTGGCGACATCATGATCCTGCGGGGTAGTGAAGAAGGCTTCGAATACACAGGGCTTGACCAAAGCGGGCATGGGGCCGTGGGGTGCTTTGTGAGCGTTCTTGCATCGGTCCAAAGCGCGCTTCAGACCTGTGAGATTGCGCTGCCCCCAGAACAACAGATTATCAGCGACGCTTATCGGCGGGACGCGTTGGCCTTTTATGCGGCAAATGCCTTCCCATCCGCCACCATTGAAGAAGTAGAAAGCCGTTTCGCGGCCCTGGTTGAATCCGAAATTGAATTGTCACGTCCGTTTTGCAGTGATCCGGCAGTGATCACCGACTTTTCGGATCGACTGTTTGTTGAAGATAGCAAGGACGAGATTTCAAGCATGATGTCCATCCCGCGCCTGCCGGTTGCCAACCCCTGCTTATGAAAATTGTTGCCGCTTCCGACCTGCATCTGAACGTGGATTGCCGCACGGCGGTGTTGCAGCAGGCCAAGCACGCTGATTTGGTAATCGTTGCAGGGGATTTTGCGCAAAGACGCGAAGGTTTGACCGAGTTTATGGCTCCGTTTGAAACAATCTGCGAAAAAGGCCTATTTGTACCCGGCAATAACGAAACTGCCGAAGAACTGCGCGCTGCCACCAATGTGCCCGTTTTGCACGGAGATATCGCTCAAGTATCTGGCGTCACGTTCCTTGAGATCGGCTGTGCCATTCCGCCGCTGCCGCCTCTGCCTTGGGGCAGTTTTGATATGACCGAGACCGAGGCTGAAGGCATGCTGGCCCGTGTGGCCCGGGCAGATATTGTGATCAGTCATTCGCCCCCTCTTGGCCATTGCGATTATCATGACGGGCTTGCGCGTCATCGCGGGTCGGCAGCCTTGCTTGCGTATATTGAACAGGTTGAACCGCAACTGGTCTTGTGCGGTCATGTGCATGATAGTTGGGGTGCCCGGTCGCAGATCGGCCAAACCAAAATTGCCAATCTTGGCCCCGTGCCTGTTTGTTTTGAGGTTGAGACATGAGCCGTATTGACGAAAGCATGGATTTTGTCGCGGTCCGTATTGCTGTTCTAACTGTGAGTGATACGCGCGACATGGCGGGCGACCGGTCGGGCCAGACCCTGGTAGAGCGGATTGAAGGCACGGGACATATCGTTGCGGACCGCAGGATTATCCGGGACGAACGGGCAGAGATTGCGGCGCAACTCAAGGCATGGTGCGCGGATGTTGGCGTGGATGTCGTGATCTCAACAGGCGGTACGGGCCTAACTGGGCGCGATGTGACGGTCGAGGCGCATCGCGATGTCTATGAAAAAGAAATCGATGCATTTGGCACCGTTTTTACCATAGTCAGTATGCAAAAGATTGGCACTTCGGCTGTTCAAAGCCGCGCGACGGCTGGTGTGGCGCAAGGCACTTATCTTTTCGCGCTGCCGGGTTCACCGGGCGCTTGCAAGGATGCCTGGGATGAAATTTTGGTAAAGCAGCTAGATTATCGACACCGGCCCTGCAATTTTGTGGAAATAATGCCGCGTTTGGACGAACATTTGCGACGGAAATAACGCTTGCGTGCGTTAGATTGGAAAGCGTGATCGTTGCGCCTAGGTCATTGGGCAGCAAGTTAGGAAGTCTTAGATGCGGTTTCTACGTCGAAGCTTGACCGGAATCTTTTTGCTTAGCGTAACGCTGGCGTTGATAGCGATTGCGGGCAACATGGTCCGCGAGGCGGCCGTGGCACGAATGAACGAAGAGCCGCGCAGCTTTCCTCAGCGCGAACGCGTGCTCGCGGTCAATATGCTGACTTTGGCCCCCCAAGTCATCACACCAGAACTGACGGCGTTTGGCGAATTGCGCAGCCAACGCACTTTGGATTTGCGCAGTGCGACAGGGGGAACGGTGCTGGAGGCGGACGAAGCCTTGGTCGAGGGCGGGACTGTGATTTCCGATCAGCGATTATTGCGGATTGATCCAGCAGAGGCGCAGGCCGCATTAGATCGTGCGCGGGCAGATTTACAGGATGCGCAGGCCGAACTACGAGATGCAGAACGATCTTTGCTCCTTGAACAGGATGAGGTGACTGCAGCACAAGCTCAGGCGAATTTACGGGCCCAGGCCTTGGCGCGGGCGCAGGACCTTCAGGCCCGCGGTGTTGGGACCGCTGCGGCAGTAGAGGATGCGGAGCTGGCGGCCTCTTCTGCGGATGCCGCTGTACTGACGCGCAGACAGGCGCTGGCAAGTGCCGAAGCGCGCATTGATCAGGCACGTACCCGATTGGCACGAACTGAGATTGATGTCTCAGAGGCTGCGCGCGATGTGGCCGACACCGAAGTCTTTGCAGCATTTGACGGCGTGTTGTCAGAGGTGACGATCAGTCCCGGGGGTCGTGTCACCGCGAATGAACGCTTTGCACAACTGGTTGACCCAACGCGGCTTGAGGTGAGTTTTCGAGTTTCAACATCGCAATATGCGCGATTGCTAGATGCGGAAGGACAATTGATCAAAGCACCTGTGCGTGCAGCATTAGACGTCTCGGGCGTCAATCTTGTGGCAAATGGGCAGATTACACGTGAAGGTGCAACGGTCGGTGCGGGGCAGACCGGGCGTCTGCTGTTTGCGCGTCTTGATCCATCGCCTGGCTTTCGACCAGGTGATTTTGTGACGGTCAGCATTGATGAACCGGCATTGCAGAATGTCGCCCGCGTCCCTGCAACCGCCGTTGCGCCGGACCAGACCGTGCTTGTTATCGGCGAGGAGGATCGACTTCAAACGAAGGATGTCACGCTTCTGCGACGTCAGGGTGATGATGTCATCATAAGCGTCGGTGATCTAGCCGGTGCCAGGATCGTGGCGGAACGCTCTCCACTTTTGGGCGCAGGTATTCGGGTGCGTCCAATCCAGCCTGGTGGTGCCACGCCTGAAGAACCCGAAATGATTACGCTCGATGCAGAGCGGCGCGCAAAGCTGATCACGTTTGTCACAGAAGGCCGCATGCCGGATGACGTCAAGGCCCGTATCATTGGTCAGCTTGAACAAGACGAAGTCTCGTCCGAGACGGTGGCGCGTTTGGAAAGTCGGATGGGCAGCTGATGGTCACTGGCGGTGATAGGCTGAACGCGCGGGCAGGCGGTATTCTGTCTTATTTCACGCGGCACAAGACGGCAGCCAACTTACTATTGGTGTTGATGTTAACTGCGGGCCTTCTTGCCTTTCCAAATATGCGCGCGCAGTTTTTCCCGGATGTGGTGGTAGATGATCTGACTGTTTCGGTTGCATGGGACGGGGCTGGGGCCGAGGATGTGGATGCCGCGATAGTACAGGTGTTGGAACCTATATTGTTGGCGGTCGAGGGTGTGTCATCGTCTTCATCGACGTCTAGGGAAGGGCGCGCTTCGATCCAGCTCGAATTTGAACCGGGCTACGATATTGATCGGGCTGCGGAGGACGTGCAACTGGCCGTAGACGGGGCGACAAACCTCCCAGAAAATGCTGAAGACCCGTCAGTGCGACGCGGAGGCTGGCGCGACCGGGTGACAGATGTTGTGATCACCGGTCCGGTTGGTGTTGATCAATTGGCGCGGTTTGCGGATGAAATGTCGACGCGGCTTTTTGCCGAAGGTGTTACGCAGGTCAATGTCCAAGGGGTCGCTGCCCCGTCCACCATTGTCGAGGTGCCGTCAATCGCCTTGATTGAACATGACATTGGCCTGCAGGATATCGCGGCCCGCATTGGGGAAGAGGCCGACGCTGACCCTGCGGGGGACGTCTCATCCAATTCACGGGTGCGGACGGGCGTGGCCAAACGCAGCCCAGAGGAGATTGGCGCAATCGTCTTGCGATCCAACCCGGATGGGTCAAAGCTAACAATTGCAGATGTTGCCTTCATTCGGGTCGAGGGTGCGGACCGCAATCGCGCTTATTTCGTTGGCGAAGACCCAGCCATCAAGCTGCGGGTGCAACGAACAGCTACAGGCGACGCCATTGGTTTGCAAGAAACGGTCGAAAGGGTCGCCGAAGAGATGACGGCGAGCCTGCCGGAAGGTGTGTCCATCGCGCTGACAAACGGCAGGTCAGAGTTCATCACAGGCCGTTTGAATATCTTGCTGGATAACGGTTTGACTGGGCTTATGCTGGTCGTCGCCCTGCTGTTTTTGTTCCTTAACGCGCGCACTGCATTCTGGGTTGCCTTTGGTATTCCGGCGGCGATGCTTGCAGCGATCGCTCTGATGTATGCCGTCGGCATCACGATCAACATGATCTCGCTATTCGCCTTGATCATCACGTTAGGAATTGTGGTGGATGACGCCATTGTGGTGGGCGAGCACGCTGATTTTCGCGTAAGACACCTGGGTGAGGATCCGACAGTCGCAGCTGAACGGGCGGCTCAACGCATGTTCAGCCCAGTCTTTTCAGCAACGGTCACAACGATAATCGCGTTCTTTGGACTGGTCGTTATCGGGGGCCGCTTCGGCGATCTGATTACCGATATCCCCTTTACCGTGATCGTGGTTCTGGCGGCGAGTCTGTTGGAATGCTTTGTCATCCTGCCGAACCACTTGGCGCACTCAATGGCGCATTCCGCAAAGGATCATTGGTACGACTGGCCCTCGCGCACGGTAAACCGAGGTTTTGACTGGCTGAAGGAAACACTGTTCCGGCCCTTCATGGGCTTTGTCATCAAGGTGCGGTATCCGGTCGTAGCACTGGCGCTTGTTGCATTGGCGTCTCAGGTCACATTGTTCATTGAACGCGAGGTGAGTTGGCGCTTCTTCAATGCACCAGAGCAATCTCAGGTCACTGGTAACTTTGCGATGTTACCTGGGGCAACCCGCGAAGACACGATGGAAATGATGCGTGAGATGCAGCGCGCGGCAGAGGTGCTGGGTGCAGAATATGAGGCGGAATACGGGTTGAACCCGCTCAAATTCGTGGTGGCCGAAGTGGGTGGCAATTCCGGTCGGGCGATCGCTGGCTCCGATACGAAAGATGCTGATCAGCTGGGAGCGATCACAATCGAACTGATCGATGCCGACAGCCGCCCTTATACCAGCTTTGCTTTTGTCAGCGCTTTGCAGGATGCGATTGTGCAGCATCCGATGGCGGAAACGGTCAGTTTCCGCTCTTGGGGCCGTGGCCCGGGCGGCGACAGTCTGGACGTGCAGATGTTTGGTGCGGATAGCGACACGCTTAAAGCTGCGGCAGAGGCGTTAAAGGTGCGATTGGCGCAATTTCCAGAGATTTCCGGGCTCGAGGATACGCTCGCCTATGACAAAGAAGAGCTCATTCTTGAACTGACACCGCAAGGCCAGGCTTTGGGCCTAAGTATTGACGGCTTAGGTGGAGTGCTTCGCAACCGTCTGGGCGGGATCGAAGCCGCAAGTTTCCCGGTTGGGGCAAGGTCCGGTACGATCCAGGTCGACCTTCCACAGGGCGAGTTGTCTGCTGACTTTCTAGAGCGCACGCAAGTGCGTACCGGTGAGGGCGTTTACGTGCCGTTGGCGGATGTCGTAACAGTGCAAAGCAGGACAGGTTTTTCCACCGTGCGGCGTGAAAATGGGATCCAGCTGATTTCGGTGATTGGGGATCTGGATGATGAGGACGCAGCGCGTGCCACCGAGATTCAGTTGGCAATCAACGAGGATATCTTGCCGCAGATCGAAAGTGACTTTGGCATTGAAACGCAATTGTCAGGGCAGAGTGAACAAGAACAGCGGTTCCTCGATGACGCGCGGACCGGGCTGATCCTGGTTTTGTTGGGCATCTATCTGACGCTGGCCTGGATATTCAGCAGTTGGACCAGGCCTGTGGTTGTAATGTCGATCATTCCATTTGCCTTGGTTGGCACGATTTATGGGCATTACGTCTGGGACGTCCCATTAAGCATGTTTACCGTGGTGGGCCTGATAGGGATGGTGGGGATCATCATCAACGACAGTATCGTGCTTGTCACAACAGTAGACGAGTATGCGCAAGACCGTGGGTTGGTACCAGCGATAATTGACGGGACGGTGGACCGGTTGCGACCTGTTATGTTGACGACTCTCACGACCGTCCTGGGGCTGATGCCACTGCTGTATGAAGGGTCCAATCAGGCAGAATTCTTGAAACCCACAGTCATAACGCTCGTTTTTGGTCTGGGCTTTGGGATGTTGTTGGTGTTGCTGGTCGTCCCCGCCGTCATGGCGATGCAGCAGGATGTGCATCGCCAGGTGCAGGCCGCCAAACGTGCGCTGCGTGGCAGGCAAACGGCGATGTTCTTGCCGGCGGGATTGGGTGCACTTGCATCAGTGGCTCTTTTTGGTGTGCTCGTTATGCCTTTTCTGGTGACCGGTATGCCCTGGTCGTTAGCTGCAGATTGGCTACCTGTTTTGCACAACGGTGTGTCAGCGGCATTTGGCATGTTCCTAGCCCTGCTCATGACGGTGTTGGTGCTGTTGTATTTGCTGGCTTTGCTGGCCAATGTCTTTCGCCGGTCGCGCGCCTAGCCTGCTTTGCAGCCGTGAATGTCTATGGCCTGCCCGCCACCAAGAACGGTGATGCGAACGGCTGACCGATCCAATGCAAATGCCGTCCTACTGGTATGAACCATCTCGACGGTTGCGCGTAGCGTGTCGCCAGTGCGGCTGACATCTGCCTCTGAGACCCAGACATCGGCATCACCGGTTTCGACAACCACATGCTCTTTGTCCGCAGTTGCCGCCACATTCATCGTTGCCGTTACGGCCAGCCCATCACTTATCGGGGCAATTTGACAGATCACATCACCAACATTCGCTTCTGCTGCTGTCATTGGCCGATTTATCAGTGCCGCAGTTATGGCCGCACTCCGTTCCCCACTTGGCGGTAGCAACTCGTCAAAACTCAATGTCACCGGAATGCAAATCTCTTCGCAGACGCCAATATCTATTTGCCCGCTAATCTGTATTGGTGCGTCCGGATCAGCGCTATATAGGCTAAGTGGCAAGACAAGCGTATCCGCATATCCGACCGAATACATACCATTCTGGTAGAACACCTGCGGCACTGGCCAGTGCGGGGTGAACCCGGTTATGTTTTCTGATCCTGCAAAGGAAAATTGCGGAGGGATACCTCCATCGCCTGGCGCACGCCAATATGTCTTCCAGCCAGGATCCATGGTGATCCGGATGCCCGCCATATGTTCACCCGAGGCATTGCGCCATCCAGGTAGAATCTCGATAGAGGCCAGATCATCAAACGGACTGGCCGCCCCGAAGGTTGGAATTGCCATCATGGCAAGCGAAATGAGCGTTAATCTGCGCATGTCCCTTTACTTATTCAAAGCAGTTGCAATGGGAAGTCACGTTTGCGACAGCCCTTGCAATGTTGACCCTTGCGTCAGGTCTGTAGAGCCCACATTATCGA
Source organism: Pseudomonadota bacterium (assembly GCA_038526325.1). GTDB lineage: Bacteria > Pseudomonadota > Alphaproteobacteria > Rhodobacterales > Rhodobacteraceae > Yoonia. The sequence goes on along the minus strand of JBCBGX010000106.1, from coordinate 234 downwards.
GCAATGGCAGAAGACTCCGTTAACCTGACTGGCAAACTCCTCGTTGCAATGCCTGGCATGGGGGATCCACGCTTTTCGCAAAGTGTTGTTTATATCTGTGCGCATGACCAGGACGGCAGCATGGGCTTGATTGTCAACAAACCGCAGCGCGATGTGGAGTTTGCGCATCTGCTAAAAGAGCTTGAGATTGAGCAGGGGCCCAAAGCGCGCGACATTCGGGTGCATTTTGGCGGC
>JBCBGX010000105.1:0-8338 GCA_038526325.1 Pseudomonadota bacterium | reverse complement strand
TCGCTGGCAAAGTAACGAAACTGACAATGGCGTGACTTCAGCGCATCAAGAGTTGGTTATCCCCCGTTTTGCCGAAGGTGTAATCGTTGGAACTAAACAAAGAAAGCCGCTGTTCTTGCCAACCGGAAGCAAAACTGATTGGGCCGGCAGCGGCGGGCATTGCAAGTGTCAAGGCAAGGGCGCAGGTCGCAAGTGTACGCATGTGTATATCCTTCTGCTTTAGAGCATACCTACGCCAAAACGGGGGATAACCAACTCTTGATGCGCTGAAGTCACGCCATTGTCAGTTTCGTTACTTTGCCAGCGATACTGGCAGCAGCCCTTCGAAGCGCCGTCATTCGATACCGCTACGACACCAGCCTCTTAAACATGATGTGGGCGTCAACCATGCCCTGCTGAGGATGATCAAATGCGTCCGGGATAGTCCCGATGGTATCAAAGCCAAGCCGATGCCAAAGGCGGACGGCTCCGACATTGCTTGCCAATACAAAATTGAACTGCATTGCCTTATAGCCCAAGGCCCGTGCCTCTGACTGACTGTGATCACACATTTGCGCCGCGATGCCCCGCCCGCGTGCATGCGAGGCAACAACATAGCCGCAATTGCAGATATGTGCGCCACCACCTGGTTGGTTGGTCTTGATGTAATAAGTTCTCAAAACCTCGCCTTGCATTTCTACCAGAAAGGTCGCGCTGGCAGTGGTCATCCAATAGTCATGGGCCGCGTCCTTGCGAATGTCGGGATCAACGGCGTAGGTATCTGACTTTCGGAACACATCCCGCAAAAGGGGCCAAATCGCATCGAAGTCTTCGGCTTTGGCCCGACGTATGATCACGCCATGCCACCGTCTATAAAGCGCCGCGCGAGGGTTCGATAGGCCTCTGCCATCGGGCCGTCTCCGGCTGCAATCGGTGTTCCTCCGTCTCCTGCAAGGCGCGTATCAAGATCAATAGGCAATGCCCCAAGAAGGGGCACGCCGATCCTTTCGGCCTCAGCTGCGACACCACCATGACCAAAAATATGAGACTCATGTCCGCAATTCGGGCAACAGAAGCTTGACATGTTTTCTATCAGACCCAGCACCGGTGTCCCCAGATTGTTGAACATATCCAGTGCTTTGCGCGCATCAAGCAAAGCAACATCTTGCGGTGTGCTGACCACGATAGCACCTGTCAGTTGCGTCTTTTGACATAGCGTCAACTGCACATCACCCGTTCCTGGCGGCAAATCCACAATCAGAACATCCAATTCGCCCCATTGAACCTGGCCCAACATCTGTTGTAGCGCGCCCATGAGCATTGGACCACGCCAGACCACGGCTTTGTCAGGATCGACCATAAAGCCGATGGACATGATGGTTACACCATGCGCTGTCAGCGGAATAATCGTTTTGCCATCTGGGCTGCCAGGGCGCTTGTTCACACCCATCATACGTGGTTGCGACGGGCCATAAATATCTGCGTCAAGCAATCCTACACGACGCCCTTCCCGTGCCAATGCGACAGCGAGATTGGACGACACTGTCGATTTGCCCACACCGCCCTTTCCCGACCCGATGGCAAGGATCCGGTCAACTCCAGATACTTTAGCAGGGCCTGCCTGAGGGGTTGGGTGACGCCCAACTTTGAGCGATGGAGGTTCGGCAGGTTTTGGCGCAGGTCCGTGCGCCGTCAAAACGATGGACACGGTGTCAACTCCGGGAAGGGTTGCAACAAGCTTTTCGGCCGCGTGTTGGACTGGATTCAACTTTGCGGCCTCAGCAGGATCCGCAGCCTCAATGACGAACCTGACCGCGCCGCCCTCAACCGTCAAAGCCCTGATCATATCACGTGAAACCAAATCACCACCGTCCGGCAAGGCGAGTCGTGATAGCGCGCCCATAATTTCATCGCGACTCACGGTCATCGCAGCCCCCTTTTTCGTTGAATGGCTAAATACACGTCATCATCTGGCACGATTTAGGCAATTCGCAAGAGTTCGCCAAGCACTGCACTAAATTACGACACAATGATGACGTTAGGTCAGGATTGCTTATGCATTTTCTGCATAGCAGCATTGTCGAAACGATGATTGTGCAAACGCAGCATCATCATACATCCTAGCTCACAAGACATGCAGAGAACTGCACCCAAACAAGAGATGAGCATACAATGGATCATGCAAGAACAGGATTAGCTGGATTTGGTATCAGCCAGTGGCTTGAGCATTTTCGTGCCGAGCTCGACGACAAAATCGCAAAACGCCGAGTGTATCGCCGCACTGTGAGCGAACTTAGAAACTTGTCGGACCGCGATCTGAACGATCTTGGGCTGAGCCGCGCCATGATCAAAGGGATCGCGCTGGAAGCTGCTTACGGCAAATAGAATTCAAAGATCGGATCTGTCGCCTCCTCCCTTTGAGGCAGATCTGAAAGACCCTGCGCTCTCTCCTCCTCCCTGAGCAAAGGGTCGTAAATAAGGTGGCGGCATCCACCTCCTCCCGGGTGCCGCCACTTTGAAACAGTTTCGGAACCGCCCACCTCCTCCCGGGTTGGAACCGATGAAGACCGTTGATCCTGTTCACCTCCTCCCGAACATGGTCAGCGTTATTGCGATCTGCTCTCCTCCTCACCGAGCAGTCGCAGAAAAATAGAACGGTCATACCCACCTCCTCCCGGGTATGGCCGTTTTTATTTTCGCCTTGTGGTGCTTTCAGACCGATTGTGCGCAGAGATCTGGGTTTTTTGACCCAAATCCTGTATGGTTTTGACATTCATCCACCAGAACTTTGATCACCAAAGGCGTATTTATCATGTCTGTCACCCTAGATATCCAGCAACCGCAACCCTTTGATCTCGTCGGATCCGAGATCCTCATTGCGGGAAATGCAACCGCGTTCGAAGGCTCGCTAAGCGTGCGGGTCACGGAAGGCCACGATGCCTATTCAGGCGCGCTAACTGTGGGGGCCCTTGGTCTTAGGCAATTTCAGGGCTCGATTACGATTCCCGAAAACAACGCGTTTAAACTGACGCGGGTTTTTGTTTCACTTGCCGATGATGGCGCAACGCTTGATGGCCCTTCGGTACTCATCCCGGTGTTGTTTGGGCCTCTGATATTGCCGGGATATCGGGGGTGGCAACCTTATAAAGTGCAATCAGATGATACGCTGACAAGCATCGCACAAGATCAATATGGTGATTCAGATTTTCAGCCAATTCTGCAGGCTAATCAGCATGTTGTGACAGATGCCAACCTGATATTTCCAGGACAGGTGTTGCGTATTCCCCGCAATGATATCTAGGCTGGAATGCGTCTTGATCCCAGACACCGCCCTCCACTGCAGCCCGACCAACTTATTGCAAAACTGGCAAGCCATGATGTGCAATGGGTTCTTTGCGGCTCACAGGTTCTAGCGCTTCACGGGGCGGCCCTGTCGCCAAATGATCTTGATGTGGTGCCGGAACTATCGCCTGAAAATCTGCGGCGTGTCGCAGAGTGTCTGAACGACCTTGATGCTGTAGCGGCTTATCTGGACGGCTGGGGCGGTGCACGTGGCACGCTCGAGGCGTGTCGCGCATGGCGACCATCGCCGCCGACTGCAGACCACCTTGATTGGCTCTTTGTCACCGAATTCGGCATGCTGGACATCGTGATTGCGCATGCCGACCCGTATGAAAGCCTGATGGAGGGCGCTATGGAGCGGGAAGCCGTAGGCATAACTTATTGGTGCTGCGATCCACGGCGTGTTCTGACAGCGCTTGAACAGCGCAATCGAAAAAAGGACAGCGCTCGGGCAGATGTATATCAGGCGCTACGACAAGAATTGGGCATGCCAGAGTAAGATCATGCGCGATCGTCTTTGGGAGACCCCATGACCATGTAGCTGGTGATTGACCGCACATGCGGCACCGTACCAAGAATATCCGTATGAAAGGCCTTATAGGCAGGCAGATCGGCGACCTCGACCCGGAGCATGTACTCAAAAGCGCCGGCCACATTGTGGCATTCCGCCACCTCTTCTGCCGCTTGCATCGCTCGCTCAAAGCCTTCCTGTGCAGCTTTGGTATGCTCTGCCAGCCCCACAGCAACATAGACCACATAAGCGCGGCCTGTCTGAGCCGGATCCAGGCGAGCGCGGTACCCCTTAATAATGCCCGAACGCTCAAGCTCTTGCACCCGGCGTAAGCAGGCCGAGGGCGACAGCCCAACCTTTTCCGCCAACTGCAGATTGCTGATACGGCCCTTCAGGCTTAGCGCGCGCAATATATCGCTGTCTATATGGTCAAACTTAGTCATTTATTGCAAAACTTGGCAGAAATTATCCAACTTGACAATTTCATTGTGCTCAAATTCACCTACTATTGCGCGATGAACTACGAGATCTTGATTGCCCTGATCGGCTTTGCCTTTGCCAGTTCGATCACACCGGGGCCCAACAATCTAATGCTGATGGCATCAGGTGCCAATTACGGGCTACGCAGGACCGTACCGCATATGCTGGGCATCTCACTGGGTCATGCCTTCATGGTTGTGATGGTTGGCATCGTGCTTTTGCGCATCTTCGAGGCTTATCCGGCCTTGAACACCGTACTAAAGGTGTTGAGTGCCGCCTATATGCTGTGGCTAGCCTGGAAGATCGCGAATGCCGTGGCTCCCGAAGCGCAAGAGGTGACAGGCAAACCCTTCTCTTTTCTTCAAGCTGCGGCGTTCCAGTGGGTGAACCCCAAAGCCTGGTTTATGGCGATCACCGCAATCAGCACCTACGCACCGCAAAATCTGGGGATCTTTGCGGGATCGCTGATCGTAGCCGTTGTGTTTTCAGCAACCAATCTTCCGTCGGTCACTGTTTGGGCCTGGATGGGGGTGCAAGTCCGCCGATGGTTGGGCACTTCCAGCCGGTTACGCGCTTTCAACGTGACCATGGCGGTGCTTTTGCTTGTGTCACTTTATCCAATGTTGACGCATTAGACTTGGTGGGTTGCCGGCGGCAGAGCATCGTCAGGTAAATCAAAATTCTCGAATTTTGACAAAGCCCTGGACCCTAGAATGGGACATCGTCGGCTTGCGCGGCATTTACGACAAATTTGGCCACCACATTCTTTGATCCCGCTTTGTCGAATTCGATCTGCAGTTTATCCCCTTCGATACCAATCACCTCGCCATAGCCGAATTTCTGATGAAAGACCCGGTCCCCTTCTGTAAAGGCGCTGACCGCATCCATATCAATGGTCATGTTGCGCGCCTCAGAGGGTTGCGCCATGCCACGTTGCTGGCCTTTGGCCTGCAGCCGCCGCCATCCGGGCGAGTTGTAAACATTCGCCTCTGCCGCGCGGTCGTGTAGGTCCGACGCGAAACCACCTGCAATTGCCGGCGACGCGTTAGCCGACATGCCCGCGGCACCATATCCGCCGCCATAAAGCCCCGGAGGCGTCAGCACCTCTACATGATCCTCGGGCAACTCGTCGATGAAGCGCGACGGCATCTGCGATTGCCACTGGCCGTAAACCCGCCGGTTCGCGGCAAAGGAAATCGTGCAAATCTCTTCGGCCCGGGTAATACCCACATAGGCCAGCCTGCGTTCTTCCTCGAGCCCCTTCAGCCCGCTTTCATCCATCGACCGTTGCGAGGGGAACAGCCCATCTTCCCAGCCCGGCAGGAACACGGCAGGAAACTCCAGCCCCTTGGCCGCGTGCAAGGTCATGATACTGACCTTCTCGCCCGGTTCTTCACTTTCGTTGTCCATGATCAGGCTGACATGTTCGAGGAACCCTTGCAGATTCTCGAAATTCTCCAAGGCCTTGACCAGTTCCTTGAGGTTCTCCAACCGGCCCGGAGCCTCTGGCGTTTTGTCGTTCTGCCAAAAGCCAGTATAGCCGCTTTCATCCAGGATCATCTCGGCCAGTTCCACATGGGTATCGGCCTCAGCCCGCACTTGCGCGGCCCAACGATCAAGCGAGGCCACAAGAATGGTCAGCTCCTTCAACCCCTTGCCGCCCAACAGTTTGCCCTGACAGCACAGCCGCGCGCCTTCGACCAGCGACACCCCGTTTGAGCGGGCAGCCTTCTGGATCGTCTGCACCGCCTTTTCGCCCAGCCCGCGTTTGGGCGTGTTCACAATCCGCTCAAACGCCAGATCATCCTCGAGGCTGACGGCCAGCCTGAAATACGCCATCGCATCCCGGATCTCCATCCGCTCGTAAAAGCGGGGGCCGCCGATGACGCGGTAGGGCAGACCAATGGTCAAGAACCGATCCTCAAAGGCGCGCATCTGGTGGGACGCACGCACAAGAATCGCCATCCGATCCAGCCCCAGCGGGGCGAGCCCCCGCGTGCCACCCTGCATCGCCTCAATCTCTTCGCCGATCCAGCGCGCTTCTTCCTCGCCATCCCAATGGCCGATCAAGCGGACCTTTTCGCCGTATTGACCACTGGTGAACAGCGTCTTACCCAGCCGTCCCTTATTGGCGGCAATCACGCCTGAGGCTGCGGCGAGAATATGCCCTGTCGAGCGATAATTTTCCTCCAGCCGCACCACATGCGCGCCTGGAAAGTCCTTTTCAAACCGCAGGATATTGCCAACCTCGGCCCCGCGCCAACCATATATCGACTGGTCATCATCGCCCACACAGCAGATATTCTTGTGCCCGCCCGCCAGAAGACGCAGCCACATATATTGGGCCACGTTCGTATCCTGATACTCATCCACAAGAATGTAACGGAACCAGCGCTGATATTGCTGCAGGATATCGTCATGCTTTTGAAAGATCGAAACCATATGCAGCAGAATGTCACCGAAATCGACTGCATGCAGCTCCAGCAGGCGCCGCTGATAGGCGGCATAAAGGTCCACACCCTTGTGATCAAAAGCGCCACTATCGGCGACGGGGACCTTGTCGGGCGTGTAGGCCTTGTTCTTCCAACTATCGATGATCCCCGACAACATGCGCGGCGGCCAGCGTTTTTCATCAATGCCCGCCGCCTGAATAAGCTGTTTCATCAGCCGGATCTGGTCATCGGTATCCAGAATTGTAAAACTCGATTTCAGCCCAACCAGCTCCGCATGGCGGCGCAAAAGCTTCGCACAGACCGAATGAAACGTGCCCAGCCACGGCATGCCCTCAACCGCCTCACCCATCAGGCCGCCGATACGATTTTTCATCTCGCGCGCGGCCTTGTTGGTGAAGGTCACCACCAAAATCTCATTGGGCCGCGCCGTCCCCGTCGCCAGCAGATGCGCAATCCGGGTGGTTAGCGCTTTGGTCTTGCCGGTCCCAGCCCCCGCCAGCATAAGAACCGCCCCATCGAGGGTTTCGACGGCGTCGCGCTGCGCCTGATTCAACCCATCCAGATAAGGCTGCGGGCGTGCTGCCATTGCCCGCTGGCTAAGCGGAACAGCGGCTTCGAACGCATCTTCTTCGGTGAAATCATTCATATCGTGGAAACTAGCGTGAAACAGGAGACAAGAAAACCCTTGTTCCGCTTTCGTTCCACTTCATCATCTTGCCAAAATACTCCCGCCGGAGGCATCCATCGCTTGCAAACAGCGCAACAGCCCGCATAGCGTCTCGTACATGACATTGCACAGCCGTTATCCTGCCATTTCCGATCTCAAAGTCCGCGCCAAGCGCCGCATTCCTCATTTCGTGTGGGAATATCTTGATAGTGCCACCGGGGTAGAGGCAACGCTGCGACGCAACCGTGCGGCCTTGGACCAGGTCCTGCTGAACCCATCCATCCTGCACGGGGAATTTCAACCCGACTTATCGACCAAGCTGCTGGGCCAGACCCATCCCCTGCCCGTCGGGATTGCTCCGGTCGGCATGTCTGGCCTGATCTGGCCGGGGGCAGAACAGATGCTGGCGCAGGTCGCCGCCAAGGAAAGGCTGCCCTTCACCCTGTCCACCGTCTCCACCCAGCTTCCCGAAGATATGACCGACCATCTGGGCGACCATGCCTGGTTCCAGCTTTATCCGCCGCGTGACCCGGACATTCGGGATGATATCCTGAAACGCGTAAAAGCATCCGGTTTCAATACGTTGGTGCTCACAGTTGATGTACCTGTGGCCTCGCGGCGGGAACGGCAAACACGCGGCGGGCTGACCAATCCGCCCAAGCTGACGCCAAGGCTGGCTCTGCAGGCGGCCCAACGTCCCGCCTGGCTGAATGGTATTCGCAAGACAGGGATGCCGCGCATGCGCTTGATGGACAGCTATTCCGATAGCAAGGGCGCCCTGCCATCAACCCAACATATCGGCTACTTGCTGCGGACCTCGCCGGATTGGGACTATTTCAAATCCCTGCGCGATGATTGGGACGGGCCCTTGATCGTCAAAGGCGTAGGGCGCCCGGACGATGCGGC
>JBCBGX010000104.1:0-8367 GCA_038526325.1 Pseudomonadota bacterium | reverse complement strand
ATCGCTGCTGATGAGATGGATGGGTTGCAATCGACTGTGTCAGAGTACGAACCCCGCATCGCGCTGACGGATGAGGCGGATGGGCTGACGGCCTATCGCAAGATCACGGCGGGTGCGCCGGCGCATCTGCGCCCGGGAGGGCGGTTGATCGTCGAAATTGGGCCAACGCAGGCGGCAGCCGTCTCTGCGATGTTTGAAACAGCGGGATTTCACAGAATTGAAGTGATTCCTGATCTGGATCGGCGGGACAGGGTCGTTCGGGGCTATTGGCCTGCAAAAGATGGCGAAAGACTGCCATAACGCTCAAATAGCGCGCGTTTTGGCACTTTATGCTTGTCTTGAACCGGCTCACATGTTTATTCAATAGCATCGATGGGTATGAGAGCCGTTTGGATCTCTCCCCGATCAGTCGCCAAAACATCGTAAGGCCAGATAATTTACTAGCGCGCTCAAGGCGCGTAATCGGCCAACGTCACGACAGCTAAAGGCTAAAAGACAGCTTATGAGATCTTCAAAGTCCCGGTCGCGGAACAAAAACCGCAACAACCGCCCGTCAGGTGGCAATATCATCAATCGCGTGTTTGATAGCCAGGGGCCTGACGGAAAAGTTCGCGGAACACCCCAGCAGATTATTGAAAAGTACAACCAGTTACACCGGGATGCGGTGCTGTCAGGTGACCGTGTGGACGCTGAAAATTATGCCCAACACGCCGAGCATTACACGCGGTTGTTGGCAGAAGCCCAGCGCGAGGTCGAGGCCAAGCGCGAAGAACAGGAAGAGCAAAACCGCCAGCGCCAGGCCGAGCGTGACCGCGAACGGCAGGAGCGGCTGAAGGCGCAAGAGGCGGCGGCAAATGACCCCGCGTCGATGGAGCAGCCGGACGTGCCTGAGACACCCGATTCAGGTTTGGTTGAGACACCAGAAGAGAAACCAAAACGTCAAAGACGCCCGCGCAAACCGCGCAACACTGATACTGTTGGCGGTGACAGTGCTGGGCCGAAGAACGTCCCTGATGACGGGGCGGCGCCAGAGGCCGCAGAGTGACACAAAAGCCCTCCGATTTCGGGGGGCTTTGTTTTTTGGGCGCTGATCAAATTTCTAGAAATTTGATGTGCCGGGTGGTTGTTGTTGGCGCAAACGGGGCCGGCAAAACCTGGTTAGCACAACGTCTTGGATACATATTGGGGGCACCGGTTATCCATAAGGATGCGCTGGCGTTGACAGCGCATTGGCATCAGCGTTCGCGCGAAGACGTTCATGCGGCACTTGTTGATAAAGTGTCCGATGAGGGTTGGATTTTAGAAGGCGGGCCCTCGATCCTGGTGCAGCCCATTCTGGATCGAACCACCTTTGTGATTTGGCTTGATATACCTGCGCCTTTGCGGGCATGGCGCGTTTTTTGCCGCAGCGCGCGCTACCTTGGTCGCACACGCCCGGAACATCCTGTCAACAACCGCGATTGGCCCGGGCCAAGGCAAGCCCGTTTCTTGTGGCGCAGTTTGACAGCGGGACCTCGGTTCAGGTCGGCCGTGGCGGATGCTCTCAAAACCGATCCAACACCAGTTATTCGGTTAAGAACCCCGCATGACGTTAAGGCATTTCTCGATCAGATCGCATCACCGTAGGTCAGAGGCGCGTGGCCGCTCTTCAATGAGACTCCGTGAAAGCGCGCAGAAGGCTTCCAAAGAGACTTGCTCTGCACGTTCCGTCGGCGGAATGCCAACTTGCTGCAAGTGATCTTCGATTGCGGGGCTCAGCGGTTTCAACGCAGAGCGTAGCATCTTTCGCCTTTGGTTAAACGCGGTCGCCACAACGGTTCCCAGCATCTTGGCATCGGCGGGATAGCGCGGTGCGGGAAGGGCGGTCAGGTGGACGACGGCAGAGTTCACTTTCGGGGGCGGGCTGAACGCCTCTGGCGGAAGATCCATGACAATTGCGGCATCTGTCCGCCACTGGGCAAGAATGGTCAGGCGTCCATATGCCTTGCTGCCGGGGGATGCCACAATCCGCTGTGCGACTTCGCGCTGGAACATCAGGGTGAGCGTGGTCCAGAAGGGGGGCCAATCAGACGGCGACAACCACCGCACCAACAACTCAGTCCCGACATTATAGGGCAGGTTGGCTGCGACTTTGATCGGCGGGGTCAAATGCGCAAGGGGATCAATGTCGAGGGCGTCACCTTGCAGGGTTTCCAACCGCCCCGGATAGCTCTGCGCAATCTCGGCCAAAGCTGGGGTGCATCGGGGATCTTTTTCAATGGCCAGCACGCGGCGTGCGCCTTCCGCCAAAAGCCCCCGCGTTAGGCCACCCGGTCCGGGCCCCACTTCAAGAATGTCAGACGTTGATAAATCACCTGCGAGCCGCGCGATTTTCGCGGTCAGGTTCAGATCGAGCAGAAAGTTCTGTCCGAGCGACTTTTTTGCAGCAAGCCCGTGCACGGAAATGACATCGCGCAGGGGCGGAAGAGTGTCGATCTGGCTCATCCGCGGCGCTTGGCCATTCTGGCCGCCATCTTGATTGCGGCGATCATGGATGTCGGGTCTGCCTTGCCTTGGCCTGCAATATCAAAAGCCGTCCCGTGATCAGGGGAGGTGCGGATAAAGGGCAAACCAAGCGTGACATTCACGCCCCCTGAAAAATCGAGCGTCTTAATCGGGATCAACGCCTGATCATGGTACATGCAGATGGCCACGTCATACTGCGCGCGCGCGCCTGCGTGAAAAAGTGTATCTGCAGAAAGAGGACCCTGGATGGCCAAGCCTTCCTTGCGAAGCGCCTGCAACACCGGCGCAATCATGTCTTGCTCTTCGCGGCCCATTTTTCCGTCTTCCCCAGCATGTGGGTTCAGTCCAGCGACAGCAATGCGTGGATCATCGATGCCGAAATCCCGTCGCAGCGCCGCGTGCGTGATCAACACGGTATCCGTCAAAAGGCTGGCGGTCAGCGCCTTTGGGACGTCCGCCAATGCGATGTGGATCGTCGTAGGAACCACCCGCAACTCATCGCAGGCCAACATCATCACCACCCGCTCAACCTTGGCCAGTGCCGCTAGGTATTCAGTATGACCGGGATAGGCAAAACCTGCACCGTCAATCAGCGCCGCTTTATGGATCGGTGCAGTACACAAAGCGCTGGTGACCCCATCCATCGTCAGGCGAACACCGGTGGCGATGGCGTTGATCACCCCTCTGGCATGTGCCGAATTGGGTTGCCCTGGCGTTGCTGACCCGCCCATGTCCTGACGCAGAACGGGCAGGGCTGTCCTACTGACATTCGCGATGTCGTCTTCTGTGGTGACGGTTTGTACAGGGGTTTGGTCGGGTAGATGGCTTGGATCCCCGATCCAGAGCAACGGCAGCTCTTGATGCAGTTGGGTCCAGGCGCTTGCCGCAATCTCGGGGCCTATTCCAGCCGGTTCACCGCAGGATATCGCGATGGGCTTCATTGACCACGAATGACCGCTGACGCACGTAGATCTGCGAGCAATGCATCTGCAAGCCCGGCCAACCGCTGGCTGCGGATCTGGTTGCGGATCGTACTGGGATCGCTGGTGCCGCGACCCGCCTCCACCCGATCGCAGAGCATCAGGAACACAAGTGTTTGCCCCTCATTGCGCGTCAGGTTGGTCGACACTTCATTCGGATCGAGGCGCGCAAGTTCCAGCGCAATATCATCGGCGATGTCACCCGGTGGTAATGAGAGCCGATCAAGAACCTCTGCTGGTTGTCCACGTGCGACCCCGTAAAGATCATCACAAGTGTCCACCGAATTGCGGATTTGGGCGGCGGTTCGTTGCGCGGCCTCAGATTGTCCGCCTGGAATATAGTAGGCGGCATAATCAATGCTGACAGGAGCGGCGGCTGGTAGTGCCGCTTCGCGGACCCCGCGCAGTTGGAATAGTGCGATCCCGTTTGTGATGTCGATAGGGTCGGTCACCTCGCCACGATCAAGATCCAGGATGATTGATCTGATCTGCGGGGGATAATTGGTAATAGGCAGCCACCCCAAACGCCCCCCATTATCGCGTGATGGCAGGGCAGAGACCTGACGCGCAGCATCTTCGAATTCAGCGAATGTCCGAAAGCCCGAGATAAGTTGGGCGACTTCTTGCGCGCGTGCTGCACGATCGGGCGGTGCTGCGATGATGATTTCGTTCAACAACACCTGCAATTCGGTGGTGGCACCTCCTTGAGCGGCAATAGCGCGTTCCACATCCGCGTCTGTCACGTTGATTTGGCGACCAAAACGCGCACGGACGTAGTCACGCCAACTGACACCAATTTCCACAAAGTCGCGCAGGGTTTGCTGTTGCACACCGTTACGCGCCAAAAGTTGCTGGAATTGCGGTAGGGACAAATTTCCGCGCGCGGCGAATTCTTCCAATGCGCTTTGCAGCGCTTCGTCGGACAGTTCCACACCGACGCGATCCAGTTCCTGTTGTTTCAGGCGGTCTTCGATCAACCCGTCGCGCGCTAACTTATTGATGTCACCCGATGTGTTGAACGTCTCCAGCAATAAGATGCGCTGTGATAATTCAAATTGCGTAATGACACGATCATTCACCACGATGACTGGCGTTAACTGCCCCTGCGCGAGGCTGTTTGTTCCAAATCCGATGGCCGCCACCATCACTGCGATGGCCCCCATCATCCGCAAAGCCAGCATCCTGATCCTCGTCGTTTGTTAATTCCTGCAACCAGTAGCAAGGTCACGCGATGCGCGGCCCGCCGAAAAGCCTGTTACAGAGGCTCTTACCCGGTAATCTGTCGTAGGTTCAACACTATCCGAAGACGTGAACCGGCGCGAGGCGGAAACATCAAGCTTCACGCATTCGTTTTGCCATTCAATGCCAATGCCGCCGCGCACCGGCCGGTCTGCGGCAACATCATAACGTGCATCAAGCGCAAGTGACCAAGCTTCTGTCAGTTCAAAATCGGCGTCGAAACTCCATTCCGAGATTGTATCTGGGCGATCTTCACCGGGATCGGCGCTTTGCCAGATATAGGCGGCATCGAGAGATACAGTATTGTTTTGCCAGGCGATGCGCGCATCCGCGCGGTTCACCTCGGTCGTGTCATCAATCAGCCCACGCGCATCTAGCACAAAGCCCCCAGGCAATAGAACCTGACCGCCAATGAGCCAATCTGATTGCATCTCTTCAAGTCCAGAGGCAACCGTAAAGGTATCGTCGGCCTCGCTGCGCCAGACCCGGCCAAAGGACAGGGTAGAGGTGGCCCCAAGCCCCCCAATTCGGGTCCATGTTACGCCCGCCGCAGCTTGGGTTCCCGTTTCGACCGCATCTTCACCTGCAAAGCGGGACGTATCAAAGAGGTTGCCCACATCCAATTCGCTTCGGGTGCTGTCTTCGTTGGGGGGGGATGTCCCAATACTGTCGCTGAAAGACAGGCTCACGGTTGGTTCGATGAGATGTTGTGTAACACCGCTGGTCTGACGCCCAATCGGCCAGCGCACGGTTCCGCCGATGCTTGGCACGACCCTGAGATCTGCATCCGGAAAATCGGAATCATCGGCAACATTGTAAACATCTCCGCGAAGCGCTGTCTGGACGTTGCTGACAAAGCCGCCCGGCAATATCCAACTGTCCTGCCATGTCCCACCGACGCCGACACGGGCTACATCGCGCCCGCTTTCGCCATCTTCGTCGCTAAACCGGTAAGCAGCATCGAGGCTTGCATCGATCGTAAGCGTGCCGCCAAAGGCAGGCCTAAGGCGGTTTTGATAGCGCGCGTCAGCGATGATGGGAGGCAGCGACGTGTTCGATTCTCCGTCGCGCAGGGATTGATAGTACGTCAGTCGCGTCTGAGCCAAAGTCGTATCGGTGACCCTTAGAAGGCCAATCGCACTGTCCAAGCGGTCCTTGTCAGAATAGCCATACTCCAGAAGATAGGCGCGGTCGCTGACCGCCTCGATGTCAAAGGTCAATTGAACATCATCAGGAAGGGCAAAGCGACCATCTGCAAAGACATAGGACCGGCCGTTTCCAACAAGCGTATCATTACTGACCGCGCCTTCGATATTGATGCGACCAGTCGCGAAGGCTTGTCGGTAGATGAGTTCAAGTGCCCGCGTTTCAGGAGAAATGTAGGGCGTCACAGTCAGATCAGCATGATCGCCGAGCGTGATGAAATACGGAACCTTTATCCCGGTTCCAAGTTGTGTGGTATTACGTTGTTCGGGCTCAAGAAAACCTGTGGCGCGGTCAAGCGTCGGGTCAGGCAGACGCATGCGAGGCACCCAGAATACTGGGATGCCACGGATGCGAAAGGTCGCATTCGTAAAATACAGTAGCCGCTCTTGGGTATCGTGCACCACACGCTCGGCGCGGATTTCCCACAAAGGGGGCTGGTCGCCACAGACCTGGCACGAGGTGGCGGAAGACTTATAGAGCTGCAAATATCGCCCGTCTTGTCGATCAATCTGGTTGGCTGCCAGTTGCAATTGCTGATCGAGCACGATGCGCGCCCCTTGCAGCATGCCATTTTGGAGTTGCGGGTCCATGCGACCTTGGTCTGCGGTCAGGATGGTGCCGTCTGCTGTTTGGATCACAATAGGCCCCGTGATCGTCAGGTGATCGGTTGCTCCATCATAAACGATCTTTTCGGCGGTCAGACGGTCACCGAGATAAAACACTTCGATGTTGCCGCTCGCAACCAGTTGGCTTTGATCCGTTACCGTCACCGTGTCAGCCACAAGCGTTGCTGCCCCTTGTGAAAACAGGATACTTGGCCACGCCATCAAAACTACCAGCCAAAGGCGGTGCATTATCCGTCCTCGTTATGTAGCAAGATCCCCAAGGAAAGCGCTATCGCTGCCATTGGTGGTGCCCAAGCTGCCAGGAGTGCGGGCAATTGCCCATTTTCCCCGAGCACCAGCGCAAAGTTACGGATGAAATAGATGACGAAGGCCAGCATGATCGCGAACATGACCATAAGTCCCGTTCGCCCGCCCCGTTGGTGGCGCAGCGTAAAGCTTGCGCCGATTGTGACCATGGCGACCAGAAAGGCCGGCAGCGCCAACTCACTGTGAAACCAGACAAGATGCCGTTGGGCAGAAAAACCAGCCGCGCGCAGCCTTTCGATAAACACCGGCAATTCCCAAATCGGAATCGACGACGGCGTGCCAAAACTGTCTCGGATTTGGTCGGGGGTCAGCGTTGAAGGGACGGACAGTGTTTCATGCAGCACGGCGTTTGCTTCTGGCACCGTATCTTGCTCCAGCGGCCAGTCCTTGGCATCGGACACCTCCCACGCCCCTGTCATGAGGCGCGCGACTGTCGCATCAATCCGGCGCGCAGGACGGCCATCTGGCGAAAAGGTGATAAAGGTGACGTCTGACAGCACGGTGCCTTCCAGATTGGCACTTTGCGCGCGGATCACCGTTTGGCCTTGGGCATTGCCTTGGCGCAGCCACAGACCCGATGACCCGATTGACAGGACCGATGTATCACCTTGCAGAGCGTCGCTTCGGGCTTCGTATTCCTTTGACGTGCTCGCCACGATTGGATTCAGGATCGCAACACCCAGGATGCCAAGAACAAGCGCCACAACCAAGGGCGAGACAAGCGCTCGCAGGGCCGACCGGCCCGCCGCCCGTGTCACAACCATTTCCGAGGACCGCGCCAGCCCCAGAAAAAGGGCAATTGTGGCAAGGATCATGATCAGAGGCAGGATCCGATAAATCCCCTGCGGAATATTCAAAAGGCTTAGCGTTACGATTTCCAGCGTCGTTGCGTCTGAACGGCCGTAGCGTCGAAATTGTTCTGTCAGATCAATGAAAATCATGATCAGAAAAAAGACAGCAAACACCCCCAAGAAGGTGAGCAGAAATCGGCGCGCAAAGTAGCGATGCAAAATCATGAGGCGGCGACGTCTTTGAGAGGACGCTTGAATAGGTTTGGTCGGCCCGCCCAGAACAGCAAAAACCAGACAATCGCGAAACCTGCAAGGCTGGGCAGGTATACTGCAAACCATAGGCTTTCATCGCTTCTTGATGCGTTAAGACCTAAAGTTTCAATTGCTTTGACGACGACGATTAGAAAAATGGCTGTCACAATCTGCCGCCAAACCCCGAACCGGCTGAAATTGCCTATCAGAAGTGTCGCAAACCCAAGCAATGCAGCAACTGTCCCCAATAACGCCTGGTTGAAACGATCATGCCCGCGTGACAAGAGCCTCGCGGCTGATTGGCGCGTTTCAGTCTGCAATGCTTCGGTTGGGTTGAAAAGCTCCCATGTCCATAGATGTGCCGCTCTGCGCCGCGTATCTTTTTGATCATTGATCAGGTCACCGACATTGTAGGCAAAGTCAGCAAACGCCGTGGTAAACAGACGGTCATCAGCCAGAGCC
>JBCBGX010000103.1:0-8485 GCA_038526325.1 Pseudomonadota bacterium | reverse complement strand
ATCACCGTTCTCAGATTTGGAGCTGTCAAAAGAGCGTTGAATCGATCGGGCTGTGCAACTTGCACTCACAAACGGCAGATACTTAGAATTTCTTGATGAGCCAGTTGTAGAAGAAACGCCACCAAATCCGCCACCAAAATGGAACCGCTCAGCAAAAATGTACCTTTAAGACATTGATTCTATTGGAGGCGAGTACCGGAATCGAACCGGTGTACACGGATTTGCAATCCGCTGCGTCACCACTCCGCCAACTCGCCTCACTTTTGCGTTCGTAAGCGTGGAGCATATCGCCGTCAAGCGGAATGAACTGCCCTTCGGTCGCGATGGCATTGATCCCTGATTTGGTAACAACCCCTGTTTCACTCACCCTTTTGTCAGAGCACGCAGTTCCATTGAACACCCACTCCCATTTGCTGTCCTTCCTGTGATCCAATCGTTTTTCGATTTAGGCGCCGTCATCAGACCACCCGTTCAATAAGTTCGTAAGGATAGCTGACAAAATGCTGCTGATCGATTTTCTTTCCACTCGTGTTTGGCTAGGCTAAGACCGAACGAGGTCCTGCGGGACACGCCAAGTTTAGCATGGGAAAACAATGCCAAAATCCCTTTTATTTGTGACCGGTACTCGCGCCGATTTTGGCAAACTTGAACCACTTGCATCCGTATCGCGCGATGCCGGTTTTGGCGTCACCTTCTTTGTAACAGGCATGCACATGCTACGGCGCTATGGGCTGACCAAGCTAGAGGTCCATCGCACCACGGGCGTGAGAGTACATGAATTCTTGAACCAGCGCGCGGACGATCCGCAGGATATTGTACTGGCCAAGACGGTGACAGGCTTTTCGGACTTTATCCAAGAAGAAAGGCCTGACCTCGTTATCATTCATGGAGACCGCGTTGAAGCTATGGCCTGCGCCTTAGTCTGTGCAACCAACTACATTCGCTGTGCGCATATCGAGGGTGGAGAGGTGTCGGGCACGATTGATGAGATTTACCGCCATTGTAACAGCAAATTGGCAAGCCATCACTTTGTGTCGTCAGCTGATGCCGCGCAACGGGTCATGGCCTTGGGTGAGGCAAAGGAAACCGTTCACGCGATAGGCTCGCCCGAACTTGATTTTCACGCGGGACCCTCTGGTGTCAGTATCGATCAGGTAAAGACCCGATATGACTTACCTTTCGAAGATTTTGGCATTTGCGTTTTCCACCCTGTGACATCAGAGACAGCAACCCTTGGCGCGCAGGCCACGGCGCTTTTTGAAACGTTGGATGCGTCGGGCAAGAACTTTGTGGTTATTGCGCCTAACAACGACCCAGGGTCGAGCGACATTTTTGCCGCAATTGATCGTTTGCCGAAAGATCGTTTTCGGGTCATTCCGTCCATGCGGTTCGCACATTTTTCAGAGCTTATGAAGAACGCTTGTGTCATGGTGGGCAATTCGTCCGCCGGTGTCCGAGAGGCACCGTTTATCGGTCTTCCCTCACTTGACATTGGAACCCGCCAGACAAATCGTGCCAAGGCCAAATCAGTGTTCTTTGCCACCGCAGATGAGACGGATAAACTCAAAGCCTTCCTGAACACGCAGTGGGGCACGTCTTATGCCCGGGACGACGCGTTTGGTGGGGGAAGCGCGGCCGAGAGATTCTTGGCGGTTTTACAGGACGACACTTTCTGGCAAGGCTCATTGCAAAAGACATTTCATGATGCCCAGCGGTAAAGCGCGCAAGGGCGTAGTGCTAAGGATTTATCTGGCTCTAAGTCACTTGTTTCCGCTTGCCGCCGGCATCATCCTCAAACGGCGTTTAGCTCACGGCAAAGAGCATCCTGAGCGCTGGGAGGAAAAGCAAGCTATTGGTCTTGCGCCCCGCCCCGATGGCCCTCTGATCTGGTTGAATGCAGTCGGCTTGGGTGAAGTCTTGTCCGTGCGTGGATTGATCGAAAGGATAGCGGCCCAACGTCCCGACATATCTTTCCTTGTAACATCAACAACAGCCGCGTCAGCCGCAGCATTTGCAAAGAACACCCCCCCACGCACATTTCATCAGTTTCTGCCCATCGATGCACCCAGCTATCGCGCGCGGTTCCTTGACCATTTTGCGCCTGACATGTGTTTATGGGTCGAACAGGATCTTTGGCCCGGTTTCGCCCATACGCTTTATGAGCGGGGCATCCCGCAGGCATTGGTAGCGGCACGGATGAACAAGCGCTCCTTTCGGTCACATAGACGGCTACGCAGTCTCTACAGTGATCTTTTTCAACGCATGGCTTTGGTTACCGCACAGGACGAGCTGACCGCGCAACATCTGGACCAACTTGGTGCCAAACCAACCATTTCGGGCTCGCTCAAGCCAGCTGCCCCCAAACTTGGGTTTGACCCTACCGTTCTGCAGCATTTGCAAAAAGCACTGGAAGGACGGTTCGTCTGGGCCGTCGCACCGTCGCATCAGGAGGATGAGCGGATCGCAATCGCCGCTCACCACCGCCTATGCGAGCAGGAGCCGACTGCGTTGCTTATCGTGGCTCCTCGCTTTCCGGATCGACGCTACGAAATCACGGATATGCTGGGCACTCGGCCAGGTCTTCGATCTCTTGAACAGTTACCCAAGACCGCTGACTCAGTTTGGATTTGCGACACCTTTGGTGAACTTGGTCTTGTGTACTCGGTCGCGCAATCGGCTCTGATAGGAGGGACATTCAACGATGTCGAGGGGCACAACCCCTGGGAGGCAGCGGCGTTGGGAACTGACATCTATCATGGCCCAAGAACACAGAACTTTTTCACGGACTACACGATTCTGGGGCAACACAGTGCGGCGCAGGCGATAAGCAGTGCAGATGAACTGGCCAGGCTGTTACTCGACCCCGGCCAGCATTGCCTCGCTCGGAACGCCATAAACTGTATGCAAGAAGCCAGCAAAAAAACTGATCAGCTTGCGCATGATGTGGTGGCGGCAATGGGCCACACATGAAACAGGCATTTCCTTCACTCAAACTAAGGGTCGCGTTGATTGCTTATAGTTTGCTGTGGTGGATGCTCATGCCAGTTATTCTTGTTTATCTTTTGCGGCGCGGACGCAAAGACCCGATTTATGCAAAGCACATTGGCGAACGGTTTGGACGATATATCGCGCCGCGCAAGCATCCCGTTTGGATCCATGCTGTATCTTTGGGGGAAATGCGGTCTGCGACGCCGCTGATCCGGGCGCTGCTGACAGAGGGCGAACATGTTCTGACAACCCATTTTACCCCAGCAGGACGGCGAGAAGCCGAGCGAGAGTTTGCAAAAGAAATCGCTGAGGGGCGAGTCAAAACCGTCTGGGTACCGTTTGAATATAGCTTTGCCTACCGGCGGTTTTTACAGCATTTCGCGCCGAAATACGGCCTTGTCATGGAGATTGAGATCTGGCCGCGTATGATCGCCGCGTGTCACAGGCACGGCACACCGCTTTTTATGTGCAACGCGCAGTATCCAAAGAAAAGTTTTGAAAAGGACAAATCAGGCAAGGGGTTACGGGCCGGTTTACTGGCCGGATTCACAGGCGGTTTTGTGAAATCCGAAGGACAGCGCGCTCGGTTTGCGGCGGCAAATATGCCAAATCTGCATGTCACAGGGGAGCTTCGGTTCGAGCAACCGATCCCACAGTGCCATCTGACCGCCGCGTTAACCGTAAAGAACACCCTAACCAAAGGCCGCCCCACATTCACACTGACCAGCGTTGTTGAGGGCGAAGACCCTCTCTACATCCGGTTGATAAAGCAAACGCCAAACGCCTTCTTTGTCTATGTTCCCCGCGCGCCTGAACGTTTTGAGGATGTCGCTGATATGATGACTGCAGCGGGTATCCGCTACGCGAAACGATCGGACCTATTTGATGACACCTTGACCTTGCAGAGTGACTTAGATGACTTCGACGTCTTGTTGGGGGACAGCATGGGCGAAATGTACTTCTACCTAAGCCTTTGCGACCGGGCGATTGTCGGCGGGGGCTTCGTCGAAAAAGGAGCGCATAACGTGATTGAGCCTCTCGCACTGAAAAAACCGGTCATCGTTGGACCGCATATCTGGACCATCGAATACCCTGCAACCGAGGCTATCGCCGCCGGTGTTTGCACCCATTTGCAGACCGAGACAGAGCTGATCAGGACCGTCCAAAACCCACCCGCTGTCACCGATGAACAAATTGAAAGGTTCTATAGCGAACATGCAGGCAGCGTTTCCCGAACGCTCGCCGCGATCAAGGCAGCCTTGCCACGCTAGCCACCGACATCTTCGGGGCCCACGGCTGTGGCTTTGATAATCGCAAAGATTTCCTGCCCCTCGGTCAGTTGCATCCGCTCTGCGCTGCGCCGCGTCACGCGAGCCAAAAGCCGATCCTTGCCAGCTTGCAAAGCAATGGCAACGCCTGGGCCGCGCCCTTGTTCCAAGGCCGTGATCTGGACGGGCAAGATGTTTAGCGCACTTAGCCCGTCAGGTCTTTCCCGGGCCAAAATGATGTCCTGCGCTGGGATGCGCAGGCGGATCGTTTGGCCCAACTGGCCAAGATTGCCGGGCATCATCAAGCGCCCGCCAGAAAATGAAAGCTCTGTCAGACCGTCTTGCAATAACCGCCCAGCGATCCGAGCTTCGATAACAGCACCTGCGGCTCGCACGCCCAAAACCGGCACTGCTGCGGGCTGCGACAGCACCTCTTCCAACGGTCCCGACATCACTATCTTACCGTTGTTGATCACGGCAATGCTGGTTGCCAGTCGTGCGACCTCTGAAACGTCATGGCTGACATATAGAATGGGAATTTTGACCTCGTCTCTCAGCCTTTCGATATAAGGCAAGATTTCAGCTTTGCGTTGGGCATCCAGTGACGCCAGCGGTTCGTCCATCAAAACAATCTGCGGATCGCTCATCAATGCCCGGCCAATGGCGACGCGTTGCTTTTCACCACCGGACAGATTGCCCGGGTACCGCCTTAGAAGATCTTGCAACCCAAGCAAGTCGATCAGATGATCTGCCTCATAGTTCCCGCCATATTTGAGGTTATCGTCAACATTCATGTGGGGAAACAGCCGTGCATCTTGGAAGACATAGCCGATACGCCGCTTATGTGTCGGCAAGTCCACGCGCGCGCCACTGTCAAAAAGCACCTTGTCTCCAACCGCGATATAGCCGGCGTCTGGCGTCATCAATCCGGCCAAAGCGTTGACCACAGACGTCTTTCCCGACCCAGACGGCCCAAAAATCGCCGTGACACCGGGTGGAGCCGTGACTGCTATGTTTAGGGAAAAATCTCCCAACGTCTTCTTGACATCAATCTCAAGCATCACGCCCCTACCCGTCGTACAGCGCGACGCGACAACCACTCGGATGCCAACAATGCACCCATTGCCAAAAGGATAGACACACAGACCAACCCCAACACTGCCGGCTCGCTTCCAGGCACCTGCAGCAGCCCATAAATGGCCGAAGGAATAGTTTGCGTTTGGCCGGGGATAGCCGCAACAAACGTTATCGTCGCCCCGAACTCACCCAGTGCCTTGGCAAAGCCCAGAATGGCCCCGGCAAGGATACCCGGATAGACCAGCGGTAGCGTTATCGTTGTGAATATGCGCCAACGTGAAGCGCCCAGCGTCGCGGCGGCCTCTTCCAACCCTGGATCGACAGCCTCGATTGCAAGCCGGATTGCCCGCACCATCAAGGGAAAGGCCATAATCCCGGCGGCCAAAGCAGCACCCGTCCAGCGAAACGCTAGCGATATGCCGAATACGTCCCTTAACACCGTTCCTATGGGACCCTGTTGACCGAAAACGACCAGCAACAGATATCCTGTCACCACCGGCGGCAAAACCAATGGCAGGTGCACGATGCCATTGAGCAACTGACGGCCGGGGAAGGTTTTTCGGGCCAGCAGATATGCCACCCAAATGGCAAGCGGAAGTGCAACCAATGTCGCTACAAGTGAAACCCGCAAAGATAAACCTATCGCAGCCCATTCCTGCGGCCCGAAGAAATCTGTCATGGGCCGCCCGGTACAGGCAGAAAACCTGCATGTGCCAAATGCTCTTGTCCGGTCTCTCCAACGAGCAGCGCCAAGAACTCTTTTGCTTCCAACCGCGCGTTCCTGGTAAGCGCCGCTTGATACCGAATTGCTGGATGGCTCTTTTCGGGAAAGATCGCGACCTGTCTCACAGCATCTGTCACACGGACGTCTGTTGCGTAGACAATGGCAAGCGGGGCTTGCCCGCGCGCTACCAAAGCAAGTGCAGCACGGACATTATCAACTTCGGCCAAATGCGGGCCAATTGCCTCCCACAGTCCCAACGAGCTTAAGGCAGCCTTGGCATAGATCCCAGCCGGTACTGCCTCAGTCAGCCCCACAGCCAGACGCCCCCCATCTAACGCCTGCATCAGCGATGGCGGATCCAGTAGAACGTCGCTTGCCCCGGCAGCCCCGACTAGAACGAGGCGGTTGCTGGCAAAGTCAGCGACGCTGTCTGGTACGACCTGTCCGCTATCTACCAGCACCTCCATCCATGCTGTGTTGGCCAATAAAATGACGTCAGCAGGCGCGCCGAGGCTGACTTGCCGCGCCAGTGTGCTACTGCCGCCATATGACACCACGACGTCTTCGAAAGACGCCGCGAGTTTATCGACCGGTTCTTTCAGGCTGGCTGCAGCAAATACGGTGACCTCAGCGCGGGCAGCGCTGCAAAAGAAGCAGAAAACCAAAAGAAAAATCCGCAAAATCATGTGGTGACTATCTGGCGCTTAGGTTGCGTGTGCAAGTGTCACACCCAAGCTTTTCGCCGTTCCGCCAACACTCGGACGCCAACCCGAACATCCGAATGAACAGAGCCATTGCGTGGTTCGTCCCGCAAAGTGGTTATCCAATGCGCTTGCGGCATCACCCGACGCTGTGGCGTTTCCCAAAAAAGATCGGCAAGAACGACTTGCGCAGCCTCGGGCAGGATGTCCGGAATCTCACAATTATTTAAAATAGCCCAGACCCCTGACCAAAGCCGACCGACCGACCACGGATTATATCCGCCACCGCCCAGGACCAGATAGCGCGACGACAGAGGGCGAAGAGCTTTTACAATGGCCCAGTGGGCGTTGTTGGACAGTGTCAATCGCGATTGCGGATCTTCTGTTACCGCATCCGCCCCGCATTGCAGCACAATAGCGTCTGGTCGAAAGCCCGCCACAAGCGGCAAGATGACCTGATCCCTTATCAGGGCCATATCATCATCGTTCAAACCAGCAGGCACCGGCAGGTTGAACACCTGCCCAGCCCCAACATCCGTCAACGCGCCGGACCGCGGCCAGCGGTTCACCTCGTGCACAGATATCAGCAATGTATCTGAGTCATGCTCAAACGCATACTCGACGCCATCTGCGTGATGGGCATCAATATCGACATAGGCAATGCGCGTTGCACCATTGCGCCGCAGCGACTGGATCGCCAAAACGGGATCATTGAGATAACAAAAACCATTTGCCTGGTCGGGCAGGCCGTGATGGGTGCCACCAGCCGGCGAATAAATGACACCGCCGTTTGCGAGTATTTCACCCGCCAATAGCGACGCGCCGGCAGAGGTTGCGGGACGCCGATACATTTCGGGAAAAACCGGATTTGACGGCGTTCCCAGACCGTGACGCTGACGGATGTGGTCACTGACGCTTTGGGCCGCTTCTGCCGCTTGAAGGGCGGCCAGATACGCTGGCGTGTGAAAGCTGGATAAGGCCGCGGGTTTTGCCCGTGGGCTGACCACAAATCGCGTTGCAGGCAACCACCCCATCGCACGGCAAACATCCATGACGGTCGAGACCCGGGGAACCCGCAAGGGATGCCATGCGCCGTAGCTCGAATGCCGGTAAATCTCTGACCCTATAAATCGCGGCAAAGGGGTTGCCCGTTCATCGAGCGCCTGAGTATCATCTGACATACGCGGGATGTAACCCAAATTAAGATCGGAACCATGGCAAAAACATCCGTGCGACAGCTTCCGCTAAAATTCCAAAGTAAACGTAAAACGGATGTGCGCGCGCAGTTTGCAGCGCTTTGCTGGCGGATCAAAAATGACAAGCTGGAAATCTGCCTAATTACCAGTCGAACCCGTAAACGCTGGATCATCCCCAAAGGATGGCCGATGCATAAACAAACACCCGCCAAGGCTGCTGCAACCGAAGCGTTTGAAGAGGCTGGGCTGAGCGGTGAGGCCTCGGACCAGTGTTTAGGTGTCTACACCTATAGCAAACCGCAAAAATTAGGAAACGCCCCAATTGTTACTCTTGTCTACCCTTTGCATGTTCGGAATGTTCACAGCAAATGGCCAGAGAAGCATCAACGACGCCGCAAATGGTTCAGCCAACCCAAAGCCGTAAAGAAGCTCCAGGAACCTGAACTGAAACGTATTGTTGCGACGTTTCAACCGAAGAAGAAATTGCGCTAGTCAAAAACTTGCACCGGTGTTGAAAACGATTATTTAGTC
>JBCBGX010000102.1:0-8591 GCA_038526325.1 Pseudomonadota bacterium | reverse complement strand
CCGCAACCTGATGAGCCAAGCAGGACAAGGTATTCGCCTTCGTTGATGTTCAGATCCAGCCCTTGCAAGACCTTGACCGCGCCAAAGGCCAAATCGAGTTTTTTGATTTCGACGGAATGCGTCATCCCTTGACCGCCCCTGCTGCGATGCCGCGGACAAAGAGCTTGCCGGAGGCGAAATAGATAACCAGTGGCACAAGGCCGGTGAGAAGTGTTGCGGCCATATTGACGTTGTATTCCTTGATGCCTTGGACGGAGTTGACGATGTTGTTGAGTTGCACGGTCATCGGGTAGGTGGCGGGTTTGGTGTAGATCACGCCGAACAGGAAATCATTCCAGATACCCGTGACCTGAAGGATGATCGCGACCACAAAGATCGGCAGCGCCATGGGCAGCATGATCTGGAAATAGATCTGCCAGAACCCGGCCCCATCGACGCGGGCAGCTTTGAACAGCTCTTCTGGGACGGACGCGAAATAGTTGCGGAACAACAGCGTCAGGATCGGCATGCCAAAGACCGTATGGACCAGCACCAGCCCGCCCAGATCACCCATCAATCCAATCTCGCGCAGCATTATGACGATGGGGTAGAGCATCGTCTGATAAGGGATGAAGGCACCGATGATCAGGATGGTAAAGAACACCTCTGACCCTTTGAACTTCCACAAAGACAGCGCGTAGCCATTCACGGAGGCGATGGCGATGGAAAGGACCACCGAGGGGATCAGGATCTGGACAGAGTTCCAAAACCCTTTGGAAAGCCCCGTGCAATCGAGGCCTGTGCAGGCCTCTGACCAGGCTTTGACCCAGGGTTGGAACGTGATCTCCATCGGGGGCCCAAAGACATTGCCCAGCCGGATTTCGGGCATGCCTTTCAGCGATGTCACGATCATCACGTAAAGCGGCAGCAAGTAATACATGCTGACGACGATCAGCGTACCATAGAGGAAGATGTTCGCGCGGCTGAACCGCTTTTTCGGGCGGGGGCCAGCGGGGCCGTTGACGGTGAGATCAGCCACGTTTCTTGCCTCCGAATTCAAGGTAGGCCCAGGGGATCAGGACGATCACAACCGAACACAGCATCATGGTGGAGGCGGCAAAGCCTTGGCCCAGGTTCTGGGCGCGGAACATGTATTCGATGACGTATTTCGCGGGCACCTCGGAGCTGAGGCCCGGGCCGCCATTGGTTTGCGCGACGACGAGGTCGTAGAGCTTGATGATGCCAGAGGCGATGAGGACAAGCGCGGTGATAAAGACGGGCCGCATCATCGGGATGATGACGACGACATAAGTTTTGACGGTGCCTATCCCGTCGACCTTTGCGGCTTTCCAGATGTCTTCGTCAATGCCGCGCAGACCCGCCAGCATGATACACATGATCAGCCCGGTCCCCTGCCAGAGGCCCGCGATCAGCAGGCCGAACATCACGATATCGGGGTTGTTGAGCGGATCGAAGGTGAAACTTTCCCAACCCCAGCCACGCACCACGCTTTGCAGGCCGAATTGCGGGTTCAAGATCCACTGCCAGGCAAGGCCAGTGACAACAAATGACAAGGCGAAGGGGTACAGGAATATCGTGCGGAAGGCGTTTTCGAACCGGATTTTCCGGTCAAGACAGGCGGCTAGGATGAAACCGATGGTCAGCGTCAGAACCATGGAACAGACGCCATACAAAGCGAGGTTCTTGATGGAAATGATCCAGCGGTCGGTTTCCCACAGCCGGACATATTGATCGAACCCCACGAAATTTTCGCGCGGCAGCATGCGGGAATTCGTGAAGGAATAGACGATTGTCCAAGTCGTCCCGCCGACAAAGACGAACAGTGCCGTCAGGATCATCGGGATTGAGGCAACCTTGGCCGACAGGTTGCGAAACAACTTGTTGGGCCGTTTTGCCGGGCGCGCTTTTTCCGACATGGCGCGCGGGTCCAGGGCGAGGGTCATCCTGCCTGCTCCATCATCAAAAGTGAGATCGTTCTAGATGGCCCGGCAAAGGTGAGCGCTTTGCCGGGCCGGCTGTCAAAGCAGGTTGGGCTTAGTCAGCACGGGCGATGATATCAGCGTACTTTTCCTGCGCCTCTGATGCAGACATGTCAGAGGACCAGAATTGCGCCATCAGATCCTCGATCTGGGTTTGCGTGTCCGCGGACAGGTTCATATCACCAGACGGCATCACACCGCCAGCGGCCAGAATTTCTAGACCTTTCTGCATGCACTCATTGGCAGCAGAAAGGTCTACGTCGCCACGGACCGGGAGGGAGCCCTTGGCGAGGTTGAATGAGACCTGAACCTCGGGGCTGAGCAGAAGGGCGGCCAGCTCTTTTTGTGCGGCTTCAACGGCTGGGTCGTCCTGAACAGGGAAGTAGAACGCATCGCCACCTGTATCGAGGATTTCGTTTACGCCAAGACCTGGCAGGCAGGTGTAATCTTCACCA
This sequence comes from Pseudomonadota bacterium, assembly GCA_038526325.1. Taxonomy (GTDB): domain Bacteria; phylum Pseudomonadota; class Alphaproteobacteria; order Rhodobacterales; family Rhodobacteraceae; genus Yoonia. The sequence continues at coordinate 6,157 of JBCBGX010000102.1, read as the reverse complement.
GCAACCTGGCCGGCGACCTGAAATTCACCCTGCGCCCAGTCACCCATGATCTGACCACCAGCCTGACCGGTGATCACCATATTGGTGGCCTGGTTCCAGTCTTGCACATTGGAATTGGCTGCGAATTCACGGGCGTCAACGGCAGCTTCGAACACGGCTGCATATTCCGGGCCGCGCGCTGCGTCAGCGTCTTTGTCGACAACAACTTTACGCCAGGCGTCAAGACCGGCGATCGCAATTGTCATCACGCCAAAGGCACCGTTTTGCTGCCAACCTTGCTGACCCATGGCAAGCGGGACGAGCCCAGCCTCTTCCAGTTTGGGGGCTGCTGCGGCAAATTCGTTCCAGTTTGCGGGCACATCAACACCAGCCTTTGCGTAGGCTTCATGACTGAGCCAGATCCACTGCCAGGAATGAATGTTCACAGGCGCGCAGTAGATTCGGCCGTCCAGCGTGCAGGCATCCAAAAGGGAAGACGGGTTGACCAAGTCCTTCCAGCCCTGCTCTTCCGCGACGTCCGTCAGGTCCAGCATCAGCCCCGCCTCGATCAGCTCTTCGGCCTGGCGACCATGGTTCAATTGGGTAGCGCCCATCGGGTCACCGCCAAGAATACGCGAAATGATGATCGGGCGCGCTGTACCCCCTGATCCGGCAATCGCACCGTCTACCCAAGTATTGCCAGTGGCCTCCCAAGCTTCGGCAAATTTGCCAACCGCGACGGCTTCGCCACCGGATGTCCACCAATGGGTCACTTCCAATTCAACCGCCGATACAGCAGACGCGCTGACCATTGCTGTTGCGGCAAGCAGTTTTGTTGTGAGTTTCACGATTCTCTCCTCCCTGGTCCTAAATCGTTATAGATCAGCCTATAACGATTTAGATTGACCTAGCAAGATAAAATGAGTCAGTATCAAGTCCGAGGACCCCGCCCGCATTAACATCTTGTTCTGCGCATGTTTTTTGCTCGGACGTCACCTTTACGCGGCATTTTGGGTTGCAAAGATGGCCGCGCGGCCAGAAAGAGACGCTATGCCGCACAGCAAAATCAAAACCGATCCAGCCGTCCCAGACGGTAAGCCAACGCTCAAGACCATTGCGCGGCTTAGCGGATTGGCCGTGCCAACAGTGTCTCGCGCTTTAAACGATGCGCCCGATATCGGGACAGAAACGAAAAAGCTGATCCGAAAGATCGCCAATGACATCGGATATGTCCCCAACCGGGCGGGCGTGCGCCTGCGCACCGGGCGGACAAACGTAATCTCATTGGTGATGTCGACGGAACATGATTTGATGAGCCATACCGCCCGTCTGATTGCGTCTGTGGCGGGCGGGTTACGGCATACCCCGTTTCACATGATTGTCACGCCATTCTTTCCTGATCAGGACCCCATGGATCCCGTCCGCTACATCGTCGAAACCGGATCGGCGGATGCCGTAATCATGAACCAGATACAGCCAGAAGACCCCCGCGTCGCTTATCTGATGGAGCGGAGATTTCCGTTTGCAACCCATGGCCGAACGGAATGGGCGGACCGTCATCCATATTACGATTTTGACAATCGCGCTTTTGGCGGGCTGGCGGTCAAAAAACTGTTTGAGCGTGGGCGCAAGAATATTTTCGTGATCGCTCCGCCCGCTGCGCAAAGCTACGCACAGCACTTGATGATGGGCGTCAAAGAGACCGGTGACGCGCTCGGTCTGTCTGTGTCCATCGCGGACAAAATCACAAGCGACACGCCCAGTGACGATGTCGTGGCATCGCTGGCACAGACATTGCTTCAAAGACCTGAAATTGATGCCGTCATTACGGCCTCGACCTCTTCGGCAATGGCGGCCGTTGCTGCGATCGAACAGCATGGCTCGCAAGTCGGTCAAGAGATTGACGTCTTCGCTAAAGAAGCAATGCCATTTTTGAAACTGTTCCGCGCGGACATCCTGACAATTTCAGAACAGGTGAACACCGCCGGTGATTTTCTGGCCAAAGCCGCTATTCAGGCAATCCGACACCCCGACGAGCCACCGATGCAAGGGTTGGAAGTGCCATCAAACGAAGAGCCATAGCAGGCGCTCACCGACCCGGAATAGCACCACGTTTGACGCCCTTGTCCTCCCAGTTGTCCAAGGCGGCAACGGCCTCTTCCGCGGTTTCGACAAATCGGAACAGCTTCAAATCATCCTCTGAGATCGTGCCTGCATCAGCGAGCGCTTCCCAGTTGATGATTTTTTCCCAAAACGCACGCCCAAACAGCAAAAATGGCACTTGCGCCATTCGACCGGTCTGGATCAAAGTCAGCGCTTCGAACAGCTCATCCAAGGTACCAAACCCACCCGGAAAGACACAGACAGCGGATGCGCGCATAAGAAAATGCATCTTGCGGATCGCAAAATAGTGGAAGTTAAAGCACAGATCCGGTGTGACATAGGGATTTGGTGCCTGTTCATGGGGCAGGACGATGTTTAGCCCGATCGAACGACCACCAGCATCCTGCGCCCCACGATTGCCCGCCTCCATCACACCCGGGCCGCCACCAGTCACAATGACGTCGTCCTTTCCACCTGTAGTAAGTGACTTGGCTGTCATCACCTGGGCGAATTTGCGGGCTTCGTCGTAATACTTGGTCAGCTCAGCCAAGGTTTGCGTCCGCGCCTTGTCCTTTTGCGCAGGTTCCGGAATGCGCGCACCACCAAACAACACGATGGTAGAGTTCACGCCCGCCTCATTCATCAGCATTTCGGGTTTCAGCAATTCCAGCTGTAGCCGCACAGGCCGCAACTCTTCCCGGCACAAGAAATCTTCGTCGGCAAACGCCAACGCATAAGATGGCGCACGGGTCTGGGGCGTGTCAGGGATGTGGCTGGCTGCTTCGCGGTCCTGGTGGCTGTCTCGAAACGGGTGGTGGCGATTGTCTTGCATGATTTGTCCTGTTTGTTTGTCCACAGCCTTGCCCGTTCGGTCACGGGATGCAATTGAAATACCTGAGGACGGAAAGGACTGACAATGCTGCTTCAAACTCCCATCTGTGATTTCGGCTGGCCGGCCCCTGATTTTGAGCTGGCCACCCCCGATGGCAAACGTCACAGCCGAGACAGTCTGAACGGCGGAAACGGGCTGCTTATTGCGTTCATCTGCAACCACTGTCCTTATGTGGTCGCTGTGATCGACCGGCTGGCACTGGATCTGCAAGCCCTTCGTGCAGATGGAATTGGCGCGGCCTGCATCATGAGCAATGATTGGCACAGCTACCCTGCCGACAGCCCAGACAAGATGCTTGGCTTTGCCGCACAGCATGGGCTCGATGTGCCTTATTTGGTGGATGCGGATCAAAGTGTGGCACGTGCCTACAATGCGGTCTGCACGCCGGACTTTTTCGGCTTTGATGCGACGGGTGGTCTGCAATATCGCGGGCGCATTGACGATGCGGGGATGAAAGACCCAACAGGTCGCGTGCCGGAATTGATCAATGCGATGCGTCTGGTCGCAAAAACCGGCAAAGGACCTGTGGATCAAACACCATCGATGGGCTGTTCGATCAAGTGGCGTTGATTGATTGGGGCAGTCCCGCTAGAAGCCAGCAAACCAGAATTTGACCGGAGAACATCATGTCCAACGCTGCCCTGGAAACCGCTATCGAAGCTGCTTGGGAGACCCGCGAGTCGATCACGCCTGCTGCGACGGGCGAAACACGTGAAGCGATCGAAGACACGTTGAACGCTTTGGACAGCGGCAGCCTCCGCGTGGCTGAACGCCATAGTGACAACAGCTGGCACGTGAACCAATGGGCCAAGAAGGCCGTTCTGCTTGGTTTTCGTATCAAGGATATGGAACAGCAAGATGGCGGCCCGCAAGGCGGTGGCTGGTGGGACAAGGTCGACAGCAAATTCAAAGGCTGGGGCGACAACCAATGGAAGGCGGCAGGCTTTCGCGCGGTGCCGAATTGCGTTGTGCGCAAATCGGCCTTTATCGCGCCGGGTGTGGTGTTGATGCCGTCTTTCGTGAACCTGGGCGCTTATGTGGATGAAGGCACGATGGTTGATACTTGGGCCACGGTTGGATCCTGCGCGCAGATCGGCAAGAATGTGCACCTGTCGGGGGGCGTCGGCATCGGCGGCGTGCTGGAACCGATGCAGGCGGGGCCCACGATCATCGAAGACAATTGCTTTATCGGTGCCCGGTCCGAGGTGGTCGAGGGCTGTATCGTCCGTGAAGGATCTGTGCTGGGCATGGGCGTGTTCATCGGCCAATCAACCAAGATCGTGGATCGTGAGACAGGTGAGGTGATGTATGGTGAGGTCCCACCTTACTCGGTGGTTGTCGCCGGATCGATGCCGTCAAAAAACGGGATTAACCTTTATTGTGCGGTGATCGTGAAACGGGTGGATGAAAGGACCCGGTCTAAGACCGGTATCAACGAGCTGTTGCGCGACTGATATGATCCTCAGCCGCATTCTTGCGCGCAAGCGCATAGCGGCCGGGATACGCCCGTCCTTCAAGGCGGCCTGGGCCCCGGTGGCCTTTGACATTATCGTCATCGCCCTGATCCTTGCGCTGATGTTCCTGCCTGCAGTGTCGCTGGCCATCGTGATGCAATTGACCCTGTTTTGGCGTATTCTGCTTTTGATGGTGGTTATCTACGCGCCTTTGCAAGTGGTGATCATCGTCTCAACCATTTGGGCTGTCAGGTCGCGTTGGGTAGATGACGGATAAAACCAAGTCCGGGTGCATTATCACATCGCCGACAAAAGCACCTCTGCCTCAAACCGCTTGAGCACCTTTCGTGCTGTCGGCAACGCGCCAAGGTCTGGGAAAAGTCCCAAAACTTCACGCCGGGAAGCCCGGTCAAACTTTGACACAGTGCGATGTGCGGGATGAAAGCTCTCGGTCATTAATCCGTTGGACGTCACTATGTGATGTGCGTCGAAAAGAAGATGATAATAGCTCGCTCCCTCGGTCACAGGCGCATGGCGCACGCCGTCTAACTGTCCTACCAGGAATTTTGCAGGCACAAGCGCCTCGCTCGCGCCAAAATGAAGGTCAGCCTGTGTATCGCGCATCAAGATGCGGTGACATGGCGACAGGATGAGGTCAGCATTGGGATGTCCGGTGCCAAAGGTATCCGTCGCGATCACAATCGGCTTCCATTCGGGCCTCTGCTTGATCTCCATCGGCTCGAGCCTGCGCGCGCCGACCCAACGCAGCGGGCAGGGTCCTTCATCGAGTGTATTGATCAAATCCCCGACTTGCAGTGTTTCAACCGGCACAGCGCCAGTTGGTGTCATGATCAGCGTCCCGTGTCCAAAACAGGTCAGAACAAAATCATCCAGAACCAGTGTCGAACCTAAGCCGCCAAACCCAAAACCACCCCGGAATTGCAACAGCGCATCATCGTAAGGCGAGACGAATGTGATGCTGACTGCGTTAGTTTGCCCGTCAAAAACCAGTTCGAACCCCAGCGAGGTCTGATTGCCCTGGCTGCCATCAGGGTTCAGTTCGATCAGATCGATATTCAAGCCAAAGCCGCCGAAGTTGGGCCCGATCTCCCGCATGGTGAAGCTCAACGTGTATTCGGTACCCTGTTCAAGGCTCACCTGTTGCTGCAACCTGTCGCCATCTTGCACATCATTGTCGCCAGAGCCGAAAACAACCCACCCATTGGTCGCGTCAAAGGTGGGCGCTGTCGGACCCGCACCCACAACCGTCCAACCTGCCAAGCCATCCGAAAAATCGCCATTTTCCAAAATTGGCATAGTCATTATCCTCAAAGTCAAAACCATTAAAAGCCGGTTTAAGGCTCAAGCACAAGCAAAAGTCCCATTAAGCCGCGCGTGTTTGGTATGGGCGCGTTTGGAAAAGCCCGCATTGACAGTGTGGCCTGATGCCCGCATGCAATGTCAAACCAGTCACAGGTCGCTCCAATGTCCACAAAATCATCCAAACAAAAGGTCTTCACCCTCCTTGTCGAAGTGGGGCGAAACAAAGGTGACGGCCTGCCCGAAGAAGCCACAGGCGGGGCGCTTATGTGCTATGCCAGCGGCGTGGACGAGGCAGAGGCGGTGCGCGAAACCGTCGCGATCCTTAAACAAGCCGACCTCGCCCCACTGGACGTGTCGGGCTATGGTACGCTGGAGGAACGTCTGGCCGAAGGGCATGACATTTCAA
>JBCBGX010000101.1:0-8674 GCA_038526325.1 Pseudomonadota bacterium | reverse complement strand
CGTAAACAGCGCAATCAACGTCATGACAACTCCCACGGGGGCCGCTGCGCGCGCGGCCAGGGCCGATACATGATGCCGCCGGACGACCCAGATGATCGACGCCACCAGCATCATCAGCCAGGCATTGATTGCCATCAGGGCCGAGGGCACGTGTAAGTAGATGATCTTGACCGTCGATCCTTGGCGGAAATCATCGGGCGTGAAGAAGAAACCCCAGACGAGGCCAACGACAAGGCACAGCGCCGCGGACCAGAACAGCCACGGCAGCACCGGCCGGGTCCAGCCCATGAACAGTTTCGGATTGGCATATTCCCACATCGACATGGCGGTTATCTAGTGCGCTCCGTTCATTGGCTCAATCCCCTTTACCGCAGATTGATGCGCAATGTCGCCGCTGTGGCGAAGGGCAGCAGCGCGAACGTACCTGCCGTGATCCCACCCAGCAGGACCAATGCGCCGGTCGGGTCGAGGCCATCCGCCCCGCGCCGCACCGCCTCTGCCCCGAAAATCAACGTTGGCACGTAAAGCGGCAGAACCAGCAATGAAAGCAAAAGGCCACCCCGGCGCAGACCAACGGTCAGAGCTGCGCCAAATGTGCCGATCATGGACAATGCCGGTGTTCCGATCATAAGCGACACAAGCAGATACAAATAAGCCTCTGGCGCCAAGCTCAACAGAAACCCGAGCATCGGCGCGGCAAGAGTGAGCGGCAGACCGGTCGTGATCCAATGCGCCAGCGCCTTCATAAAGGCTGCCCCTTCTAGCGGTAGTGGCGATGTGGCGAGCAGCGCCAGTGATCCATCCTCATAGTCGAGCGCAAAGATCCGGTCGAGCGACAGGAGTGCCGCCAGCAAGGACGCCACCCATAGGATGCCCGGGGCGATGCGCGACAAAAGCTCCGTCTCCGGCCCGACCCCAAACGGGACCAGCACAACGACGATCAGGAAAAATGCCAGGCCCAGGCCGAAGCCACCCCCTGCCCTGACCGCCAGCCGCAGATCGCGCATGAGCAGGGCGATCACAAGAACGCCTCATCTGTGCCGCCGCCCAGGTCCAAAGCCGCCTTGAACGGTGTCAGGTCTAGGTCTGGGGCATCCAAACCTAGGTCGATATGCGTGGCGATGACAGCGACACCGCCCCTGTTCAGGTGCCCCCGCAACCAATCGGCAAACAGTTTCACCGAAAACCGGTCGAGCGACACGGTCGGCTCATCCAGAAACAAAACCTTCCGCCCGATAATCGCCAGCCGCGCAAGGCCAAGGCGGCGACGCTGCCCGGCTGAAAGGGTCCCGCCCATCCGGTCCTTCAAATCGTCCAGATCAAAAGCTTCCAAGACCTCTTGTAGGTTGGGTGAAACCCACCGATGCCCATAAACATCCGCCCAAAACTGCAGGTTCTCGGCAACGGTCAGCGCGGCCTTGATCCCGTCGGCATGGCTCGCATAGGCTCCCTGATCCTCTGGGTATTCCACCGTACCGGCAAGCGCAGACTGCAGCCCCGCCAATGTCCGCAAGAGCGTCGTTTTCCCGATCCCGTTCGGTCCGCGCAGGATCAGCGCCTGGCCTGCCTCAACCCGGAAACCCACATCGCTCAGCACCGGCACCCCGCCGCGCGCGCATGCCAGGTTTTGAACACTCAACATTCAGACGGGCAGCAAGGCAACGGCGATCCGCCGTCCCTCGGACAAGAGCACACTGTAAGTACGGCAGGCGGCGGGCGAGGCCATAGGTTCCACGCCGATCCCAGCCGCCTCTAACGTGATACGGAACTCATTTGGCAAATGCGCAATCTCTGCGCCAGTGCCCACGAAAAGCACGTCCAAACTATCCGCCTGATCAATGACCGTCTGCGTATCGTTAAAGCCGCCCCAGCTCTGTACACCGCTCGCAAAAACAGCAACCGACCCGTCAAACCGCTCTCCCCCGATACGGAAGAACCCCGGCCCATAGCCGTCAATCGGCACCGCATCGTTGTATTCGACTTCGTTCAGGCGCATGGGCTTCCGTTACGTATCGATATGGCCATAGCGCGTCCCGGCCGAGGGGTCTTTCTTCGACCAATCCCGCTTCACGCCTAGGACCAACAGGATGGCAGAGGCCACAAAGATCGACGAATAGGTCCCGATGATCACACCCCATATCATTGCAAAGACAAACCCCCGGATCACGTCGCCACCCAAAACAAATAGCGAAATCAGCGCCAGCAGGGTCGTCACCGAGGTCATCAAGGTCCGGCTGAGCGTTTCGTTGATCGAAATATTCAGGACGTCTTTCAGGTCTTTTTTCTTGTACTTCCGTAGGTTCTCCCGCACCCGGTCAAAGACGATCACTGTGTCGTTGATCGAGTAGCCGATGATGGTCAGCAAAGCCGCGATAATGGCCAAATCGAACTTGATCTGCAGTTCCGAGAAAATGCCGATAGTCAGTATCACGTCGTGCGACAGTGCTAGTACTGCTCCAATCGCAAACTGCCATTCGAACCGTAGCCAGATATAGAGCAGGATGGCCACAACGGCGAGCGCCACGGCGATGATCGCCGTCTGGATCAACTCGCCAGAGACCTTGGGTCCAACGGATTCCACAGACGGAAAGCTAATCCTGTCAAAGCCGCGCTCTATTGATACGACGTTTCCAACTGCAGATATCGCATTTTCTGCGGCACCTATCTGTTCCAACGAAGTTCCACTTGGAAGAATGATAGCCAAGCCATCAAAGCCATCCGCTTGATATGCGGAAGGAACCGCACTTTGTGCAGCGGCGAGAAACTCAACTTCCGAAGTGTTGGATGTGTCAATCGTAAGGACGGTTTGACTTTCCAACATATTTGCAAGCGCGAATTGGATCGCCTCAATGGTCTCACTTGCAATCCGTTCGTCACCTTCCTGTGCTTGTACGCGGACGAGCGCGACATATTGATCCTCATCGAATAACGGATCATCGACAGGTGCAATGGACACATCGCCCAACTCCAGAGGGTCAAGTGCTGCGCGATAGGCTGCGACATCCACAGGCACACTGCTATCCGTCCGGATGCTCGTGCCGCCCTGAAAGTCGATCCCGTAGTTCAGCCCCTGGATCAGAAATGACGCAAAGGCCACCACCATCAGCACCATGGAGATGCCGAGCCAGATCCGAGCCTTGCTGAAGAAATCAATCGATGTGTTTTGGCGAACCAGTCTTAGGCGCATATCAAACCTCGATTGTCTTGGGGCGGGTACGCGCGAACCAGACCACGATGAGCGACCGGGTGACGAAAATCGCCGTGAAGACGGATGTGATGATGCCAAAGCCCAACGTCACGGCAAAGCCGCTGACCGGGCCAGAGCCCATGGTGAACAGGATCACAGCCGTGATAAAAGTGGTGATATTGGCGTCGATGATCGAAGACAGCGCCCTTTCATAGCCCAGCTCAATCGCCCGCGCCGGCCCCTTGGCGGTTTTTAGCTCCTCGCGGATACGCTCAAAGACGATCACATTAGCGTCCACTGCCATCCCGATGGTCAGCACGATCCCTGCAATCCCTGGCAGGGTCAGAGTGGCGCCCACGATGCTCAGCAACCCGAAAATCAGCCCCACATTGATGATCAGCGCAATGTTGGCAAAAACGCCGAACAGGCCGTAGCTCAGCACCATGTAAACCAAAATCGCCAGCCCCGCGACGATACAGGCGATCTGTCCGGCCGCAATACTATCAGCGCCCAATTCGGGTCCAATGGTCCGTTCCTCTAGAAATATCAGCTCAGCAGGTAGCGCACCGGCGCGTAGTAGCACGGCCAGATTGGCCGCCTCTTCCACCGTAAAGTTCCCGGTGATGATGCCCGACCCGCCCGGAATATGGCTTTGGATCGTGGGGGCAGAGATCACCTCTTCATCCAGTACAATCGCAAATTGCCGCCCGACATTTTCAAGTGTGTAGTCCCCGAACGTGCGCGCGGCAGACGTATTGAACCGGAAGGCCACAGCGGGCCGCCCGTTCTGGTCGAAATCAAGTTGCGCGTTTTCTAGATCTTCGCCTGTCACGACAGGGCGCCGCTCCAACCTGTAAAACAACCCCTCCTGATCGAGCGAAGGCAAAATCATATTCCCTGTGCCGGGCGACTCATTCGCGTCCGATGCCACGCCTTCCACCTGGTTAAAGGTCAGCTGTGCCGTGGTTCCCAAAAGCTCGATAATCTCATTGGCCGATCCCACGCCCGGCACCTGCACCAGAATTCGTTCGGCCCCCTGCCGCTGGATCGTCGGTTCGCGCGTGCCAACCTCGTCAATCCGGCGGCGGATAATTTCCAGTGTCTGCAGGATCGTGCGCTCATCCATCGCTGCACGTTCTGCATCGCTCAGTGTGATCGTCAGCAATGTGCCATTGATCTGCACATCAATATTTGTGGCTGCCGCCCCGGTAAATGACGCCACCGGCGTCGCCAGCCCACGGACAAGTTCGAAGGCGCGCGTTGCGCCGTCGGCCTGTGAAATCCGCACGCGCAGTTCGGTCGGCGGGCTATCTTCACGCGTCACAAAGCCAACAACATCCCGCTCTGCCGCCAGAACATCGCGTACGGACGGCCAAAACCCTTCCAGAAAGGATGCATGCACATCTTCAACTTGCACCTCGACCAGCAAATGCGCCCCGCCGCGCAGATCAAGGCCCAGATTCACCAGCCCGGATGGCAGGACACTAGGCCATTGGGCCGCGTCCGCCTCTAATGCCGCAGACGTCTGGCCAGTTTCAATGACCGCCATAGCGTCGTTATGGGTTTCCACCCGACCGTAAAACCCATTTGGCATTGCAAAGGTCAGGCCCACGATGACGGTAAGCCAGATCATCACAAGCTTGGGGAAAGAAATATTCAGCATCAAAAAGCCTCTCGGCGGGTTCAGGTTTTCGCCGGCTCAGTCTTGTTCATAACGGTTGCAATCGTCGATTTTACAACACGAACATTGACGCCTTTGGCGATTTCAACCTCAACCTCGTTGGCATCTTCCTTGACCTTTACGATCTTACCAACAACGCCGCCCTGCGTGATGATCTGATCACCGCGCCGCAGCCCAGACAGCATGGCCTGATGTTCCTTCATCTTTTTCTGCTGGGGCCGGATTAACAGAAAATACATGATCCCGAAAATCAGCAGGAGCATTATCAGGTCAGCAGGTCTCATATTCCATCCCTTGTTTCGTTGGGCACAGATCGCCCCCAAAAGTCGCGGCACATTATGATCAGGTCACCAAATTGGCAACCGCGCCATCGACCATTTTCCAATGCTTCGCTGTGATATGGGCGCTGACCCTCAGGAAAGCAATTGCAATATGCTTCAACGGATCGGTCAACAGCCAAACCTGGGCGATTTTCCCGGTTCCATTGGCGCATGCAATGATGCATATCTCCGCGCAATTTCAAAACCAATCCAAGGACCGGACCTATGCATGATATCCGCACCATCCGTGACAATCCCGCTGCTTTTGACGCAGCTTTGTCTCGCCGTGGGATAGCTCCGGTCTCGTCTGAAATCCTGGCGCTGGATGAAGCACGGCGGGCCAAGATACTGGCCGCGGAGACCGCACAGGCCGAGGCCAACAAAGCCGCAAAAGAGGTGGGTGCCGCAAAAGCACGCGGCGATGACGCCGAATTCGAACGCTTGCGCGCGCTTGTGGCGGAAAAGAAATCTGAAATCGCGCGCCTGAATGAAGATGCAAAGACACAGGATACGACGCTTCATGACATGCTCATGGGGATTCCAAACCTCCCTGACGATGCAACACCGGATGGCGACGACGAAGACGACAATGTCGAAATCCACCGCAACGGCGCCCCCCGCAATTTCAGCTTTGATCCGCTGGAGCACTACGAAATTCCGGCTGTTCGTCCAGGGATGGATTTCGAAACTGCCGCAAAACTTTCAGGCAGCCGATTTGTTCTGCTGTCAGGCGCTGTGGCACGTCTGCACCGGGCGCTGGCTCAGTTCATGTTGGATGTGCATGTAGAAGATCACGGGCTGACCGAAACGATCACCCCCGTCCTTGTGCGCGAAGAGATGATGTATGGCACCGGTCAGTTGCCGAAGTTCGGCGAGGATAGTTACCAAACCACCAATGGCTGGTGGCTGATCCCCACAGCAGAAGTTACGCTCACCAACATCGTCAATAGCGTGACGATAGAGGAAAGCTACCTCCCCCGCCGCTATGTCGCGCACACTCAGTGCTTCCGGTCAGAGGCAGGCAGCGCAGGCCGCGATACATCAGGAATGTTGCGCCAACACCAGTTTGAAAAGGTTGAAATGGTCAGCATCACGCGACCTGAAGACAGTGCGGCCGAACATGACCGCATGACCAAATGCGCAGAGGCAATCCTCGAAAAGCTAGGCCTTGCCTACCGCACCGTGATCCTCTGCACAGGCGATTTGGGCGCGGGCATGCGCAAGACCCACGATATCGAGGTCTGGTTGCCCGGCCAGAACACCTACCGCGAGATCAGTTCGGTTTCGGTCGCGGGGGACTATCAGGCCCGCCGGATGAATGCGCGATACAAACCGGCCGAAGGCGGAAAACCACAATTCGTACATACGTTGAACGGCTCCGGCCTTGCCGTGGGCCGGGCGCTGATCGCGGTGGTCGAGAACGGCCAGCAAGAAGACGGCTCCGTCGACCTGCCCGCCGTTTTGCACCCCTACTTGCGCGGGAAAACACGGATCACGCCTGCCGGAGATCTGGTCTAGCGTCCGCTAGCCCATGTGCAAGCACGACATCCCGTTCGACGCGTACTGATTTTGGGTCGTAGTCGCGGCCCAAAAGATGCATCCGTTCAGCGACCGATCCGTGATATTCCCTCGGGTCGGTCGGACCCAACCGCCAGGCATGAAGCGGGCCACCCTGCGGGTCCAGATGCGGTGACGGGGCCGCGGCGTTGCCTTCAACATCGGGAATCTTCACGGTATCGGCCAGGATCAGCCCAAGTCGGGTCGCACCCTCTGCGATCCAGGCAAGCGGAAAAGACACGAGTTCTCGCGTTGATCGGCTGCCGCCAACGGTGCCATGATCGCCCACAAACCATAGCTGCTGATAGGGCCGGTCAAGGCTGGTATCGCCCGCATTTCGAATATCCAGGTTGTCCCAACCCGTCGGCTCGAACAGGATCCGTTGTTCATCCAAGGCAACGGCATGGCGCGCATGTTTGACCATGCCGGACAGGCGCATATCGTAGAACTGATACCGACGATTAAAGAATTTCGCGATCGGACCCAGCAATGTCACCGGCAGCCCCATCGCGCCAACCGTGTCCCACACACCGACATAGCGAATATCCACTATATGCCCTGTTTCGCCGCGTTCTTTCCAATCGTCCTCTGACGTGGCGACATTTGGCGATAAAGCCTTGCGCTGAACCCAAAGGGGTCCCTTATCCACCTCTGCCGCCTGACGCTTGTAGAGCCGCCAAGCCCGGTTCAACGTGAACTGGCTTTTGATCCGGTTCTTTGGCACGATCCCGCATTTGCGGATCATCCCGCCAAGTGACCGGGCCGTGTAGGCGCCACGCGAAAACCCGAAAATGTAAATCTCGTCTCCCGCTTCATAGTGCTGGCAAAGCTGTTGATACGCGCGCTTGACGTTTTTTCCCAAGCCCCAGCCAAAGGCACCCCCGCCAAGTTTGTGCAAAAGCCCGATCAGACCATTGGTGATCTTGCTTGTGCCCACACCCGGAATGTAGATGACCACCTGATTTTTCCCGTCGTTCAAACAGGCATCACGCAGTTTGACCACATTGGTCGGGATCTTCATTGTTGGGGAATTCCACGTGCCATCGCACAGAATTGCAATCCGTTTCATATCAAAATCCTTTGGTTTAATGCCGCTATGCTGACGCAAGGTCACTGACCTGGCAAGTCCGCATTTCCTGACCTGACATTGAAGTGAGCCCTATCCCGCTATGTTCCCAACCATGACCAAAGCGCCCGCCCTGTTTACCCTGATCGTGACATTGACCTTTGTTGTCTCGCCGCTGCTGACCGATCCGTTCAGCGGGTTTCGAGCAGACCAACTGCCGATCCCCCAGATCAGGCCACCAGTCCAGCCCGCTGGCTATGCCTTTGCGATTTGGGGAGTGATTTATGGCTGGCTGGTGGTGTCGGCGGTCTTTGGGTTGGTCAAGCGCAGCCGCGACCCCGCCTGGGACCGCGCGCGCTGGCCACTGATCATCAGCCTTGGGGTGGGCACGCCGTGGTTGGCAGTGGCCAATACCGGCGCCATTTGGGCCACGTTGATGATTTTTGTGATGGCGCTTGGTGCGATTCTGGCATTGGCCTACGCGCCCGATACAGATCGTTGGTTCTTTCGCGATCCGATCAGTATCTATGCAGGCTGGTTGACAGCCGCCTCGTTCGTCGCACTTGGCACAACGGCCGCAGGTCATGGTGTGCTCTTCGGCCAGCTCGGCTGGGCTTATCTGAGCATTGTGGGCGCACTTTGTATCGCTGCCCTTGTTCTACAATGGGCAACATCGCCGTTCTATGGCGCGACTGTGATATGGGCCCTTGTTGGCATTTGCGTTGCCAATGGGGTGAACAACTGGACCGTCACCGCACTGGCCATTGTGGGGATCATGATTTTGCTGAGACTGATGGCCCAACTCCGCGCTACCGCTGGGTCGGTCCCTTCTTAAGATGCTTTGACAAGCGCGAGGGTTGCGA
>JBCBGX010000100.1:0-8716 GCA_038526325.1 Pseudomonadota bacterium | reverse complement strand
GCGATCTTTATCCTTCCGGCGTATGGGCAAGGTGATCGTCCCGATCAAAGTGGCCGACAAGACAAAGCCAATGACGGTGCCACCAAACAGCCAATGATAGCTGGTAATCAGGAGCAGGGCGCCGGCGAGCGCGGGGCTGATCAGGTTTTCCAGATCATAGGCCAGCCGCGACAAAGACAGGGCTTTGGCATAGTCATCATCGTCTTTCAGGACATCGGGTATTGTGGCTTGAAAGGCGGGCGTGAACGTTGCCGATGCCGTCTGTAAAACAAAAATCGCCAGATAGATCTGCCAGATTTCCGTGATGAAGGGCAGGCTCAGGGCGATGGCGGCCCGGGCCAGATCCGCCCCGATCAACACCAGACGGCGGGGCAGGTTGGCCACCAACGCCCCGGCAATAGGCGCCAATCCTACATAGGCCACCATTTTGATCGCGTAGGCCGTGCCCAGCACCGTGCCAGCGGCAGCCCCGGCCAGGTCAAAGGCCAAGAGCCCCAAGGCGACGGTCAAAAGACCTGTGCCAAGCAAGGCCACAACTTGCGCAGCGAAGAGCCGACCAAAGATGGGGTGGACGATAAGGTGCCACATAGCCCTTAGGCTAGCCCCGCAGCCTGGGTGTCGCAAAGCCTCTTTTCACGGCGCAGGCACCATGCTAGGGGGCGGGCAAAGTTCAACCCCTATTAGGAAAGACCCTGAAAACATGGCGATCCAGCGTACATTTTCGATCATCAAACCTGATGCGACCAAGCGCAACCTAACCGGCCAGATCGTGGCCAAGTTCGAAGAGGCGGGCCTGCGTATTGTTGCATCAAAGCGCATTCACCTGACACTGGCTCAGGCACAGCAATTCTATGGCGTGCATAAAGATCGCCCATTCTTTGACGAGCTGTGCGAATTTATGATCTCTGAGCCGATTGTGGTTCAGGTGCTGGAAGGCGAAGACGCGATTGCCAAGAACCGTGAAGTAATGGGGGCCACCAACCCCGAAGATGCAGCACCGGGCACGATCCGCAAGGAATTCGCGCTGTCGATTGGCGAAAACTCGGTTCATGGGTCCGACGCGCCCGAAACTGCAGCAGAAGAAATAGCGTTTTTCTTTTCCGGGCTTGAGCTGGTGGGTTAACCCACGAGCGTGGGTTTCACCCACCCTACGGATTTACGAGCCGTCCGCACCGGTTTGGCGTGGGCGGCTTTTTTGTTAAGGTTGCGCTCTAACGCATTGTAGTTGCGGATATTTGCGCAATAGAGCATGTCAAAGATGTCGCCTAACACTGGGATCATGCCTAACCCCGTGTCCAACGCGGTGTTGAGCGTCATGTAAGCCAATGTGCCCGGGGACGCGCCCAGTTTATGCGCGCGGCTGATCATCCAAAGGCCGGGGAATGCAGTCAGAACGTCCCCGACAACAGGGATCAAGCCCACGACATTGTCCAGACCGACGCAAATTCGCGTTCCGGGAATGGTGATTAGAGCATCCATGCGCCAGGCCAGCTTGCGCAGGCGGGAGAGTTCGAAATCAATATCATGTTGTATGTTCATATCTTTAACATACACGATTCCGAAAGCAATGTGAAGGGTATTTACTTTTCGCCAGTTGGAATCACACCGATTTGGTTCAAGATCGTTTCAAGTTCTGATCGATTTTCGTCGAAACTTTCCGCTTTGATCTTGTCGAACTGCCGGCGCAGCGCCTTTTTTTCCTCGCCCTTGCAATCGTTCCAGGGGCGCCCTTGCAGCGCCATGTGCAGAACGTAGTAACCAATGAAATGGGGTTTGGAGCCGTTTTCGAGCAGTTTGGCGTAAGCCGCATCCGCCCCAATGTCGCGTAATTGCTCGGCCGTTGTGATGCCAACGGCTATCAGCGCCTCTTCAAAGGCGGGGCCGATGTTCTTGATGGTTGTCAGAGCTGCCATGCCACGAATTTAGCGGGGCTGGGAAAAAAGGGCCAGTGAGGACGGCGGGATCGGGGAGGGCGATCCTGACAGCAACTGACCTCACCGGCCTTTTGCAACTCTGTAACGCTCAGATACTCGCGAAATCGGTATAAACGGGCGTTTGTGGTTTGCTTTGTGCCTGTTGCGCAACTCCTGCCGTTGGCTGCGCGGGGCGTTGATCTTGCTCTTTTTCTTTTGTCTTGGCCATGTCTCTGGTCCTTGAATAAACTGGTAAATGACAACTTTGTACTGTTGTCACATTAGGCAACATAGTCTGGTTTTGCCTACCCAGTGTGGCCGCTCGCAGGGTCGTGACGTGACAATTTTGTGACGGCTTGTTCGGCTTTTAGCCTTTCTGGCGGCGCGGCCTTGCATCACCACCTCTGCCTAACCCTCTGCGAGGCTTTGCTTTTCCGCCCGGCGGTGTAAACCTTTTTGAGGTGTCTTTCGCGTTACCTTGCGCCTTGTCCTTGGGCTTGCCCGCCCGGGTTTTGTGAGGCTTTGTTGCAGGTTTGAAATCTGCCTTGTCCTTTTTGCGCGGTTTCTTACCGTCTGATTTTCCTTTGTACGGGCTTTTTTTGCGCGGCTCGGCCACAGCGCCGTCATGATCCTTGCGCACAGGTTTGCTGTCCGGCCTGTCATCTGCCGCGCCAGGAATGGGCTTGGTGCTGCGTTTGTCCGCACGCGGTTTGTCATAGTCGCGCTTTGTTTTGCGTGGGCCGCGGCTGCCAAGCTGTGGCGGGCCATCAAGCGCGCTGAGTTTGGCCTGATTGTCCAGCGTCATGTCCTGCCCGATGGATTTGAGAAAGCCAGCAACTGCGGGTTCGGCGATTTCGACGAAGGTTTCGTTTGGCTGGATGCGAATGGCACCGATATCCCGTTTGGTGATCCCGCCCGCTTTGCAGATCATCGGCAGAAGCCAGCGCGCTTCGGCCTTGCCGTCACGGCCGATATCAACCCGGAACCACTTTGAGGGACCAAAGGCTGCATGATCGCGCGGTTTGCGGTCTTTTTGGTCGGGCACTTCGCGGTAATCAGAAATGACTTCGGGCGCAGAATTCTGATTGGTATACAGTCGTGCGTAGGCTGCGGCTATTTTTTCGGGGCCATGAAGCTCAAGCAGCGTGGTTGCGAAGGTCTGTTCGTCTTGGGTGAATTCCTCGGACCAGACCGGATCAGCAAGCAACCTTTCTTCATCCTTGGCTTTGATTTCTGCCGCCGACGGTGGTTTGCCCCATTGGGCGGTCAGCTTGCCCCATTTCAACAGGTTTTGGGCTCGCTTATACATCTTGGCGGGCACAATCATGGTCGAGATGCCCTTGCGCCCCGCGCGCCCTGTCCGGCCAGAGCGATGAAGAAGCGTTTCCGCATTGGTGGGGAGTTCCGCATGGATCACCAGGTCCAGGTTTGGCAGGTCAATCCCGCGCGCGGCAACATCGGTGGCCACACAGACCTTTGCCCGCCCGTCCCGCATGGCTTGCAGGGCGTTGGAGCGTTCCGATTGCGTCAGTTCGCCGGAAAGGGCGACAACCGAAAATCCCCGATTTGACAGACGCGTGGTCAACCGCGTGACCTGCGCACGGGTATTGGCAAAAACAATGGCGTTGGGCGCATCGTAATACCGCAGCGTGTTGATGATAGCCGCGTCAATTTCATGGTTCACAACACTTAACGCCCGGTATTCGATATCGGCGTGTTGCGTTTCCTCGGTGGTAGTCGTGATCCGCACGGCAGCCTTTTGATAGGATTTGGCGAGGGTCGCGATCATCGGCGGGACAGTGGCGGAGAAGAGTAGGGTGCGGCGCGTATCGGGTGCCTCATCCAGGATGAATTCCAGATCTTCGCGAAATCCAAGGTCGAGCATCTCGTCGGCTTCATCCAGCACAACAGCCCTGATTGTGGACAGATCGATGGTTTCGCGCATGATATGGTCGCGCAGACGGCCTGGTGTTGCGACAACAATATGTGCACCTCGGGCCAGGCTGCGCCGCTCATCACGAAAATCCATCCCACCAACACAAGAGGCGAGCGTCGCCTCCGCACCAGCGTAGAGCCATTGCAGCTCTCGTTTCACCTGGAGCGCAAGCTCACGGGTTGGCGCGATGATCAGGGCGAGCGGGGTGCTCGGCGGGCCAAACTGGCCCGTCTCGCTTAGGATTGTGGGGCCAATAGCCAGACCAAAGCCAACGGTTTTGCCAGAGCCTGTCTGTGCCAAAACAAGCAGGTCTTGATCATGTAGAGTGTCTTCAGTGACAGCGACCTGAACGGGTGTCAGGTCATCATAGCCCTGTTTGGCAAGGGCATCGGCTAGGGTGGCAATCATGTCTGCGGCTTTCAGTGGCGTAAGCCCCGCGCAGTACGCCTGTCAGATCGGTTTGTATAGGGCCGAATTGCTTATCTTTTGCCTTTGCCGTCTGTCGCTGTGTGGTGCTGACTGCGGCCGATCAGCAGGTGTCGTTAATTGGCGACACGATTGGTGAATTCTTCTGCGATCCCGTCACAATCGGAACGGAAAAATGTGCCGAAATCTGTGACAAGCCCTCCATCGACAAAAGCCCATTGTATCTCTTCTTTGACAAGATCGCCTTCGACCACAACAGCGGAAAGACCCGTCAGGATCGCGCCGTCCAGAGATCCGGTGAAGCTTTGCCAGTACCCCCAACTGTTCCCTTCAGCCGTTGTCACATTGCCGTACCCTTCGATGCTGATGGCCTCGCCTTCGATTTCTTCAAGATAGAGTGCGGCGGACAGGGTGTCGTTTTCGATCCGGAAGCATGTGGGGGCCATCGGGCGTTCTGGCGTTGTGATGACCGGGTTGGTTGGCGGTGCCTCGGCACGCAGCGGTGTCGACAGAAGTGTGGTGAGGGCCAGAAAGACTGCATATCGCAACATTAAAATAGATCCTTTCAGATCAGCCCCGAACGATTGGGGATCTGGGACGTTACAGGAAGTGTGCGGCAGACGATATGGTTTCGCAACAATGACGTTTGGCGCGCGCTAATTGGTTTTGGTGTGGAACCAAGTGTCGATCCGGGTCTTAAGGACCGCCCAGATGGCGGGCGCGCCGCGCTTGACCTTTGTGCCAACCCTGGTTTCGACCTGATCGCGGGTCACGTTGTAGCCCACCCAGCTTTTCCCGCCGCTTTCTAGGTTTGAAACCACAGGCTGCACCCGGTCTATGCTTTTTGCAAAAATGGCGTCATCGGTTTGTGCAGCCTCGAATTCATCCCAAAGCTGGCGAAAGGCGGTTGCTTGATCCTCCGGCAGTAGCCCGAAAATCCGATCGGCGGCTTTTTGTTCAATCAAGGCCATGTGTGCAGGATCGTGGTCCCCATGGATCGGGGCGTCACCGGCATCGATTTCCACCAGATCATGGATCAGCAGCATTTTGATGACCCGGTCGATATTTATGGGTCGGTTGGCATGTTCAGCCATGACCATCGCATAAAGCGCGATATGCCAACTATGTTCGCCTGAATTTTCGTGCCGCGACCCATCGCAGAGCGTTGTTCCGCGCAGCACCGATTTCAGCTTGTCGGCCTCTGTCAGAAACGCGAGTTGCGCGGCAAGTCGAGACATCAGCGGCGGTCAGGCCGCCGGGGCTGGATCAGGTTGTCGATCTGCTCCATCACGTCATCTACATCGGTTGGCTGGTCGTCAGATGTGCTTTGCGTGGTTTCGGGTTCTGTCTTGGCGAGCTGATCGTCTGCTGGCGCCTCTTCAGACTTTTCCGGCGTTGGCAAGGGCGTTGCATTCGTCATCTGATCTGCCGCGCGATCCGCCAATAGCTGACGGGCCCTGCGTTCAGCACGCCGCACACGCACAGCAGTCAGAAATGCCTCTTGCAAGGTTTGCGAGGATGCGCCGACAATCTCGCCAATTTGATCAACGATGGTGTTGTCATCGCTGCGGCGTTCATCAGCCAGTGCGAGGTCTGCAAGTTCCCCCGCGACCCGTTCGACATAATCATCCGCCATAGCTAGCGGGAATTCTCGGTCAGTCGCCGCCGGACATAGGTTTTGACCGTGTCGATCATGGGCTCCATATGTGGATCCTCAAAGAAATGCCCCGCACCCTCCATACAGTCATGGGTGATGGTGATGCCCTTTTGTTCGTGCAGCTTGTTGACAAGGTTCACGGTGTCCTGCGGTGGGGCAACGCGGTCATTGGACCCGTTGATGATCAAACCTGAAGACGGGCAGGGGGCCAGAAAGCTGAAATCATACATATTTGCCGGTGGGCTGACCGAGATAAACCCGGTAATTTCTGGCCGCCGCATCAAAAGTTGCATTCCGATCCAGGCCCCAAAGCTGAAGCCAGCGACCCAGCAATGCTTGGAATTATTGTTCATAGATTGCAGGTAATCGAGTGCTGAGGCGGCATCTGACAGCTCACCAACGCCCTGATCATATTCACCCTGGCTGCGGCCAACGCCACGAAAGTTGAACCGCAACACTGTAAAGCCCATGTTGTAGAAGGCGTAGTGCAGGTTGTAGACCACCCGATTGTTCATTGTGCCACCAAATTGCGGGTGCGGGTGCAGGATGATCGCTATTGGCGCGTCGCGGTCTTTTTGAGGGTGATAGCGGCCTTCCAGGCGGCCTTCGGGTCCAGGGAAGATGACTTCGGGCATGCGTATTCCGTCACTGCTTTGACCCTTTCGCATTATTGACGAAAATGCTCGGGTACTTTAGAAAGATTCTAAATCCGGGCGCCAAGCCCAAATCTGTGTTTCAGGGTGAAGTAATGATGCAGCCCAGTGTCGTCAATGACATTGCGTTGCAAGGGGTGGGGTCCGGCAATGAAACTGAGCACCAAAGGCCGTTATGCGATGGTGGCGCTGGCGGATCTTGCGCTTGAAGAGAGCGATGCGCTGGTCAACCTGACAGAGATCTCTAAGCGGCAGGATATCTCATTGCCCTATCTTGAGCAGCTCTTTGTTAAGCTGCGTCGTGCGGGACTGGTTGACTCTGTGCGAGGGCCTGGTGGTGGATACAGGTTGGCGCGTCCTGCTTCGGATATTCGGGTGTCCGAGATTTTGGGCGCGGTCGATGAAACTGTATCGGCAATGCATAAGGGGGCTGGTGCGTCTGGTGCGGCCTCGGGAAGCCGGGCACAGTCGATGACAAATCGGTTGTGGGAAGGGCTAAGTGCGCATGTCTACGTATTTTTGCATCAGGCCCGATTGTCGGATGTCGTTGGCAATGGGCTTGCACCCTGTCCGGCAGTGCCTGCCTTGTTCGAAGTTGTCGATGATGCGTGATCAGACGGTACGGCTGCGCCGCATGACATGTTTTGCCGGGGCCAGCCCCGGATCCCGGAGTACTTTTGGCAAGATGATGAGATGAGAACCTATCTTGATCATAATGCGACGGCGCCTTTGCGGGTTGAGGCACGGGACGCAATGCTCGCGGCCATGGATGTGGTTGGCAATCCATCTTCCGTGCATGCCGAGGGCCGCGCGGCAAAAGGGATCATAGAGCGCGCAAGGGTTCAGGTGGCACAGGCGGTGGGGGCGTCGGGGGCGGATGTCGTATTTACGTCCGGTGCGACGGAAGCCGCGGCATTGGCGCTGGCGGGCCGCGGGTTGAAAGCCGCCCCAGTCGAACATGATGCTGTGCATGCATGGATTGATCCAGTTTTGGAGGTTGTTGACGGGGCGGTGACTGTTGAGCATCCCTCCATGTCCGCCCTTCGGCTTGCCAATTCTGAGACGGGCATTGTTCAGGACTTGCCGCAAGGCCTTGCAGTCTCTGACATTACTCAGGGTTTTGGGCGCGTGCCATTTTCGTTTTCTTGGGCGCAGGTCGGCATGGTGTTCTTATCTGCCCATAAATTCGGGGGCCCCAAGGGCATTGGTGCGTTGATTTTTCCGCAAGGCACCGATCTGCCAGCCCAAATCAAAGGTGGCGGGCAGGAAATGGGTCGGCGGTCGGGCACCGAAAATGTGATTGCCATCGCTGGCATGGGGGCCGCCGCCGAAGCTGCGCAGGCTGATTTGGCCGCGGGCAGATGGGACAGGGTCGAGAAACTTAGAAATATTCTAGAAAGTGCTATTGAGGCCGACGAAAACGAGACTATTTTTGTCGGGAAAGGGTGCGTGCGGTTGCCAAATACCAGTTGTTTCGTCAGCCCAGGTTGGAAGGGTGAGACGCAGGTCATGGCGATGGATTTGGCGGGGTTTGCTGTGTCGGCGGGCTCTGCTTGTTCCAGCGGCAAGGTGAAGGTCAGCCGCGTGTTGCGCGCATTGGGGCTTGATGATGAGGCGGCAGCCTGTGCTGTACGCGTATCGCTGGGGCTGGAAACGACAGAGGATGAGGTGATGCGCTTTGCGCAAGCCTGGACGGAGAAACGCGCCCGGAGACGGGCAGCTTGAGAGAGGATGACATGAACGCGATGGATGCTATCGAAGTCAAAGAAGGCGTTGACCAAGAAACGGTTGATGCGGTCAAAGAGCTCTCTGGCAATTATAAATACGGCTGGGAAACCGAGATTGAGATGGATTACGCCCCCAAGGGCGTGAACCCCGATATTGTCCGTCTGATTTCCTCTAAGAATAAAGAGCCTGAGTGGATGACAGATTGGCGTCTGGCGGCATTTGCGCGCTGGGAGCAGATCGAAGAGCCCATTTGGGCCATGGTTGACTATCCGGATATCGATTTTCAGGATATCTATTGCTATGCCCGCCCGAAAAGCATGGAGGAGAAGCCGAAGTCGCTGGATGAGGTGGATCCCAAGCTGCTCGCCACTTACGAAAAGCTGGGCATTCCTCTGAAAGAGCA
>JBCBGX010000099.1:0-8767 GCA_038526325.1 Pseudomonadota bacterium | reverse complement strand
GTCAAACAAACCACTGCCGGACACTAAAATTCGGGATTCGCCTGCAGTTGTTGTTTCTGTCGCAGTGGTTTGTTTGACCGTGCTATCTGCAAAGGGATCGAATGGCGGCGGCCCGAAGGCGTCGATTATGTCATCCCCGGCAATGACGATGCGGCTCGCGCAATTGCGCTTTACACCGATCTTGCCGCCCGCGCTGCCCTTGACGGTATGACAGCGCAGTTGGGTGCTGCTGGCGTTGACATGGGTGCAATGGAAGAGCTTGCCGAAGAGGTGATAGCCGAAGAGGCCCCTGCTGAAGCACCGGCCGCCGAAGAAGCGCCCGCGTCTTAAAGCACTGTCACGAAATAGACGGGCAGGGGTGATACGCCCCGCCCGACACGATTCCAATTCCCGTTTCAAGGAGACGTAAGATGGCGATTACCGCTGCATTGGTGAAAGAACTGCGCGACAGCACAGGCGCAGGCATGATGGACGCCAAAAAGGCGCTGACCGAAAGCAATGGCGACATGGAAGCCGCCGTTGACTGGCTGCGCACCAAGGGCCTTGCGAAAGCCGCAAAGAAATCTGGCCGAACAGCGGCTGAAGGTCTGGTAGCTGTGGCTGTTGATGGGGGCAAAGGCGTTGCGGTTGAGGTGAACTCTGAAACCGACTTTGTTGCCAAAAACGCTGACTTCCAGAAAATGGTGGCGGGCATTGCTCAGACCGCTCTGGGTGCAAGCGATATTGATGCCCTGAAAGCGACCGACATGGGCGGCAAGACGGTTGAGCAAACAGTCACCGACGCGGTTGCTGTTATTGGTGAGAATATGTCCGTGCGCCGCATGGCGGCCATCGAAGGTGGTACGGTCGTCAACTACGTTCACAACGCTGCCACTGACGGCATGGGCAATATTGGCGTTCTGGTTGCGATGAATGGTGACAATGCCGCCTTCGGTCGTCAGGTCGCGATGCATATCGCGGCGGCGAACCCTGCGTCCTTGTCAGAAGCCGATCTTGATCCAGCGGTTGTCGAAAAAGAAAAGCAGGTCCAGATGGACATTGCCCGCGAAAGCGGCAAGCCAGATGCAGTGATCGGAAAGATGATTGTGGGCCGGATGAAGAAATACATGGCCGAGGTCACGCTGCTGAACCAGCAGTTCGTCGTGAACCCTGACCTGACCGTGGCCAAAGCTGCCGAAGAAGCGGGTGTTGAGATCACAGGCTATGTGCGTTTGGCTGTGGGCGAAGGTATCGAAAAGGTCGAAGAAGACTTTGCGGCAGAGGTCGCCAAACTGGGCGGATAACACCGACGCCGATGCAAGAAAAACAGGCCGCCGTCATGACTGACTGGCGGCCTTACTCATTAAGGGAAGCGCGACACCATGTTCGGAAGAAAACATGGCGCCGCTTAAGTCTGATATGCCCGCCCAGATTACGGGACGACGGGCGCGGCATATGGACAAGTGCTGACACTTCAAGTCAAACCCAAAGTGCCAGCGTCCGGTTACCCGGTGCGCGGATCAGAGCCTTGTAATCGCAAGGATTGATGTGCGCTGTTCCCAGGCCCAAGGCCACCACTCACGGAACAACGTCAGATTGACACTTAACCTTGCGTTAAGAAAGTCAGGGAAACCTGACCTTCACGTAAGGATGTGACGCTAGCCGTCGCGTCAAATGTAACAAGATTGCGTCAGAGCTCTGCATCCATAACGAACATCTGGTTATAAAACGCAGCCTTTAGAACGGCTTGCGCCGTCGTTTCTACATCCAGCGCCTCGCGCGCCAAACGCAGGTGCTTTTCCACGGTAGCGGGCGTGAGTTCCAGCAAAACGGCAATATCTTGAGTGGTCTTGCCGTCACCCACCCATTGCAAGACCTCTCGTTGTCGTTTTGTCAGTTGGCGTTCGCCGGAATAGGGTAGGGTAAGCAATTTCAGATGCATGACGTTGTTCATGACGATGATCGCATCGCCATGCTTCGCCCAGGTCTGCTCTACCTGATCTTGGGTCAGACCGGCTTTAGCAGTCAAAGCAATTGCACCTTTTGTGCGCTCTGAAATGGACCGGAAACTGATCGTATAGCCGGCGGTTACATCCATTTCTCGATTGAACTCCATCACCCGCTTTTCGCTGGGTGTCAGGTTGTCGGTCTGGTTCATCTCTTTCATCCAGCGCCAAGAACACGCACCGTCATTCGCCAGCGCCCAATTGAGCATTGGCGCATGGAAATACAAACCTTCGTCAAAGAAAACCTTCATATATTCAGGGCTTTGCGTCGACAAAAGCACCCAATCCTGTGGATCCCCAAGCGAACTGGAGGTCCGATAGCGGGTGAAGCCATACATCAAACGGTCAAAGCCAAATTGGCCCATCTGTTTAGCATGAACATCCCAGAGCTCTTCAACGGACCGCGCATTCGTCAGCCGATCAAGCTGTGCAACCAGATTTGTCATGAACCTTCCCCCAAATAGGACATGAGCGCGTCAATCGCGAGCGGATAACCTGCCGCTCCGAACCCACAGATCTGACCGATCGCAACGGGCGCGATGTAGGATGTTTTGCGAAATGTTTCGCGAGCGTGGATGTTTGACAAGTGAAGCTCTACCACCGGCACCATCGCGGATGAAATCGCATCCATCAAGGCCACAGATGTATGCGTGTAGGCCCCTGCATTCAGGATGATCCCAGCAAATTTACCACGGGCCGCATGTATTGCGTCAATCATGACCCCTTCGTGGTTGGTTTGCTGAAACTCCACCGCTATGTCCAGCGTCCGTGCCTTGTCTGCGCACATCCCTTCGATATCAGCAAGCGTGGTCGGCCCGTACACTTCGGGCTGGCGCGTACCCAAAAGATTTAAATTAGGACCGTTCAGGATCAGTATGGAGTGGGTCATGCTGACCCTCTAGCATTTTTGTGTGAACGTTCAAAATGGATTTGCTGATCTTTGCCAAGTGGTTGCAGAACTGCATCCATGTAGCGTGATTTGGGCCGAATGGCGCTTGCCCCGTCGCAGCCCGACGTCTAGGTCTGGTCTGCAATGTGCAAACAAAAGGGTGCAATGCGCGTTCTTGCCATCACAATCATGCGCAACGAAGCCCCATTCATATTGGAATGGCTGGCCTATCACCAACATATCGGCATCACGGATTTCCTGATCTACAGCAACGATTGCGATGACGGGACTGACGCGCTGTTAGACCGGCTTGCCGTCCTCGATAATATCCATCACGAGCGCAATCATTCCGGCGGTAAGAAATCCGTTCAATGGCGCGCATTGAGCAAAGCAAGAAACCACCCCCTCACGCGGAATGCAGACTGGATTTACATCGCGGATGTAGACGAATTTTTGTGCGTTCATTCGGGTGGGGGCCATATCGCGGATCTCATGGCGGCTTGTCCTGATGCTGCAGGGTTTGCCTTACCATGGCGGATGTTCGGGAATGCCGGCGTGCGTGACTTTGTCGACGCACCAATCCTCGAACAGTTTACCAAAGCTGCGCCTGATCGTCTGCTATGGCCATGGCGGGCGGTTCAATTCAAATCGCTCTATCGGGCCGATGCGCGGTATGCCGGCTTGGGTGTTCACCGGCCAAAACTGAGCGAAGGCCAGGATGTTGGGTCCTGGGTTGATGGGAATGGCAAAGCCTTGCCCCGGATACGCGGTACGGTGCAGACAACCACTGCGCCCCGTTACGGCCTGGCCCAGATCAATCACTATGCGCTGGGGGCGATGGAGAGCTTTCTGGTCAAGGTCATGCGAGGCAAACCCAACCATACCGGCGACCCGATTGACCTGGCATATTGGTCTGACCGGAACTTATGTGATGTCGAAGACCGCAGTATTCTGCGTCATCAAAAAGCCGTCGCAGCACGTGTCTCGGCGTTCAAGCACGACGCCGAGCTGTTGCGCCTTCATGATGCAGGGGTTTCCTGGCGCAAGGCTAAAATATCTGCGCTGATGACACAGTCAGACAGCTTCTATCTGTTTTCAAGGCTGTTGCAGATGCAACCGACCCACGTTTTGCCAATGGCGCAACAACGGGCGATGTTGCAGGCGCTGGGTCAAATGCGTCAGGCTGAAACAGAGCGAAAGACCAAAACCTAATGGGCGGTCTCATCGCTTCGGGCCACTGTAAAATCCCAATCGCCCTCTGGATCACGCGATAGGATCTCGTCCGGAATGACATCTGGCCCCGCCAGAAAGACATTCGCCCCGAAATGCCGGTGCATCCGCGACAAAAGCTGCAACCTGTCACCGGTTAAGCTTTTGAAAAACTGTGCATAATCTTCGCGGGACCGCAGCTCGGTGATCTTGGCGTGATGGGCAGCAACTGCATGAGCATGGGCGGCCGCAATGTCAGGGTCAGCCATTATCTTTGCCAATTCCGCGTGCATCATTGGCAGGCGAGATTGGACTGACAGCTCAATTTCAGCGTTGTTGTTCATCCGAAACCAATAGGCCAACCCCTGATCCCGGTCGACATGGTTTACACGACCCCGGTCGCGTTTCACCAGAAAGCTTTCCGCCGATCTGACCGCGTAGTGGTTAAGCTGCACCAGATCATAACCATAGGTCCGCGTCGTGGATCGCCAGCCGTTGCGATAGAGGCTATGGGGCAGGGGGCGGCCAGAACCATTGACCCAGTTGATGCTATCCCACAATTGCGGGTTCAGACCTTTGGGCCGATGTACCCCCAGCTTTTTGAAGATGCCTTTGTTCTGAAACAGCGTTTTGAATCCCCAGGCCTGATGCGGCTTGCGCGCAAGTTCCGGCGCGCAATGGGTGAATTGCTGGGTCACGGGCAGGTCCGCAAAGCCGTGAATGTCGGAATTGCCAAACAAGCGCCATGTCATTGCGATCATGTTGGCATCCGGGACTGCGGCAAACAAGGCATCCAACGTACCGTCGCCCGTCTTGATGTTCACATATTCGTCCACATCAATGCAGGTGACCCACTTGGCGTCACAGATCAGCGGTTCCTCTTCTGCGGCCTGTAGGGCAGCATGCTGCGGTCGCAACTTAGTCCCCCGGTAGGGGTTGTTTCGATGGGTGACATATCCCTTGTCCATCAAGAGTTGCAGCATGGTGTCTGTGCCGTCGCTGCAATCATTGGTGTAAACCAGAATATCATCGAACCCGATGGCACGATGATAGGCCAGCCATTCAAGGATAAATGGCCCTTCGTTCTTCATTGTGGTGACAATCGCCCGCCGACCGCGCCCCTTGGTCAATGGGACAGGGGCAACTTTAGGCACCCGCACGGGTTTGTGGCCAAAGTAGTCTTTCGCCAGAGAAACCAACTGTGGGT
Source organism: Pseudomonadota bacterium (assembly GCA_038526325.1). GTDB lineage: Bacteria > Pseudomonadota > Alphaproteobacteria > Rhodobacterales > Rhodobacteraceae > Yoonia. The sequence goes on along the minus strand of JBCBGX010000099.1, from coordinate 3,477 downwards.
GCTCTACGAGCGACGTCTTGGGAACAAGTTTTGACACACTCTCTGTGGGATGACGCAACGCCATATGGCGGAAAAATGTACTCTCTTTGTCCCGATCAGGCGACGCGTTGCCCACCCTAACCAAGCGCCACACGGCATTGGTCGGCGCCTTTTGCGGGGCAATGCACCACCGCTTGCGCCCAATGGTGGCGTCAAACTGAACACAGATGTGGTCAGCAAAGCTTGCGCGACTGCCGCTTGGCGTCCGCCACGGGTAGCAATGGCGTCCGGAAAGCGTAATCAGGCCATCACGAGCGTCTTGAGCGCGATCAAAGATACTGGCCCCGTCACGCGGAACAAGATCATGAACGTCGATATTCGCGACGGCACGCGCCATGCCAAGAAAGCGGTTACGAGCAATTTCGTACCAGCCCAATGCGCCAATGGGGGCGTCCCAGGGCGACGCTGCGGGGATCTCCATGCGGTCCTTGCCAGGGGCCTCAGGGACACAGAAGGGATGTGCTTCGGGGGGGAGGTCGGGTTTGCCCAAGGGCAAGTCACTGGTCAAAATCGCGACTGTAACATCCAGCTCATTAGCGACGATGCATTGCTTCAATTTGGTCGCAAATGCCGGATCAGCGCCGGGACGTGCCCGGTCTAATATGACAGCTGCCTGAAGATCCTGCTGATCGATGTGGAAGCGCATCCACTCCAGAACAGTTTCGGCGCCTTCGCCATTGCGTTCGGCCAGCAGGCTGTTCAAGCCGTCAAATGACTCCTGTTCACGCTCTGCCGGTGTCAGCGCCACCTCATCGCCATTGATGATCAGTGTCATCGGCGCGGCGTCCGGGACGCGAAAGGTCAACACTGGCATCCCGACGATCGTAAATTGGTGGACCAGGACAGCAGCACCGCTTGGCTTGATATCCGGCGATTGCGTGCCAGACCCGCAATATATCGTCACGAGACGCCCGTCCGCGTCAAACTGCTCGACAACATCCAAAATCGTGACGGTGTTTATGCACCGACCTGCCAGTCTGCGTTCGATAAATTGCGTTGTCATGACACGCGCACAATGAAGGGAAGCGGGCAGGGCGACAAGTGCGGTTTCGAGACGGTACTACGTACTTTGTGACGTCTTGGATAAATGGTTTCGACGAAACGGTTTGTCGAAGCGGCGCCGCTCATGTAACCACAACGAAACGACCCCAAATCAGGGAAGGCTAAATGAAAATTGCAGTTGCCGGTTTAGGCTATGTGGGTCTTTCAAACGCGATCCTCCTTGCGCAACAAAACAGCGTCATTGCAATCGATATTGACGCAGGTCGCGTTGACGATATCAACGCGGGAAAACCCACAATCGAAGATGCCCTGATTACGGAATTTTTCGCCGAACGAGATCTGGACCTGACTGCGACGACTGATCCGCAGGCGGCCTATTCGGATGCAGATTTCGTCATTGTGGCAACCCCAACCAATTATGACGCAAAGACAAACCTATTCGATACAAGCAGTGTCAGAACAGTCATCGATCAGGCCCGCGTATATGCCCCGAACGCATGTATTGTGATTAAATCAACAATTCCAGTGGGTTTCACGTCGTCGCTAAAGTCCGATCTAGAGTTTGATGATATAATCTTCTCCCCTGAATTTCTGCGTGAAGGCAGGGCGTTAGAAGACAATCTTTATCCATCCCGCATCATCGTGGGGGCCCATACCGACAAGGCACGGCGTTTTGCCGAGCTGCTGGTTGAAGGTGCTGTGCGAAAAGACATGCCTGTGCTGTTCACCAAATCTATCGAAGCAGAGGCGATCAAGTTGTTTTCCAACACATATTTGGCTATGCGCGTCGCCTATTTTAACGAGCTCGACAGTTATGCCATTGCCCATGATCTAGACGCTCGTGAAGTGATCGAAGGGGTCAGCCTCGACCCGCGGATTGGCGGCCACTACAACAACCCGTCCTTTGGCTATGGTGGGTATTGCCTCCCCAAAGACACCAAGCAGCTGTTGTCGAACTATGACCAGGTCCCGCAAAATCTTATCGCCGCGATTGTGGAGTCAAACCGGACGCGCAAAGATTTTATCGCGGATCAAATCATCGCAAAAAATCCTGCCACTGTTGGGGTTTATCGGCTTGTCATGAAAGCGGGTTCCGATAACTTTCGCGACAGTTCTGTCCAGGGTATTATGAAACGGATCAAGGCCAAGGGCATCACTTGCATCGTCTATGAACCGGTGCTTGAGGACGAAGATTTTTTTCGCAGCCGTGTAGAGCGTGACCTGGCGACGTTCAAATCCGAGGCCGATCTGATCCTGGCAAATCGGCTGACTGATGAGATCCAGGACGTCGCAGACAAGGTCTATACCCGCGACCTGTTTGAGGTGGATTGATGGCGGGCAAAACGGTTTTTGTAACGGGTGCTGCGGGTTTTATCGGGTTTCACTTAACCCAAATGTTGCTGGGGCAGGGTGCCCGCGTGGTCGGCCTGGACAATCATAACGACTACTACGATCCGAGCCTGAAGGCCGCGCGCGAGGCGCAGCTGATCTCACATCCCGACTACGTCAGTATAAAGGGCAGTGTCGAGGATCCAGGCCTGTTAATGGGTCTGTTTGAAACCTACCGGCCTGAGGATGTTGTTCACCTGGCCGCACAGGCGGGCGTTCGGTATTCTATCGAAAATCCAAGGGCTTATACACAGGCGAACTTAATGGGCGCCTTTGAATTGCTAGAGGCCGCACGGGCCTTTCCACCCAGACATCTTCTGATGGCGTCGACCAGTTCGGTCTACGGGGCAAACACCGAAATGCCGTATCGCGAAACACATAAGGTTGATTTGCCGATGTCGTATTATGCTGCGACGAAAAAGGCCAATGAGGCGATGTCCCACAGTTACGCGCATCTCTTTGACATCCCCATTACCATGTTCCGCTTTTTTACGGTCTACGGTCCATGGGGGCGGCCAGACATGGCACCACATCTGTTCACGCAAGCAATCCTGAACGATCAACCGATCAAGGTCTTTAACAACGGTGACATGATGCGTGACTTTACATTTGTCACCGATCTCGTGCGTGCGATTGTGATGCTATGCAACGCACCTCCGTCAAAACCAGAGGCGCGCGAAGGATCAATGCCCGATGATGCGTCACCGGTGGCGCCATGGCGTGTCGTCAACATCGGAAATGGATCACCAGTTCAATTGTTATCATTTATAGAAGCGATTGAGGCTGCATGCGGGAAACAAGCTATCAAACAGATGTTGCCAATGCAGCCGGGTGACGTCCAGGCGACCTGGGCTGACACGAGCGTGCTACAAGACTTAACAGGCTATGCACCGCAAACTGACATAATCGATGGCGTGGCATCCTATGTCTCTTGGCACCGTGCATATTATCAACGCGCAAATCACGTGTCATATTAATATAACATAATACTGATTATGCGACTTTTGTTTGTAGCCGGGCACATTCTAAACTGGGTTGCGACAAATT
>JBCBGX010000098.1:0-8772 GCA_038526325.1 Pseudomonadota bacterium | reverse complement strand
CGTCATGATCACAGGTGCCGGCCTGCTGACGGCCCTGATGGTCTTGCAAGCCATTATTGCGCCGTCTTGGCCTGCGTTTTTGTGCCTATGGGTGTTGATGGGCGTTGGATATTCAGCGACGTTAACCCCGCAAGGGCGCTTGCTTCGCCGATCGGCCCATAGCCCTGACCGACCTGCAGTCTTTACGGCGCAATTTGCATTGTCTCATGCGTGCTGGCTGCTGACCTATCCCTTGGCAGGCAGCCTGATGACCGGCTACGGCGCACAGATCACCTTTGCAGTGCTGGCTGTATTGGGCGTTGCAGGCGTTGCCATTGCAATCCGGGTCTGGCCAACCGGCGATCCGGTCGTGGTGCCCCACAGCCACCCGGACCTACCCGATGACCACCCGCATCTAAAAGGGGGCGGACATGACCATGCCCACCCCCTGATTATTGATGACGACCATCATGCGTGGCCAACCAACGGTTGACCTTACTGTGTCAGCGCCTCGACCACGAAGAACATCGTCTCGCCCGAACGGTCATCGACGCCGTCATTGTCTGTGGCAACCCAAGCACGCCCATCCGGTGTAAAGGCCAGCCCTTCGACTTTATCCAACACGTAGCCACCCGTGCTGGTCAGATCCGGGATCAGATCGCGAACAACTTCTTTGGCAACGACAGGCAAGTCACCGTCCAACGGCGCTGGCACCATCTGATCTAGCGATACACGCGTAATCTGCTTGGTCACCGCCGCCGCACCAATTTGGTTGTCCCGCTCCAAAAGGTAGACATAGTCGCCTTCGGCCACGATCTCTGACAGACCAACCCAACCGGCTGTCGGCGCATCCAGCGGATAGTGTACAGCGCCCCAATCTTCGGTCTCCAGATTGTAGGCCAGGAGCTTTACCAGACCTGCAGGGTCATCCTCCCATTCGCGTTGGACGGCCATCCAAAGCGTGTCACCCACCAATGTCAGCCCTTCAAATCCAAAGCGGCGCTGGACGGCCAACAGCTCATTCGGCAGACCGATTTCCTGTGTAATCTCACCCTCTGCATCCACGTGGTAAAGACCATGCGGCACCATCCGGTCAATCCGCCCTTCCGAGGCGACCCAATAGCCACCCTCACCGTCGGATGTGATCCCTTCCATATCCAACTTTTGCGCCGGTCGTCCTGCCCGGGTCACGGGCAGCGCATCAATGATACGGGCGGGTGTGTCACCCACATCAATTGTGAAAATCGTGGGTTGATAGCCATAAAAGCTGTCATTGACGGCCACCAAAGTCGTCTCATCCACAGCTGCAAGACCCGAAATTGCGCCCCACCCGATCAGTTCATCCGCCCCGGCAGAGGTCAGATGCGGATAGGCAGGATCAGCTTCAGAATATTCAAAGATCATCACATGGCTGCGCACACCACCATCTTCGATCAGATCAACCTCATTGGCAGAGATCAGCAGGTTTCGCTCTGGGATCGCGACATAACCCTCTGGCCCAATCCCTGATGGCTGCAATTGGGTCAGGATCGGGTTGGCCAATTCAGTCGCGTCGTAAACACCAACAATCGACCCCCGCTCTGACCCTACAAAGATCATCCGCGTGCCATCAAAGGTGGCTGTTTCGATGCTTTCAGGCTCAACCCCTTTGCTGTCAGACCGTGTGTCAGGGTAGTGCCCGGTCTGGATAATGGCGTGTTCAAAGCTGACACCACTTTCATAAACAACCGACCCGTCACGATTGAAGATCGTCCAACCGCGCGAGCCGCCATCCATGTCGCCCTCATTGGCGGTCGCAAAATGATCTTCATCAACCCATTTCACCGCATCAGGCTCGCGCACAACACCCGCCTGACTTTCGTTGAAAATCAGCGCACCACGCTCATCAGTCGCGTCGATATTGTCCAGATCAACCGCGCCCGCGCTGAATGACGACGTAATATTACCGTCGCGATCCACAACGATCATGTGGTTGTTTTCCTGAAGCGAAACAACCACATCGCCAGCTTCATTTATGTCGACAAATTCCGGCTCTGGGTCCTCCGGGCTAACCGCGGCCTGCCCGGTCAGATCGACCACCTGCAACGTATCACAAGCGGCGACACCATCCGCGATGCCAACCATTACCAGCGACCCGGCAGGCAGCTGACCCGTCCGGCCATCGCCCAAATCCTCATCCCGTTCATTTTCAATTGCGACGGCGACAAAACTGGCATCCTTGGCAACAGCGATACTGTCCGGCTGACCACCCAGATCACAACGTCCCAATTCACTGCCACTGGTCACGTCAATGACCGCCAGATGCCCTGACGGATCAGTGTAGCTATCCGAGGTATTGATGCCGACAAATGCGGTCTCCCCGATGATACCCACAGATGTCGGCTCCCCATCCAGCGCAATATTGCCCAAAGGCGCGGGATTGGCTGGATCTGTGATATCTATCCGGCCCAGAACACCCAGCGGACTATCGGTGTAAACCAAGGTCATGCCGTCAGCGGTGACCGCGATAATCTCGGCGGAGCTTTCAGCTTCCTGATCCCCATTGTTCAGATTGGTCGGAAAGGATGCAATGCGGTTGAAGCTGTCCGCGCTTGCCGCACCCGCAAAAAGTGCTGCAGCCGAAGTCAGGCAAAAAGTTTGATAAGTCATGTATATCCCCATAGTCTTATGCAAATTCCCTTGGGGCTTTCGGGCAACGGCTCTGTAACATCCACATGAAGCTTTCGTGACATAACAGTTTGACCCGCTGGTCTATGCCTCTATTCTGCCCCTACCGGCCCAACGAAAGGCGCCCAAAATGCGGACCATTGCACAGGTTTTGATTGCGCTTATTGCTGCTTTGCATCTGTACATCGCCTATTTTGAAATTTTCTCGTGGGAAACATTCGGTCCTCGCGTCTTTACTGGCTTTCCGGCTGAGTTGTTCAGCCAGACCATTGAAATCGCAGCCAACCAAGGGATCTACAACGCTTTTCTTGCTGTTGGCCTGATATGGGCTCTTACGATCCGCGATCGCGGTTGGCAGCGCAATGTCGCAACATGTTTTCTGCTATTTGTCTTTGTTGCAGGGCTCATGGGGGACGCCACGGTGTCCACTAGTATCCTCTTTTTGCAATCCGTGCCGGCCCTGATCGCCCTCGTCTTTCTTTGGATCAGCAGCCACACTAGAACGAATGCCTGATTGACCAGACAGGGCGGATCAAGCATAGCCCGCCCATGCTCAAGATTTCCGACATTACCTATTCCGTCGAAGGCCGCACGCTGGTCGAGAATTCGACGGTTACCATTCCCACAGGCCACAAGGTTGGGTTGGTTGGCCGAAACGGGTCCGGCAAGACAACGCTTTTCCGGGTGATCCGGGGCGAGATGGTGCTGGATACCGGGTCTGTCAGCATCCCCAAAGGCTGGCAAATCGGCGGCGTATCCCAAGAGGTGCCGGGCAACGATGTCTCGCTCATCAACACCGTTCTTGCCGCCGACACCGAACGTGCCGCGCTGCTGGCGGAGGCGGAAACAGCCACCGACCCCCAACGCATCGCCGAGGTGCAGACGCGGCTGGCCGATATCGACGCTTGGTCTGCAGAAGCCCGCGCCGCCACGATCCTGCGCGGTCTTGGCTTTACCAATGACGAACAAAAAATGCCCTGCTCTGCCTTCTCGGGTGGCTGGCGGATGCGCGTGGCCCTCGCAGCGGTCCTCTTCAGCGAACCCGATCTGCTCCTCCTCGACGAACCCACCAACTATCTCGATCTCGAAGGCGCGCTTTGGCTCGAGGCCTATCTTGTCCGCTACCCCCATACGGTGCTCATCGTCAGCCACGATCGGGAACTCTTGAACCGCTCCGTCGGCGGCATCCTGCATCTCGAAGACAAGGGGCTCACCTATTACACAGGCCCTTATGACAGTTTCGCCAAGCAGCGCGCGGCACAACGGGCCGTGCAAGCCGCCGCGGCCAAGAAGCAGGACGCCCAACGCGCCCACCTGCAAGCCTTTGTTGATCGGTTCAAGGCCAAGGCGTCCAAAGCCAAACAAGCGCAATCCCGCGTGAAGATGCTCGAAAAGATGGAAACCATCCGCGCGCCCGAAGACGCCGCCCGGACCGTCTTTACCTTCCCCGAACCTGAGGAACTGTCGCCCCCTATCATCGCCACCGAAGGTGTCGCCGTAGGCTACGGCAATCACATCGTCCTGCACGACCTGAACCTGCGCATCGACCAGGACGACCGGATCGCACTTTTAGGCCGCAACGGAGAAGGCAAATCGACACTTTCCAAAATGCTGTCGGACCGATTGCCAACCGCGCGAGGCAAAATGGTGCGGTCAAACAAGTTGCGTATTGGCTTTTTTGCGCAGCACCAGGTGGATGAGTTGCGGATCGAAGAAACGCCGCTTCAGCACCTGCAGCGCGAACGGCCCGAGGAACAACAATCCAAACTTCGCGCGCGCCTCGCCGGATTCGGGCTTGGCGCTGATCAGGCCGAGACAAAAGTCGGACGTCTGTCGGGCGGGCAAAAGGCGCGGCTGTCGCTGCTCTTGGCCACCCTACCTGCCCCTCATCTGCTGATCCTGGACGAGCCGACAAACCATCTCGATATCGAAAGCCGCGAAGCGCTGGTCGAAGCGCTGACCGCGTATTCCGGTGCTGTTATCCTGGTCAGCCACGATATGCACCTGCTCAGCATGGTCGCTGACCGGCTGTGGTTGGTCAAAGACGGGCGTGTCAAACCTTACGAGGACGACCTGCCCGCTTACCGCAAGATGCTATTGACCCGCGACAAACCAGTTGAGAAACCCAAACCCAAGAAAGCCCACAAACCCAGACGTGACACGATTATTGCCTTACGGGCCGAGGTGCGCAAAAATGAAGAACGGGTGAACAAAATCAATGAGATGCGCGACAAGCTCGCCAAAAAACTCGCCGATTCCGCGCTCTATGAAGACGGCAAGGCTGGCGAGTTAGAGACATGGAACAAGAAATACGCAGAAGTCATGGACGGTCTTGAACGGGCCGAAGCTCTGTGGCTCGCGTCCCTTGAAAAACTCGAAAAATTAGAAAACTGATCATCATCTTGCCAAAAAATACTCCCGCCGGAGGCATCAAAATTCTAGAATGTTGATCCACAGCCTGTCAGACAGAAAACCATGACGGAACTCCCTGCTCTTATAACTGCGCTGACGACGATGTTTATCATCATCGACCCTCCTGGCCTGGCCCCCGTATTCATCGCGCTGACCCAGGGCATGAGCCCGGCGGAGCGACGGGCCATTGCTGTTCGCGCCTGCGCTGTTTCTGCCGTTCTGATGATCGTCTTTCTCTTTCTGGGTGAGGCAGTTCTTGGTTTCATCGGGATCTCAATGGACGCCTTCCGTATTGCAGGGGGCATCCTCTTGTTTCTGACCGCACTCGACATGTTGTTTCAAAAGCGGCAAGCCCGGCGCGAAGAAAGCGCCGCGACAGGTCAGGCCGAACACGAGGATGACCCATCGGTCTTCCCGCTGGCGTTGCCACTGATTGTCGGGCCTGGTGCGATCACGACGATCATCCTGCTTGCGGGTCAAGCCGATGGGGCTGCCGATTTTGGTGCCATTGCTGGTGTTTTGATGACGGTCTTACTGATCGTGCTCCTCGCATTTCTCGCGGCCCCGTCCATCGAACAGGCTCTGGGCAAGACCGGACTTAATATTGTCACACGCGTACTCGGTATGCTCTTGGCCGCCCTGGCCGTTCAGTTTGTTCTCGACGGGCTGAGGGGTTTTGGGATCGGCGGATAAGGCCTATATCAGATCTATGAGTACAGATCAGATCATGCAATTGACGTACCTCGTTCTTCTGGGAGCGGCCATCGCTGGTTCCGCGATCGTCGCAGGACGGAGGAACATGGGCAAAATGGCCCAACAGGCAGCAATCTGGGCGCTGATCTTCGTCGGCGTCATCGGCGCATATGGGCTTTGGGACGATATCAGTGGCGACGTGGCTGCCCGACAAACGGTGGTGGATGAGGGTCAAGTGACTGTGCCGCGCAGCCCCGACGGCCACTACTATCTGACACTGGACGTCAATGATGTTCCCATTCGTTTCGTGGTGGATACGGGGGCAAGCCAGGTCGTGCTCAGCCAGGATGATGCGCGCAAAGTTGGGATTGATCCCACATCGCTGAACTATTTCGGCTCTGCCCAAACCGCCAACGGCGTGGTGCGCACCGCATCTGTAGACATCGAAACGGTCGCGCTGGGGCCGATGCGCGACCGCAATGTCAGAGCGGTCGTCAATGGCGGCATGATGGACGACTCCCTTTTGGGTATGACGTATCTGGGGCTTTTTGATCGGATTGAAATCTTCAATGGCGAACTGATCCTTTCACGATGATACGTCTGGCAGCACTCTTGATACTCCTTGCCGCCTGTGCCCCGGCGCCAACCACATTGCCCGAAGACTTCGACCCCAGTTTTCAGTTCTTTGTCACATATGATTGACGGGACAGACCCCGCTTCTGCCCACAACTGACACATCGTTTGCAGCGCTTTAGGTCATCAGGTCATTCCAGATCACGCCATTGCTGGGGAAAAGGCGCAATGTGCTCTTTGCCCGTCAACCCAAAAGGAGGTGGGACCAAGGTTTGGGTTGGCCCCAATCGAGATTATGTGACTATCATCTGCGCATCGATACGCCCCTAAGCACGTCGCCTTGTGCCCACGCAGACAACCCGATTACGTTTCGGCCTTTTTCGTCCAACGCCCACCATCTTGTGCCCAATATTGGGCCGCGCAGCCTGCATCTGTCAGGGCCTTCCACTGGCTTCGTGCCTGCGCCAACGCAGTCTCGTCATGCCCATCAAACAGGATGCAGGTCCGCTCCGCATTGGTGACCTCATCGGCCGTCACATCGGCACCCGCCACGCTCATCAGGCACGCAAACCCATCGGCTGGAACGTCACCCAACAGGACCGGTTGGTCGTCATCATAGGCCCCCCCCGCCAGTCCATGCGGAAGAAATTGATCTTCGGGACCCTGCCACAAGACATCATCCAGCCGCTTCAACAGCGCAGTGTCCGCTGTCCGCACGAGCACGCGCCACCCAGCGTCGCGGGCCTTGCCAACCAGCATCGGCAAGGTGGTTTCAAGCGGAGTATCCGTCAGATGATAGAAGTAGACAGCGCCCAATTAGCCCTCGTATTTGTCTGCAATCAGCCGGTTGAGCGCCATGACACCCCACCCCGTCGCTCCCGCAGGCGCCAGCCCGGTTTCCTTCTTCGTGCTAGCGGTGCCGGCGATATCCAAATGACACCAGGGCACATCCTCTTTCACGAACCGCTGAAGAAACTGCGCGGCAGTGATTGATCCTGCATACCGGCCGCCAATATTCTTCATGTCGGCAACACGCGATTTCAGCAACTCATCATAGGCCGGTCCCATTGGCATACGCCATGCACCTTCTCCTTCGGTCCGGGCGGCTTTCAGAAAGGCGTCGCAAAGGTCATCAGAATTGGAGAAAACACCGGCATTTTCATTGCCGAGCGCAACCAAGATAGCCCCAGTCAAGGTCGCGAGGTTAATCATGCCGGCAGGTTTGAAGCGCTCTTGCGCATACCAAAGAACATCTGCCAGCACCAAACGCCCTTCGGCGTCGGTGTTGATGATCTCAACCGTGTCACCCTTCATTGATGTCACGACGTCGCCCGGGCGGGTTGCTGTGCCAGAAGGCATATTTTCAACAAGACCCACCAACCCCACGACATTTGCCTTCGCTTTGCGAAGGGCCAGCGTGCGCATGACACCGGCAACGACACCGGCCCCACCCATATCCATTGTCATATCTTCCATGCCCGCGGCGGGCTTCAGACTGATCCCTCCCGTATCGAAGACAACACCTTTTCCAACCAGCGCAAAAGGAGCGTCCCCTTTCTTGCCGCCATTCCAGGACATCACAACCACTTTGGACGGGCTGGAGGACCCTTGTCCGACGCTCAACAGCGTGCGCATACCCAGCTTTTCAAGCTCATCCTCTTCGAGGATTTCCACATCCAATCCCAACTCCTGCATCGCTGCAAGCCGCGCGGCAAAGTCATCGGTGGTTAGAATATTTGCAGGCTCATTCGTCAAATCACGGGTGAAAAATACACCCTCCGCAATCGCCGCCATCGGCGCCGCCGATTTTGCCACCACTTCGGGCTTGGACACCATGAACGTGACAGCGCCGCCCGGCTTTTTGTCATCGGTCTTGTGCGCGTCAAACTTATAGCCCCGCAAGGCCAGACCCATCGCTATCTCATCGGCTCGTCCCAATGTTCCGGCCAGTACAAGCAGGTCTTTTCCGCCTTGCACCTTTGCCAGTTGCGCGCCTGCTTTGCGGGCTTCCGGGCTGGATGGACGACGCGGCAATTTCACCACACAGACGGCTTCGGCGGTTATACCGGCAGGATAGGCCAATGCAGTGACATCGCCTGGCGACATCTTTTCGAATGCCTCGCTTGACACAAATCGTTCCAACGCCTTTTTGGTCAATCTATTGACCCGCCGTGCCCCCGCATCGAGGCGCGCATCGTCTGAGACAAACACCACCACTTTGCCAGTGGCCTCTGCCACCGCTTCAAGATCAACCTCTTTGAACAGGATTTCGGCAGGTGTTGTCATTGGCATTCCCTTTTGGGTGAGTGGTGTTTGGCAATAGGTAGCCCGGCCCGCTGACAATGACCAGATAGCTGTTCAATCCGCCGCACCAATCGGCTAGCTTGTGCGAAAGGCAGACAGGCATAAGCAAAAAGGACAGGTCATTGGCGCGATTTGACAGATATC
>JBCBGX010000097.1:0-8844 GCA_038526325.1 Pseudomonadota bacterium | reverse complement strand
CGAAAAATTACGAAGCAAAGCGAAATTCGACGTCATAACAAGTTGATAAAATGAGGAATTTTTTTCATTTGCGCGGTTCAATTACGGGCAAAACATGCCCATGAAGATGACCATTCTTCCAAGCATCGGGAAACTGTGGGGGATGACTTGATCATTCGAGGCAGGTCTATCAGATGCGGTCTGTAACCCGGCGTTGGACCCGCTTTGCGCGGTAAGACAATAGTCATGATTGTCTTGACAGTGGTGTTTGCTTCTCGCGTTGTTGGAATGACTCTCGCGTGCCGTGGTGGTTCAGATAGTGACGCTGTGGCTGTGTCTGCAAATTTACGAGATAGCCCTGAACCTACAACATCGAACGACCCAATGTGGGCGTCTTCGGCTCACAGCAAGAATTGAAACCGACGCTGGCTTTGCGAATGCACTTGGTTGCACAAACGCCCTCGTAACCACGATAGCAGACATCCAAAAAACATCGCATTACGATCAAAGTCTAAAGGCAGCAGCGCTTGGATTGATCCCAAGGTGCCCCCTGCCCGTAACGCCACAGCAATTCGCGGCGCGATCATATTATTGCTGGTCCGGTCTAGGATCATGAGTCAATGCAGTCCATCGCGATCCGCCCTTTGAACCGATTTCCATCTTGAACCAGTTCTCTACTCAATACACTAGCGGTCCTGACCGTTGGCGACTTAGGTTAGCGCATAACTTTTCACAAATGCAGGATCAGGGGTGACCCCCAACCCTGGACCTTGTGGAACTCTTACATAGCCGCCGGTTGCCGCGACCTGGGATTGAATATCCAGCCCGTCCAACAAAAGTTCGTCGCGGAAGCTGTTATGAGTCGTATCAAACTCAAGCATCGGCTCCCACGGGTTCAGACCGCCGGGTAAGGGTGGCATCGCCGCCAATAAATGGAGGTTCGTGGCGACCGCAATGGCTGACCCCCAGACATGGTTCACCACCGGTGTGAAATGAGCGTGGCACAGCGCCAGAACACGCTGATATTCGGTGATCCCGCCAAGCGCGCAGACCTCAGGTTGGGCAATGTCAAGGCCGCGGTTCTCAAGGATAGCGCGCCAGCCCCACCGACCAAACTCCGCTTCACCTCCGGAGATGTTGGTTTTCAATCCCGCTCTCAGTTCGCGATAGCCATCATGGTCTTCCGGTGCGACAGGCTCTTCAAACCAGTACGCACCCATTTCGTCCAGAGCGCGCCCAACATAGAAGGCATCGGACGTGGTGTAGCAGTGGTTTGCGTCGACCATAAACCGCCCCCTGCCCTCGACGCCACGCGCAACGGCAGCGCAGAGCTTTACATCTGTTTCGGGGCCCAACCCGGTCTTCATCTTGGTGGCTTTGAACCCCATGTCGAGAATTGCCGCCGCCTCATCTTTGAAACGTGCAAGATGGTTGGCGACACTTTCCTGCTTGAGCATCATTCCATACCCATAAGCCGGCACAGACTTGCGGTGCGCGCCGCCAAGCAAGATATGTAGCGGTTGGCCCATCACCTTGCCCGCGATGTCCCAAAGGGCGATATCAACCCCCGAAAGGGCCTGCATCGGCATGCCCTTTTGTCCGTGATCCCGCATCAGATTGTAGACCTTATGCCAGATGACATCCCTGTCCATCGGATTCAGCCCCAACACCATAGGTGCGATCACACCCTCCACAATCCCCTTGTTTGCAACCGCGATCGGGCCGGGCCCGAAACATTCGCCCCAGCCTGTGATCCCCTCACTGGTTGAAACCTCTACGAGATGGGCCGTGCGGCGGGTGTAATATTGTTGGGAATACCCCAGCTCTTCGGGCAGGTCATATTGCAGCACATGACTTTGGACTTTTGTGATCTTCATGGGGCTTTCCTTCCTGCAAGCGGGGCTTCAAGAACGGCTAGAACGGCGGCGAGGCTGGCGCGGCCCTCGGCTGCATCAACAACAGGCCGCGCGCCCTGAATGACATCTAAGAAGTGGCTGAATTGAAGCGCAAAAGCATCATCAGGCCTGACGTCGAGAGAATTTTCATCAATCGGATGCCACCAGCTGCGGGGGCCGTCGTAAGACCAGAGTTTCATATCCGGTATGGAGAGCGACCCAAGGGTGCCTCCGACTGTGTAACAGGACCCAGGGCGATGCGGGTAGATCGGATTTTCAGCAGACGTCATTTCCCAGGACAAAGGCGCCGCAATCGTATCTGACAATGAAAAGGACCCTAGTGCGCCGTTGGCGAACCGTAAGATCACGGCGGCGGTGTCTTCGACAGCTTGGTTACGTTGACGGTTTGCGCGCATGGATGAGATTTCTATAATCTCGCCGCAGAAATAGCGCATCAAATCAATGTCATGGATCAGGTTGATCAATGTCGGGCCAGCACCTGCCCGCTTGCGCCATGCGGACTGAAAATACTCATCGGGCTTGTAAAGCCAAAACTGTCCATGAATGGCAACGATTTCGCCCAGCTCGCCATCATCAATAACCGTCTTTGCGCGCCTGACGATAGGGTTATGACGTCGATGATGACCAATCAGAACCGGAACACCGGTGCGCGCAGCTGTTTGGGTAATCACGTCGGCGGCCCCAAGTCGGTCGGCGATGGGTTTCTCAATCAAAAGTGGGACACCTGCGTTCAGGCAAAGAACGGCATGTTCAGAATGCAAATGATTTGGTGTTGCAACCACAGCTCCGTCGGGGCGCAACTGTGCCAAGCATTCAGCAAGGTCGCTAAAATGCGGTGCGCCAACTTCTGCCGCCAGGGCCGCCGCATCGTTTGAGGGGTCGATGATTGCGCAAAGCTCTGCCTGCGCTATTGCCTGCTCAATATGACGGCGTCCAATCAAACCTGCACCGATGACGGCGATCAGCGGCAAGGTCATGCGCTAGCCCAGCCTTTCGACGACCGCTGTCATATACCGCCATCGCGATGCAATTCTGCGCCGACAATGTCTTCTATAACGCGTGCGCAAGCCCAATTGTCCCCGTCTGGATATTTGCTGCGCTCGGAATGGAATATCTGCATGGCAGCGGCGGCAGTGTGAAGCGGCACACCCAATTCTTCACCCAGTCCCATTGAAATGGTCAGATCCTTATGCATCGTTTGAATGCTGCTGCCGGTGCCTTCGAACTGGCGGTCGATGATCTTTTCGATCGCGTTGTTGACAACGCCACATCCTGCAGAAGACGTAGAAAATACGTCTAGAATAACCTGCCCTGGGATGTTTGCCTCAGCGGCCAATGCCGCGGCTTCGAAGGTCGCAGCGAATTGCGCCCCAATCAGGGATTGCAAGCACGCCTTTACGGTTTGGCCATCCCCTGGTTGGGTGCCGACACGGTGGATATGCGACGACACTGCCTTCATCACCGGTGCGAATTGATCAAGTAGTGCGCCCGGAGCCGCGGCCATCATCGTCAGCGTGCCGTTCTGTGCCCCAGGATAGCCACCAGAGACAGGCGTATCAATGAGATGCACACCGCTGTTGGCCATCTCTGCCCCGATCTCACGGGCCTCTTGCGGCTTGATTGTTGCGGTTAAGATGATGGCGCTGCCGGGTTTCATATGGGTCAACAAACCCTCTGCGGACAAGATGACAGAGCGGGCCTGCGCGCCGTTCATGACCATCACGAAGACGGCGTCGCAGCGTCGGCCCACCTCTGCCAAATCAGCAGCCACTGCGCCGCCATCTGCAGCGAACGCCGCAGTTCGTGCGGGGCTGCGATTGAACCCCCAGGTCTCAAACCCCGATGCCATCAGGTTCTTGGCCATGCCGCTGCCCATATCCCCAAGCCCGACAACACCGCAGATCATGCCAACTCCTCCTGCGGAAAAATGATAGCGCCCCTTTCGGCGATCACCCTGCAGGCAAGAGAATGGCCCGCTGCAATTGCATTTGCATTGCTGTCACCCGACAGGATGCTTGCTAGGTAGGCGGCGTTAAAACTGTCGCCTGCGGCCGTGGTATCTACAACACGAACAGGCTGATCTGGCACGGCTATCACGGATCCGTCCAAGCCAAGAGGGCCATCTGAACCACGCTTCAAAACACCCAGCGACGTCCCATATGCTTGAAAACGCTGCAACGTTACCGCCTCGTCTTTTTCCTCAAACAGGGATTGCTCGTCATCCACCGAGGGCATCGCAATGTCACATAACTGCCAAGCGCGTTCGGTCTCGCGTCGTGCCAGGTGTGGATCGTTCCAAAGGTGAGGCCTGTAATTGCTGTCAAACGCAAAAACCCCGCCATCAGCACGAAACGCCTCCAAGGCTGCAAACAAGCGATCCCTGTTGGGCTGCGACAAAATCGCAAGTGAAATTCCCGACAAAAAGACATGGGTCAATCCAGCCAATAGATCAGTGATTTCGGGGGTGTCAGGATCGCCAAGACATCGCGCGGCCGAAGCACTGCGCCAGTAGGTAAAGCTGCGCTCGCCAGCGGTGTCCGTTTCGATTGCGTAGAGGCCCGGGCCCCGGTTGGGATGGCGAAAAACACGCCCCTGCCCCACCCCAAATTTCTTCATATGCTGCAATATGCGCGCCGAAAATCCATCCATCCCGAGGCCCGTAATATAGTCAACGGACAGGTCGGGCGCGACATGGCGAAGATACACCGCCGTGTTGTAGGTATCCCCCGCCACGCCAAGTGTTGCCTGAGGTCCTGCGGTGGGCACAAGTTCCAACATGACCTCACCTAAACATCCGATTGCAACAGAAGATTCAGTCATAGATTCAGGTTTCCAAAGGTTATGCTGACTTGTGTCCAGGCAGCATCTAGATGGCTGCGTAGGGCCTCTTCGGCCTTGTCTGGGTCGCGTCGCAGGATTGCGTTAAAGATCGCCTTGTGGGCGGCGTGGTTTATTTGGTTGCGGTCAGGAGAGCGCGGCATCTTGATCCAGTGTTGCGACAGCCAATCCGTATATGCACGGTGGATTGCTGGCAGAACCGGATTGCCCGGAACCTCATAAAGAATGCTGTGAAAGGCGATATCTGTTTCATAGAATTCCGCCGAATTCGAAATAGCCAATCGATTTGCATCCAGTGCAGCTTCCAGCTGGCCGATTTGCTCGGCCGTCGCGATCTGTGCCGCATCCCGCACCAGTGAAGCCTCCATTCGGGTGCGGAGATCAAACAGGTTCCGGACGCCTCCTGGTTGGCCCAAAAGCTGCGTTACAACACTTCCGACGGCCCCGATCGCGGAATCGTAACCAAGGCGCGCCACCACTGGCCGGAAACCTGGACGCGCAGATATCAACCCTTTGCTGGCCAGTATCCGAACAGCTTCGCGAACAACCGTCCGGCTGACCCCATGCTCGCGCACAATCTCACGTTCGGGCGGTATCGGGTCCCCTTCGGCAAGTGCGCCGCTTTGGATTTGCGCCTCAATCGCCGCGACCAACGTATCAGCGGCCCGCTGACGCATGTTTGCAGATTGCGTATTCAAAGCGACGGTCTCATGCTAATGGTGATGCACTTTAGGGTTTTCGTATAACCAAAATTGACAGAGCTTCATGAATATCTCAACCCAAACTTATATCTAGACGCTTATTCTGTTTTTTGTCATACCAAAAGCGTGAGAACTGAGTACGTTGCGGGGCCAAATGGCAACCATCGAGAAATTGGTCGTAAATCTGTTTGATGTGCCGTTGGCCGAAGTCCTGACGGACGCCAAACACGGCGACCATACGCACTTTGAACTGGTCACCGTGACGATCACAACATCAGATGGGGCGCAGGGCACCGGTTATACCTACACCGGTGGCAAAGACGGACGCGCCATAGCAGCGATGATCATACACGACCTGGAACCATTTTTATTGGGATGTGACTCAGAAAACGTGGCAGCGCTTTACGACGTGATGCAATGGCATGTGCATTATGTCGCCCGAGGCGGGATTGCTTCATTTGCAATCTCGGCGATTGACATCGCTTTGTGGGATATAAAATGCAAAACCGCTGGCGAGCCGCTTTGGAAGGTAGCCGGCGGTGCATCGGACCGCTGCAAGGCCTATTGCGGCGGTATTGATTTGAACTTTTCACTCGACAAGCTGGTGCGTCAAACTGAAGGCTATATTGAGGCTGGCTACAACGGTGTCAAAATCAAGGTTGGTCAGCCAGACCTGGCCACGGATATTGAGCGGGCAAATCGGATCAGGGCGGTGCTCGGGCCAGACCGCGCCTTCATGGTCGATGCAAACTACAGTATGTCGGTTCCGCAAGCGATCGAGGCGGCCCGCGCCTTTGTCGATGTCGATGTGCTGTGGTTCGAAGAACCAACGATCCCGGACGATTATGTCGGCTACGGTCAGATTGCCGATGCGACGGGCGTCCCCTTGGCAATGGGGGAAAACCTGCACACCTTCCATGAATTTGAATACGCATTTCGGGACGCAAAACTGAGTTTCATTCAACCGGATGCCTCTAATTGCGGTGGAATTACCGGATGGCTGCAAGTGGCGCGATTGGCGCAAAAGCATGGGATCCCGGTGTGTAGCCATGGAATGCAGGAACTGCATGTGTCGTTGGTGGCATCACAGCCCCACGCAGGCTGGCTTGAAGTGCACAGCTTTCCAATAGATCACTACACAACACGTCCCTTGCAGGTCGAAAACCACCTGACCACAGCGCCCAATGATCCAGGCATCGGCGTCACGTTTGACTGGGAAAAACTTAAAGCGGCCCATGCTGCCATGGGCCGAAGCTAAGGAAACAGAATGACCGAAACGATCCAGGCCGCTTTTTACCGCGGCAACAAAACATTCGTGGTAGAGCATACGACATCCCAAGCCCCCGCCGCTGGCGAGGTCGCGGTACGCATTGCCTATTGCGGAATTTGCGGCACTGACATGCACGTTTTTCATGGGAATATGGATGCACGCGTTGGCCATAACCGCATCATCGGTCACGAAATGTCCGGATATATTGATGCCCTGGGCGACGGGGTTGCAGACCTTTCTGTTGGTCAAAAGGTTGTTGTCCGTCCGTTGGATCCGGATCTGACTTGCCCGGCCAGCAAGGCAGGCTATCCGCATATCAGCCACAACATGAAATTTCTCGGACTGGATACAGACGGTGCCATGCAAGAGATCTGGACAGTCCCGGCCCACACGATCCATGTCCTGCCGGATGACATGCGAATGGATCACGCAGCGCTGATTGAACCGGTCGCGGTGGCCTGCCACGATATCAGCCTGTCACAACTGCAGCCCGGCGAGGACGTGGTGGTCATCGGAGGTGGCCCTATTGGCATTCTTTGCGCCATGGTGGCGCGTGACGCTGGCGGTAAAGTCGTGGTCTTTGAAGTCAATACAGCGAGGATCGCCATCGCTGAAAAATTGGGTTTTGAAACCGTGAACCCGGCCAAGGTTGATGTGGCCGAGGCAATCAACAGCCGCACAGGCGGCAAAGGCGCTGATGTGGTGTTTGAGGTTTCCGGCACGCAACCCGGCGTCGACGCGATGACAGCAGTCGCCGCGACGCGCGCCCGCATCGTCATGGTCGCAATCCATGCACAAAAGCCGCAGATTGACCTGTTTCAGTTCTTTTGGCGTGAATTAAAGCTCATCGGTGCCCGGGTCTACGAACCGGCTGACTATGAAAAGGCCATCATGCTTGTGGCCTCGGGGGCCATTGATGCCGAAACAGTCATCACAGATGTAAGCCCGCTGTCAGAAATTCAGGCCGCATTCGAGGCGCTTGATAGCAGTCCCACGGCCCTTAAAAGCCTGATCAAAGTCGGGACGACCGCATGATCCTGTTCGATCTGACTGGAAAAACCGCCCTCGTCACGGGATGCAAGCGCGGGATCGGACGCGGTATAGCCGAAGCATTGGCGGATGCAGGTGCCGATATCATCGGTGTCAGCGCCAGCCTTGAAGCTTCGGATAGTGATATTGAAAAAGCCGTGATCGACAAGGGGCGCAACTTCACGGCCTACAGATGTGATTTCTCAGATAGATCGGCCGTGCGCGCGTTCGCGGCCCAGGTCGCCGATGACGGTCACGCGCCGGATATCCTGGTCAATAACGCAGGCACCATAAAGCGCAAACCCGCCGCTGAACACGGTGACGACCTATGGGACGAGGTGATCGATGTGAACCTGTCATCACAATTTGTTCTGAGCCGAGAGATTGGCCGGGGCATGGTCGCGCGCGGGACTGGAAAAATTATCTTTACGGCATCTTTGCTGACCTTTCAGGGCGGGATCACTGTGCCCGGCTATGCAGCTTCGAAAGGTGGGATTGGTCAGTTGACCAAGGCCTTGGCCAATGAGTGGGCCCCGCATGGCATCAATGTGAACGCCATCGCACCGGGTTACATCGCAACGGACAATATGCAGGCCCTTCAAGATGATCCGGTACGCTCTAAATCCATTCTCGAA
Source organism: Pseudomonadota bacterium (assembly GCA_038526325.1). Taxonomy (GTDB): domain Bacteria; phylum Pseudomonadota; class Alphaproteobacteria; order Rhodobacterales; family Rhodobacteraceae; genus Yoonia. The sequence continues at coordinate 476 of JBCBGX010000097.1, read as the reverse complement.
CGCATTCCGCAAGGGCGTTGGGGCACGCCTTCAGATTTCGGCGGTCCAGCCGTGTTCCTGGCCTCTGCCGCTTCTGATTATGTCAACGGCGAGATCCTCGTCGTTGATGGCGGTTGGATGGGACGTTAAAGCAAGGATGCGCTTTCGGGCACAGGCGTCAAAAGCGGTCGCCCCTCTTTCCATGCGATCAGGTTGTCAACGGCAAGATCACCCATCGCCTGCCGCGTCTCAAGACTGGCGCTGGCCACATGGGGCAAAAGCACAACATTGGTCATCTGGCGCAGTGCCTCCGGAATGTGTGGTTCGTTCTCATACACATCCAAACCGGCCCCGCCCAACGTCCCTTCGGCGAGGGCCGCAATCAATGCGGCCTCATCTACCGATGAGCCCCGTCCAACATTGATAAGCCGCCCTTTCGGACCAATCGCATCCATCACCGCTCGGTCGATCATACGATAGGTGCCGTCGCCTCCAGG